>NZ_CP043505.1:2533400-2850075 GCF_008365295.1 Agromyces intestinalis
CGCCGCCGGCACCGGCGGGGCGCTGCTGTGCTTCATCGCGCAGTCGGTGAGTCCCGGCGCCTACACGCTCGCCTACTCGCTGCTGCTCGTCGTCGCGGTCGTCGTCGGCGGGCTCGGCAGCCTCGGCGGCGCACTCGCCGGCGCGGTCGTCGTCGTGCTGCTGCCGTGGGTCATCGGCACGCTGACCGCCGCGCTGGCACTGCCGAGCGACCTCGAACAGCGGCTCAGCGGCAACCTGCCCGTGCTCGTGTTCGGCGCGCTGCTCATCGTCGTCATGGCCGCCTGGCCCGGCGGACTCGCGGGGGCGGTCGCGCGCGTGTCGACCCCGGCGCGCGGGTTCTCGAGACGCGTCCTCGCTGCGCTCGGGCGCTCCTCGACCGGCGGAGCACCGCAGCCCGTCGCATCCGTCTCGCCCGTGGCATCCGTCTCGCCCGTGGCATCCGACCCGCTCGCTCCCGTGCCCGCCCCACCGCACCCGCAGTCAGTCCCAACCGAATCAGAGAGGTGATCATGTTCCACAGCACACCCCGCCGCCGCACCTTCGCGGCGCTCACCACGTCGGTCGCGCTCGTCGCCGCCCTCGCCGCCTGCAGCTCGCCCGCCGCCGTCTCGGGCGGCGGCGAAGCCGCGGCCGCACCCGGCATCACCGACGACACCGTGACCATCGGCACGCACACGCCGCTCACGGGCCCGGCCGCCGCCGGGTACTCGTCGATCTCGGCCGCCACGAAGGCGTACTTCGACTACGTCAACGACCAGGGCGGCATCAACGGCCGCACCATCGAGTACCTCGTGAAGGACGACGGCTACAACCCGGCGACCACGCAGACCGTCGTGCGCGAACTCGTGCAGGAGGACGAGGTGTTCGCCATCCTGAACGGCCTCGGCACGCCCACGCACACCGCCGTGCTCGACTTCCTCAACCAGAACGAGGTGCCCGACCTGTTCGTGGCATCCGGTTCGACGAGCTGGAACCAGCCCGAGAAATACCCGTGGACCTTCGGATTCAACGCCGACTACGTCGTCGAGGGGGCCGCGCTCGCGCAGTACGCCGAAGACCAGGCGCCCGATGCGACCGTGTGCCTGCTCGGCCAGGACGACGACTTCGGCGACGAGTTCATCGAAGGTGCCGAACTCGTCCTCGGCGAGGGCGGGCTCGCGCACATCGAGCGGTACTCGGTGTCGAACCAGGACGTGACCGCGCAGATCGGCGCCATGCAGGCCGCCGGCTGCGAGATCAACCTGCTCGCGACCATCAACGGGTTCACCGCGCTCGCCGTGGGCACCGCCGCGAAGCTCGGCTGGTTCCCGCAGTGGTACTCGTCGTCGTCGGGCGGCGACTACCCGACGCTCGTCGGCTACCTGGGCGAAGACCTCGGCCCGAAGCTGCTCCAGGGCTTCACATCGTCGAACTACCTGCCGTTCAGCCCCTCGGGCGAGTGGGTCGCGCTGTTCCAGCAGATCAACGACGAGTACAACGACGGCGCACCGTTCACCGGCAACACCGTCTACGGCATGAGCGTCGGCTACCTGTTCGCCGAGGCGCTCGCGCGCGCCGGCGAACACCCCACCCGGCAGGGCATCGTCGACGCCATCACGTCGGGCGACCTGGTCGGCAACGGCATCGTGCCGCTCGCGTTCTCGGCCGACATTCACGCCGCCTACCTCGGCGTCGGCATCACGACCGTCGACCAGGGCGTGCAGGACTTCGTCGGCGCGACGTACGTGCTCGACGGCGACACCGTCGAGGCGGTCGAGCCCGAGGACGTGCCGGTCGAGAACGCCGGGGTGCCGACGGGCGACTGAACCCTCACGGCGCACCCGGAACGGGCCGGCCCTCCACGAGAGGGCCGGCCCGTGCGGCGTCAGTTCGCAGCTGCACGATCGATCGCCGTCACGACCGCCCACGGATGGTCGCGAGGAGAGACCCGGTGATCCCCGCGAGGCGCTCGGCGTCGGCCGGATCCAATGTGGAGAGCGTGAGCGGGACGGGCTTGTCGCGGTCGATCGCGGTCAGGGGTGCGGAAGGAGGGCGGTCGATGAAGTCGTGGATCGGCGCGACCGACTCGGTGACGGGGCGCGCCGAGAGGCGCGCGGCGGCGCGAATCGACGCACGCAGTACGGGTGGCAGCGGGCTGAGGTCTCCGCTCCTGGTGAAGCCGGGGTGGTAGAGCACATAGCGGATCGGGTTGTCGCGCCGGGCGGCGAAGGCGACGCCGAGCAGATCGTTGGCCCGGCCGGCCTGGAGTTGGGCGGCGACCATCCCGTAGCCGTGCTCGAGTTGCAGATCGCCCCAATGGATCCCGCCCTTCGTGATGCCGACTCCGGCGATGTTGACGATCACGCCGGACTCGCTGCGTCGAAGCTGCGGTGTTCCCGACCACCCCTCCCAGCGTCGAATACCGCCTCACCCCGCTCGGCGAGAGTCTGCTCGTGCCGCTGTCCGCCCTCGCCGACTGGGTCGTGGAACACCGAGCTGAGATTGCAGCACGACGACGCTCGGACTGAGCCGAACCCACGGACGCCCGTAGGATGGCCGGGCCGTGTCGGTCCGCGGCAGGGAGGGTGAGCACCGACGATGACGGATGCTGCGCCCGCAGATCCCGGTCGACCAGCCGACCGGGCGGCCGAAGCACACGCGCTCGCAGAGCGAGTCACGGCACCGTGGTTCTGGCGGCGCAGCAACGGCGGCGGGTCGCGGCCGCTGAGCGGCGCCGAGATCGAGTCCGCGCTGTTCGTCGAACTCGGCCTCCGCGACGAGTCGGCCCGCGTGTGGCGCGAGTCGCGCGCCGTCTCGGATCGCGCGCACCGACGGGTCGGAGCGCTGCTGCGTGCTCGGTACGGCATCCGCAGTCCCCGCGGCGGGCTGGTCACCGTCCTGGTGCTCGTGTGCGTGCTCGGCATGGTGGCGCCGCTCGTGCTGCTCGGGATCGGCTATCGCGGGCACGCGCTCGAACCCGATCCCCGAACCGGGGCACTCCTCACCGCGATCGTCGGCACGGTGATGCTGGCCGCGTCGATGCTCACGCTCGGACGGCCCGTCGCACGGCCCACCTTCTTCCAGTCGGGCGTCGTCTGCGTGCTGCTCGGCGGGTTCGCGCTGCTGTGGATCCTCGCGTCGGGCGCAGACCCGTCGACGCGGACCTGGTTGGCCGTCGGGGCGATCGGCCTCGTGCTCGCCGTCATCGTCTTCTGGTTCGGCCGGATCCGCGATCCCGAATCCACGGCCCGCATCGACGCCGCGCTCGAGACCGTGCGGGCCGAGGTGCTCGTCGAGGTCGAGCACGAGCGGCAGCGCCTGTTCGCCGAGCTCGAGCAGGTGTTCGCCGTTCGCGGTGACCGTGAGCTGCTGCGTCGCGCGCGCACCATCGCGCTGGCGGCGCTGCATGCCGGCGGCAACGACGCCGACGACACGCAGCCCGACAGCGTGCCGGGCGCGTACATCGTGGTGGAACGCACGAGCGACTGGCTGCCGAAGCGATGGCCGCCGTCATCGCGGCATCGCGGTGACGTGACGCGCTGAACACCGTGCCCGGCGGACGCGGGGGCTGACCGGGGCAGCCCGGCCCGGCCCCGCCTCAGCTCGCGACGCCGGCGAACTGCTCGACCAGGGAGCGCTTCAGCACCTTGCCGCTCGCGCCGATCGGCAGCTCGTCGACGACGTGCACGACGCGCGGGTACTTGTAGGCGGCGAGGCGCTCCTTCACGAACGTGACGACCTCGTCGGCGTCGAGCTCGTGCCCGTCGTGCGCGATGACGGCGGCGTGCACCTCCTGGCCGTGCACGTGGTCGTCGACGCCGAACACGGCCGACAGCGCGACGTGCGGGTGGCGTGCGAGCACCGCCTCGACCTCCGACGGGTACACGTTGTAGCCGTTGCGCACGATCATGTCCTTCTTGCGGTCGACGATCGTGACGACCCGGTCGGCGACGGTGCCGAGGTCGCCGGTGCGGAACCACCCGTCGACCATCACCTCGTCGGTCGCGTCGGGTCGGCCCAGGTACCCCTTCATGAGGTTGTGCCCGCGCACGACGATCTCGCCGAGCGCGCCGGGCTCGGCGAGCAGTTCGATGCGGCCCTCGACCTCGGGGTCGGCGACCGCGACGTCGACGCCCCAGAGCGGGCGGCCGACGGTGCCCGGGCGGATCGGCTCGCCGAGGATGTTCGACGACACGATCGGCGCGGTCTCGGTGAGGCCGTAGCCCTCGTGCACGTCGGCGGCGAACGCCTCGCGGAACGCCTCGAGCACCGCGACCGGCAGCGCCGCTCCGCCCGACACGGCGAACCGCAGCGGCGGGCGCGCCTCGGTGCGGCCGGCCGCCTCGATCAGCCCGACGAACATCGTCGGCACCGCCGTGAACACCGTCGCGCGGTGCGCGACGAGCAGCTCGACGGCCTGGTCGGGGTCGAACTTCGGCAGCAGGATGATCGACGCGCCGACCCGGAACGCGATGTTCAGCACCGCGGTCTGCCCGAACGCGTGGAACAGCGGCAGCCCGCCGAACACGACGTCGTCGGCCCTGATGTCGAACGAGTCGATGAGCGAGCAGTGCACCTGCTCGACGACCGCGAGGTGCGATCCGACGGCGCCCTTCGGGAACCCGGTCGTACCGCTCGTGTAGAGGATCGTCGCGGCATCCGTCGGTTGCACCGCGACGTGACGCTCGATGGGCGTCGCCGCGGATGCCTCGTCCTCGAGCCGCGGCAGCGGCGGCACCCCCGCGACGGTGCCCGGTGCGGGCAGCAGCACGGTCACGAGCGGCACGCCCGCGGCGGTCGCGGCGGGCACGGCCTCGCCGAGCAGGGGTGCGGCGACCACGACGAGGTCCGCGCCCGAGTCGCGCAGCACGTACTCGATCTCCTCGGCCTTGAACAGCAGGTGCACGGGCACGACGACCGCGCCGAGCGACAGAACCGCGTAGTAGACGCGCGCGAAGTCGGGCACGTTCGGCACGATGATCGCGACCCGGTCGCCGCGGCCGATGCCGCGGGCCGCGAGGGCGCCCGCGTAGGCGCGGGTCTGCTGCCACAGATCGCGGTACGTGGTGGTCGCGCCCATGAAGTGCAGGGCGGGCCGGTCGGGGTGCCGCGCCGCGGTCTCGGCGAGGATGCTCGCGACCGAGAGGGTGCCGAAGCCGGCGCCGTCGACGGCGGGGTCGGGGGAGTGCGTCATTGCAGGTTCCTTCCGTTGGGGTTGGGTGGTGGTCGGATGCCTCGGGCCGGGGTCACTCGCCCGCGGCGTGGTCGGCATGCCGGAGGTCGGCATGCCGGGGGTCGGCACGCCGGGGGTCGGCATGCCGCAGTTCGGCCCGCCCGAGCGAGGCGAGGTGCACCTCGTCGGGGCCGTCGGCGAGGCGCAGCGCACGCGCGCCGGCGTAGAGCTCGGCCAGCGGCTGGTCGGCGCTCAGCCCCGCCGCGCCGAACACCTGGATGGCCCGGTCGACGATGCGCTGCACCGCACGGGGCACGGCGATCTTGATCGCCTGGATCTCGGTCATCGCCCGTCGGTTGCCGACGGTGTCCATGAGCCATGCGGTCTTCAGCACGAGCAGTCGCAGCGCCTCGATCTCGACGCGCGCCTCGGCGACCCACTCGCGCACGACGCCCTGCTCGGCCAGCGGCACCCCGAACGCCACGCGCTCACGCGCCCGGTCGCCGACGAGCGCGAGCGCCCGCTCGGCCATGCCGATCGCGCGCATGCAGTGGTGGATGCGCCCCGGCCCGAGCCGCGCTTGCGCGATCGCGAACCCCTCGCCCTCGCCGCCCAACAGGTTCGCGGCGGGCACGCGCACGTCGTCGAACACGATCTCGGCATGCCCGCCGTGGTCGCGGTCGTCGTAGCCGAACACGGTGAGCGGCCGCACGACCCGCACCCCGGGAGCGTCCCGCGGCACCAGGATCATCGACTGCCGGCGGTGGCGCGGAGCATCCGGATCGGTCTTGCCCATCACGATGAGCAACCGCGCATCCGGGTTCATCGCACCCGTCGACCACCACTTGCGACCGGTGACCACGTAGTGGTCGCCGTCGCGGCGGATGCGGGTCGCGATGTTCGTGGCATCCGATGAGGCGACCTCGGGCTCGGTCATGCAGAACGCCGAGCGGATGCGCGCGTCGAGCAGCGGGTCGAGCCACTCGGCCTGCTGCGCGGGCGTGCCGAACTCGGCGAGCAGCTCCATGTTGCCGGTGTCGGGGGCCGCGCAGTTGAACGCGACCGGCGCGAGGCGCGGGCTCCAGCCGGTCTCCTCGGCGAGGGGCGCGTACTGCAGGTTCGTGAGGCCCGCGCCGCGCTCGCCGGGCAGGAACAGATTCCAGAGCCCGCGGTCGCGGGCGGCGGTGCGCAGGTCGTCGACGATCGGGCGGAAGCGCCACTCGTCGGGCGTCGCGGCGAGCTGGGCGTCGAGCACCGCCTCGGCGGGGATCGCCTCGTCGCGCACGAAGGCGCGCACCTCGTCGCGCAGGGCGGCGGTGCGGGAGTCGAGTGCGAAATCCATCAGCGGATGCCTCCGGCCGAGGCCGCGGCGGCTGCCGGCGCGGTGGCTGCGCGCCTCGTCGCCCACGCCAGCCCCTCGCGTGTGAGCGGTTCGACCAGCTCGCCGATGCGGTCGAAGCCGTCGCCGACGGTGCCGCCGGCCTGGAACCGGAAGTGGATGCCCTCGAGGATCACCGCGAGCTTGTACGCCGCGAACGCCCGGTACCACGCCAGGTCGGGTGCGCGTCGGCCGAGCCGGGCCGCGTACGCGTCGACGAGCTCGTCGAACGACGGGTAGCCGGCCACCGGGTCGACCGAGCTCGGCGCGATGCCGGAGCCGCCCGGCAGATCGGCGATGGTCCAGTAGAGGCCGAGCATGCCGAGGTCGACGAGCGGGTCGCCGATCGTCGCCATCTCCCAGTCGAGGATCGCCGCGATCCGCGGCGCCTCGACCGGCCCGGCGACGATCGCGTTGTCGAGGCGGTAGTCGCCGTGCACGAGGGTCGAGACGGATGCCTCAGGGCGGCGCTCGCCGAGCCGGTGCTGCAGTTCGTCGAGCGCGGGCAGCTCGCGCGACCGGCTGGCGTCGTACTGGCGCCGCCAGGTCGCGAGCTGCCGGTCGAGGTAGCCGTCGCCGCGGCCGAACCCGTCGAGGCCGACCCGATCGGGATCGACCGAGTGCAGCTCGGCGAGCACCTCGGCGAGTTCGAGGCCGAGTCGGTGCAGCGCGGCGGGCGGGCGGCCGGCGTTGTGCCGGCGGTCGTTCAGCACGACACCCTCGACGCGCTCCATCAGGAAGAACGGCGTGCCGGTCACGCGCGCGTCGGCGGTGTCGTCGACGACGTCGATCGCGTCGGGCACCGGCACCGCCGAGTCCCGGAGCGCGTCGATCACCCGGTGCTCGCGGAACATGTCGTGCGCGCTCGAGAGCACGTGCCCGAGCGGCGGACGGCGCAGCACGAGCGGCCGCGCGGCGCCGTCGACGCGGTAGGTGAGGTTGCTGCGCCCGCCGGCGATGAGGGTCGCGGTGAGCGGAGTGGCGGGGTCGTCGCCCGCCACGAGCTCGGGATGCTCCGCCGCGATCCAGCGGGTCAGCCCCGCGGTGTCCAGGCCAGGGACGTCGGTCATCCTCGACCGCCTCTCGTCGTCTCGCGGCGCTGCGCGCCGTTCGTCATCAGGTGGTGCCGGCGTCGGCGCGAGGCATCCGATCGGAGCCCGGCGTTCGCCGCACCTCGACAGCATACCGCGCGGTCGGTATGTACCGCGACCGCCGGAAACCGACTGTGCCGGCCTGACCGCGTGCGCGGCGTAGGAGATTCCCGGCGACTCGCCGAGGATGCCGGCGGGCGATCGGCGTGTCGCTGCGAATTTCCTACGCCGCGCACGCGGTCGGCGCGGTCGGCACCGGTCGGCACCGGTCGGCGGGGCCGGCACGCGGCTCAGGCGCCGAGCCGCGCCTCGATCGCGGCGCGCACGCCCGCCGGGATGTCCACCGGCCGCCGGTCGTCGGCCCCGACGAACACGTGCACGAACGAGCCCTCGGCGATCGGGGCATCCGAACCCGGCCGGAGGATCCCGAGCGACCAGGTGACGCTGGTGCGCCCGAGCCGGCCCACGCCGATGCCGACCTCGAGCTCTTCTGGGTACGAGGCCGACGCGTGGTACTCGCACGACGACGCCTTCACGACCGCGATCGGCCCGTCACCGTGCGGGTCGAGCCCGCCGTGGCGGATCATCCACGCGTTCACGGCCGTGTCCATCGCGGCGTAGTAGACGACGTTGTTGACGTGCCCGTACTGGTCGTTGTCGTTCCAGCGGGTCGGGAAGGGGTGGCGGTCGGGCCAGCGCGTCATCGGGGCATCCGTTCGGGTCGGGATCGGGGCAGGGGTTCAGTCGGCCCGCAGCAGCACGCGGAACGCGACCCGTGCGCGCTCGGCGCTGGGCTGGTCGCCGGTGATGAGGTCGGCGTAGGTGAACGACTCCGACACCCGCACGAGCAGGTACGCGAGCGACGCCGGGTCGATCGCGCCGCCGAGCGGCGTCTCGCCGAGGTCGCGCCGCACGAGCCACTCGGCGGTCGCGAGGTAGCGGCGCTGGATCTCGCTCTCCTTCGTGGTGAGCAGCCGCAGCGCCCGCGCGGGCTCGCGTCGCAGGAACTGGCGGAAGTAGTCGGCCCGGTTCAGGTCGGCGACGAAGTGGGTGAGGATCGCGGCGACCCGCTCGGCGCCCGCGAGTCCGGCTTCGTCGCCGGCCTCCTCGGCCTGTGCGAGGGTCGGCATGGCCAGCGACCACAGCACCTCGCTGAGCAGTGCGTCGCGGTTGCCCACCCAGCGGAACAGCGACGTGCGATCGACGCCGAGCGAGGTCGCGAGCGCACCCATGTCGATGCGGCGGCCCGCGATGAAGGTCTCGCGGGCCTCGTCGAACGCCCGGCGTGCGTCGGCGTGCGTCTCGAGGCGCTCGCTCAGCCACGAGGGCGCGGACTCGAGGCCGACCGTCGCGATCGGCGGGCGGGAGGGCGTCGCGGATGCTCCG
Source organism: Agromyces intestinalis (assembly GCF_008365295.1). NCBI lineage: Bacteria > Bacillati > Actinomycetota > Actinomycetes > Micrococcales > Microbacteriaceae > Agromyces > Agromyces intestinalis. The sequence continues at coordinate 2,542,409 of NZ_CP043505.1, forward strand.
GATGCGCCGGATGCGCCGGATGCACCGGGCTCGACCGTCGCGGTGGAGGACGTGGAGGGCATGCGGGAATCGTACCCCCGTGGCATCCGAATGATGCAACATTCTAGAAAATGTTGCATACTGCCTGTGATCACCGACGATCGGAGACCCCATGACCCTCACCATCACCACCCCCCTCGACGGCCCCGACGAGGCCGTCGGCGAGCCGGCCGCCCTGCTCGACGCCGACTTCTACCGCTTCCAGCAGAAGCTGACGCCCGCCGAGCAGGCGTCGATCGCCGACATCCGCGCGTTCTTCGAGCGCGAGGTGCGCCCGCACGCCGACGACCTGTGGGAGCGCGCCGAGAGCCCGCGGCACCTCATCCCCGGCTTCGCCGAGCTCGGCATGTTCGGCTCGGCCCTGCCCGAGGTGCGCCACTTCGCGAACAGCGCCGTCTACCGCGGCTGGGTCGCGCTCGAGATCTCGCGCATCGACCCGTCGTGCGCGACGTTCGTCGGCGTGCACTCGGGGCTCGCGATGAACTCCATCGCCGTCGGCGGCTCGCCCGAGCAGAAAGCCGAGTGGCTGGAGCCGATGGCCCGCGGCGAGCTGATCGGCGCCTTCGGGCTCACCGAGCCCGGGCACGGCTCCGACACCGCGCGCGGCCTCGAGACGACCGCCACCCGGCGCACCGCCGCCGACGGCAGCGACGAGTGGGTGCTGAACGGCGCCAAGCGCTGGATCGGCAACGCGACGTTCGCCGACGTCGTCGTGATCTGGGCGCGCGACACCGCCGACGACCAGGTCAAGGGATTCCTCGTGCGCCAGCCCGCAGCCGGCTTCACCGCCACGAAGATCGAGCGCAAGCAGTCGCTGCGCGGCGTGCAGAACGCCGACATCGTGCTCGACGGCGTGATCGTGCCCGAGTCCGACCGGCTCCAGGCGATCAACGGATTCCGCGACCTCGCGGTCGTGCTGCGCCTCACCCGCGAGGGCGTCGCGTGGCAGGCCGTCGGCGTCGCCGTCGGCGCCTACGAGGCGGCGCTCGCCTACGCGAAGGAGCGCGTGCAGTTCGGCAAGCCGATCGCATCGTTCCAGCTCGTGCAGCAGAAGCTCGCCGAGTCGATCGGCGACATCACCGCGTCGATCGCGATGTGCGTGCGCGTCAGCGAGATGCTCGACGAGGACGAGCAGAAGGACCACCACTCGGCCATGGCGAAGGCGTACGTCACGAAGAAGATGCGCGAGGTCGTCGCCCGCTGCCGCGAGCTCGTCGGCGGCAACGGGATCCAGCTCGACCACGGCGTCGCCCGCTTCTTCGCCGACGCCGAAGCGGTGTACACGTTCGAGGGCACCTACGACATGAACACCCTCATCGTCGGCCGGGCCATCACCGGCATCGCGGCGTTCCACTGATCGGGGATGACACGCATGACCGAAGCCTTCATCGTCGCCACCGCCCGTTCGCCGATCGGGCGCGCCCGCAAAGGGTCGCTCGTCGATCTGCGACCCGACGACCTCGCCGCGCAGATGGTCGCCGCCGCGCTCGCCGCGGTGCCGGGGCTCGACCCCGCCCGCGTCGAGGACCTGCTCATCGGCTGCGGTCAGCCCGCGGGCGAGCAGGGCAACAACCTCGCCCGCATCGTGGCCGTGCTGCTCGAGCTCGACGGCGTGCCCGGCACGACCGTGAACCGGTACTGCTCGTCGAGCCTGCAGACCACGCGCATGGCGTTCCACGCGATCAAGGCCGGCGAGGGCGACGTGTTCGTCTCGGCCGGGGTCGAGTCGGTCACGCACTACGACCGCGGCGCGGCGGATGTCACGCCCGGCGTCGATGTGCGCAACCCGAGGTTCGCGGAGTCGTGGGCGCGCACCGACGCACGGGCCGGGGGTGAGGCATCCGCTCGCCCGTGGCGCGACCCGCGCGACGACGGCGCGCTGCCCGACCCGTACATCGCGATGGGCCAGACCGCCGAGAACGTCGCCGAGCTGATGGGCGTGACCCGCGCCGAGCAGGACGAGTTCGCCGCACGCAGCCAGCAGCGCGCCGAGCGCGCGATCGCCTCCGGGTTCTGGGCGCGCGAGATCACGCCCGTCACGCTGCCCGACGGGCGGGTGGTCGACGCCGACGACGGCCCCCGCGCCGGGGTCACGGTCGAGGCGCTCGCCGGGCTCGACCCGGTGTTCCGCGCCGACGGAACCGTGACGGCGGGCAACTGCTGCCCGCTCAACGACGGCGCGGCGGCCGTGGTCGTGGTGTCCGAGCGCATTGTCGACGAGCTCGGCCTGCAGCCGCTCGCGCGCATCGTCTCGACGGGCGTCTCGGCGCTCTCGCCCGAGATCATGGGCCTCGGCCCAGTGGATGCCTCGCGGCAGGCGCTCACCCGCGCCGGCCTGTCGATCGACGACATCGACCTCGTCGAGCTGAACGAGGCGTTCGCGGCCCAGGTGATCCCGTCGGCACGCGAGCTCGGCATCGACCCCGAGCGGCTGAACGTGCACGGCGGGGCGATCGCGGTGGGGCATCCGTTCGGCATGACGGGCGCGCGCATCACCTCGACGCTGCTGAACGGCCTCGCCGCGACCGGCGGCCGGTACGGCCTCGAGACCATGTGCGTCGGCGGCGGCCAGGGCATGGCGATGGTGGTCGAGCGGGTCTGATTTGCGCTCTACACAGATGGATGCCTCGTGCTTCGCGCTCGAGGCATCCGTGCTGTTGCTCGTGATGAGACGCGGATTCCGCGGGGCCTACGGCCAACGCACGCGACCCGGCGTCCCGTCCGAATCCGATGGGCGGCTCAGTGCATCCTCTGCTCGCAATGCCGTAATGTCGCGGACCATGCCGGTCACGGACAGGACGAGCAGGATCGCGACGACGACCGCGATCACCGTTGACACGATGTGCAAGACGACGAAGACGACGGGCGACGTGGCGAGGGCGCCGGCGAGTGCTGCGCTCACCGCGACCATCCAACAGAGGATCCCGGCGGGTCGGAGGTTGGTGCGCGCCAGCGCGGCGAGCCACCCGAAGAACCAGATCAACGGCGGCGCGACCATCGCGACGACGACGAGCGCGGTGTTCATCAGGTCGGGGTCGAGGGCGATCGGCGTGGCGAACCAGCCGTCTGCGGTGATGTGTTCAGCCTCGGCCACGCGCTGGTTGACGAAGAGCACGGCGGCGAATCCCAGGTAGAACGCGCAACACCCCGCGGCGAGGATTCCCGTCGCGATACGGAATCGTCGTCGATGTCGGCTCATCCCTGCCGCTCGGTTCGTGGAATCTGCGTCACACTCTTCTCGTGTTCGGCGTGCATCTGGACGTGAGCATATCGATCTCGCTGGTTCCGGACATGATCAGACGAACGCACGAGACGAGGGAGGCGAAATGCGGGAACGGCCTCCCGAGCCAAGGTGTTTAGCGTCTGGACACTTGCGCTGTTTAGGAACTAAACTTAGACTGTGAAGGCACGCGAGGTGAACCGGGCGATCGAGGTCCGCGGTGGCGCGGTGCTCCGCCAGAAGGGATCGCACCGCTTCTACCGGGTCGAGGTCGACGGTGTCGTTGGGCACACCACGGTCCCACAGCACACCGGCGATATCCCGACCGGGCTCCTCCGCAAGATCGAACGAGACCTCGAACCGGTGCTCGGGAAGGGATGGCTCCGATGAGCTACACGGTCGAAGTGACCCGCGAGGGCGACGCGTGGATCGCAGACGTCATCGACCTCGACGGAGCCCACACCTACGCGCGCAACCTCACCGCCCTCGACGAGGCTGTGCACGAGGTCATCGCGCTCGTCACCGATGCTGCTGACGACGACGAACGCCCTGACCTGCACTACGTCTACGTCGGCGTCGACGCCGAGTTCACCCGCGCCGCCGAGCTCGGCGAAGCTCGTGATGCTGCCGAACGCCGGCAGCGTGACCTCAATGCCGCAACGGCTACGACCGCGGCGAAGCTGGCAGCAGCCGGCTACTCGGTGCGCGACATCGCCGGCGTGCTCAAGATGTCGCCAGGCCGTGTCTCTCAGATCCTCGGGTCGAAGGGCGTGAACCCGAAGGTTCAGAACCGGGTGAATCGAGGCAAGCGCGCCATCAACGGGCCGACCGCTGCACGAGTCACGTCGCCGTCGTAGGAGTGCTCTCGGCGGCGACTGTTGATGGCTGACCGCGCCCGCCCGGGAGTGACGCGCGGGACGAGAGGAAGCAGATGAGATCGACATCGCGCAGCGCCGATCGGATCGACGCATGGGCGTGATCCTCGTCTTGAGCCTGATCGCACCGGGAGCCCTGATCGGCGGATGGCTGCTCGGAGCCGGTGTCCTGTTCCCCACGTCGGTCTTCAGCACACGCGAAGACCTGAATCACTTCGACCCGGTTCCGGTCTGGAATGCGTACGTGATCACGGGAAGCGGCCTGCTCGGCGGGTTGACGAGGCCGCGAGCAACAGAATGGATGCCTCGGGCGTCGCGCCCGAGGCATCCATTCGTGTTCGTCGCAACGGTCGACGCTCAGCCCGGCACGATCAGCGTCACCCACTGGGCGACGAGGGCGGGGCGGCCTGCGCCCTCGATCTCGATCGCGAGGTCTTGGACGACACGGATGCCGGTGCCGGTCTGCTCGGCCGACGCGATCGAGCCGACCGCGCGCACGCGCGAGCCGACCGTGACCGGCTGCAAGAATCGCACCTTCTCGAACCCGTAGTTCACCCCCATCGCGACGCCGTCGACGGCGAGCAGGGGCCCGGCGAGCGCGGTGAGCAGTGAGAGCGTGAGGAACCCGTGTGCGATGGGCGCGCCGAACGGACCGGCGGCGGCCCGCTCGACGTCGACGTGGATCCACTGGTGGTCGTCGGTCGCGTCGGCGAACGCGTCGATGCGCGCCTGGTCGATCGCGAACCAGTCGCCGGGTCCGAGCGCGGTTCCGGCGGCGCCGAGCAGGTCGGCGGGCGAAGCGAAGCGGGCGGGCGCGGTGCGCGCGTCGGGTGCGGTGCTCATGCGCGCGGCCCACCCGCCACGTAGAGCACCTGGCCCGACACGAACCCGGTCTCTTCGGAGGCGAAGAACGAGACGGCGGCGGCGATGTCCTCGGGCTGCCCGGCGCGCCCGACGGGGATCTCGCGCGCCGCGGCCGCGAGGAAGTCCTCGAACGGCACGCCGACGCGTTCGGCGGTCGCGCGCGTCATATCGGTCTCGATGAACCCGGGTGCGACCGCGTTCGCGGTGACGCCGTACCGGCCGAGTTCGATCGCGAGGGTCTTCGTGAAGCCCTGCATGCCGGCCTTCGCAGCGGCGTAGTTCGCCTGCCCGCGGTTGCCGAGCGCCGACGTCGACGACAGGTTGACGATGCGCCCCCACCCAGCCTCGACCTGGTGCGCCTGCACCGCGCGCGACATGAGGAACGCGCCGCGCAGGTGCACGTTCAGCACCGCGTCCCAGTCGGCCTCGCTCATCTTGAACAGCAGGTTGTCGCGCAGGATCCCGGCGTTGTTCACGAGGATCGTCGGCGCGCCGAGCTCGTCGGTCACGCGGGCGACGGCGGATGCGACGGCGTCGGCGTCGGAGACGTCCGCCCCGACCGCGATCGCGCGACCGCCGTCGGCCTCGATCGAGGCCGCGGTCGCGGCGGCCTGGTCTTCGAGCAGGTCGACGACGGCGACGGCGTGCCCGTCGGCGGCGAGTCGGCGTGCGGTCGCGGCGCCGATGCCGCGGGCGGCTCCGGTGACGATGGCGGTGCGGGTCATGCGGTGGTCCTCTCGGTTGCGGGGGTGGTGGGGCGGTCGGGCGAAGCGGATGCCTCGAGGTCGATGAGCTGGCGCAGTTCGTCGCCGGCGGCGAGTCGGTCCATCGCGGCGTCGATCTCGTCGAGGCGGATGCGCGACGACACCAGCCGTTCGAGCGGCAACCGGCCGGCTCGCCACAGGTCGACGTAGCGCGGGATGTCTCGGCTCGGCACCGCGGAGCCCAGGTAGCTGCCGATCACGGTTCGCGCCTCGGCGGTGAGGGCGAGCGGTGAGACCGACGCCCTCGCCCCGGGTGCCGGCAGGCCGACGGTCACGGTCGTACCGCCCGGCGCCGTGAGCGCGAACGCGGTCTCGAACGCGCGCGCCGACCCGGCGGCCTCGATCACGACGGGAGCGCGCAGGCCTCGGTCGGTCGCGTCCTGCGGCAGCAGCGCATCGGATGCTCCGAAGCCGCGTGCGAGGTCGAGCTTGGCGGGCACGGCGTCGACGCCGACGACCTCGTGGCCGAGCGCGATCGCGACGAGCAAGGCCGCCATGCCGACGCCGCCGAGGCCGACCACGATGACGCGGTCGCCGGGTGCGGGTCGGCCGGCGTTCACGACCGCGCCGCCGCCCGTGAGCACCGCGCAGCCCAGCAGCGCGGCGACGTCGGCGGGCACGTCGGCCTCGACCGGCACGATCGAGGTGCGGCTCACGACCGCGTGCGTGGCGAACGCGCTGACGCCGAGGTGGTGGTGCACGGGCTGGGCGCGTTCGCCGGGCTCGCCCGCGTCGCGTCGCAGCCGGATGCCGCCGCCGACCAGCGTGCCCGCGGTGTTCGCCGCCGTGCCGACATCGCACGGCAGGCGTCCGTCGGTGCGGCAGCCGTCGCACTCGCCGCACCGGGGGAGGAACGTCATCACCACGCGCGTGCCGACCGCGAGATCGTCGACGCCGGCGCCGATCTGTTCGACGATGCCCGCGGCCTCGTGGCCGAGCAGCATCGGCGTCGGTCGCACGCGGTTGCCGTCGACGACGCTGAGGTCGGAGTGGCAGACGCCGGCGGCCTCGATGCGCACGAGCACCTCGCCGGGGCCCGGCGGGTCGAGTTCGAGCTCACCGACCGTGAACGGGCGGCTCACCGCGAACGGCGCCTCGGCGCCCGAGCGTTCGAGCACGGCTCCGGTGATGCGCATCTCGCCTCCTCGTCGAGTTGTCGCACGAATCGTGCGCAAGATGACAAGCATACCGACCGCGCGGTATGTTGAGTCAACTCTCGCGCCGAGCGCGACGAGCCTCCCACCGACGACGCTGAGGAGCACCCATGACGAACACCACCACCGAACGCGACCGCACCGCGAGCAGCCCCGCCCCCGAACCCGCCGGCACCTGCGCGCCCGAGTTCGCCGCCCTCCGCGACGAGTTCGCCCACCGGCTCGCGAACGGCGACGAGCTCGGAGCATCCGTCGCCGTATTCGTGGGCGACGACCTCGTCGTCGACCTCTGGGGCGGCTTCGCCGACGCGAACCGTACCCGGCCGTGGCAGCGCGACACGCTCACCAACGTGTGGTCGATCTCGAAGACGGTGAGCGCGCTCGCCGCGCTCGTGCTCATCGACCGCGGGCAACTCGACCCCGACCGGCCCGTCGCGCAGTACTGGCCCGAGTTCGCCGCCGCCGGCAAGGAGGGCGTGCTGGTCAAGCACGTGCTCATGCACACGTCGGGCGTCTCGGGGTGGGCGCAGCCCATCGCGCCGGCCGACCTGTACGACCAGCCGGCGGCGGCTGCGCGACTCGCCGCCCAGCCGAGCTGGTGGCCCGCGGGCGCGATGTCGGGCTACCACCTGCTCGACTACGGGCACCTCGTCGGCGAACTCGTGCGGCGGGTCGACGGGCGGGCGCTCGGCGACTTCGTGCGGGAGGAGCTCGCCGAGCCGCTGGGCGCCGACTTCTGGCTCGGCCTGCCCGAGTCGGAGCATCACCGGGTGAGCGACGTCGTTCCGCCCGCCGGCACCCTCGATCTCGGCGCGGTGCCGCCCGACTCGCCCGCGTTCCGCACCTTCACCGGCCCGATCCTGAGTGCCGAGCTCACCTGGACCTCCGAGTGGCGCACGGCCGGCATCGGCGGCGCCGGCGGGCAGGGCAACGCCCGTTCGGTCGCCCGGTTGAACTCGGTGCTCGCCGGCCGAGGCGAGGCCGGCGGCCGTCGCATCGTCGCGCCCGAGACCGTCGAGCGGGTGTTCGCCGAGCACACCGACGGCATCGACCTCGTGCTCGGCATCCCGCTGAGGTTCGCGCTCGGGTGGGCGGTGTCGAATCCCGTCTCGACGCCCGCGATCCCCGAGGGCCGGGTCGCGTTCTGGGGCGGGTGGGGCGGTTCGATCGTGATCGCCGACGCCGACCGCGGCGTCACCTTCGCCTACGTGATGAACCGGATGTCTCCGGGAATCATCGGCTCGGAGCGGTCGGACGCGTACACGCGGGCGGTGTACGCCGCGCTTTGAGCCGCGCACTCGCAACCGAGGCACCGTGTTCAGACGGAGGCACCGCCTGGCGTGCCTCGGACTGAACACGGTGCCTTCAGCGGGGAACAGGGCGTCAGACGCGCGCCGACTCCGGTTCGGTCGCACCCTCGTCACCCGATGCACCCTCGTCGCCGGTCGCACCCTGACCGCCTGCGAGCGCCGCCTCGGCATCGAGGTCGGTGGCGGCCTGCTCGAACTGCGAGTTGTAGAGGCGGAAGTACGCACCCTGCGCGGTGATCAGCTCGTCGTGCGTGCCCTGCTCGACGATGTCGCCGTGCTCCATCACGAGGATGAGATCGGCGTCGCGGATCGTCGAGAGCCGGTGCGCGATGACGAACGACGTGCGACCCTCGCGCAGCGCGGCCATCGCGTGCTGCAGCAGCAGCTCGGTGCGGGTGTCGACCGAACTCGTCGCCTCGTCGAGAATCAGCACCGACGGCTGCGACACGAACGCGCGGGCGATCGTGATCAGCTGCTTCTCGCCGGCCGAGATGTTCGAGGCGTCCTCGTCGAGCACCGTGTCGTAGCCGTCGGGCAGCGAATGCACGAACCGGTCGACATAGGTCGCCTTCGCCGCCTCGATGATCTCGTCGTCGGTGGCGTCGTCGCGGCCGTAGCGGATGTTCTCGCGGATCGAGCCGGCGAACAGCCACGGATCCTGCAGCACCATGCCGGTGCGCGCCCGCACATCGTGGCGGGTGAGTGCCGCGATGTCCTGACCGTTCACGAGGATGCGCCCGCCGTCGAGCTCGTAGAACCGCATCAGCAGGTTCACCAGCGTCGTCTTGCCAGCACCCGTCGGCCCGACGATGGCGACCGTCTGCCCGGGTTCGACCCGGAACGACAGGTCGCGGATCAGCGGGTGCTCGGGCGAGTACGAGAACGCGACGTGCTCGAACTCGATCGTGCCGTCGCCGTCGGCGGGCGCCGGGGCGTCGGCGTCGTCGGCCTCCTGCTCGTCCTGGTCGAGCAGGTCGAAGACGCGCTCGGCCGACGCGGTGCCCGACTGCACGACGGCCATCATGCCGCCGAGTTCGGACAGGGGCTGCGTGAACTGCTGCGAGTACTGGATGAACGCCTGCACGTCGCCGAGCCGCAGCTGACCGGTCGCGACCATGAGCCCGCCGATCACGGCGATGCCGACGTAGGTCAGGTTTCCGATGAACATCATCGCGGGCATCATGATGTTCGACAGGAACTGCGCCTTGAAGGATGCCTCGTACAGCTCGTCGTTCTCGGCGCGGAACGCCTCGAGCGACGACCGCTCGCGACCGAAGACCTTCACGAGCGCGTGGCCCGAGAACGACTCCTCGACGCGCGCGTTCAGACGGCCGACCTTGCGCCACTGGATGCCGAACGCCTTCTGCGACTTCGGCCCGATGACGCCGAAGATGACGGCCATGAGCGGCAGGGTGACGAGCGCCACGAGCGAGAGCTGCCACGAGATCGAGAACATCATGATGAGCACGCCGACGACCGTGAGCACCGCGGTGAGCGCGCCCGACAGCGACTGCTGCATCGTCTGGGTGATGTTGTCGATGTCGTTCGTCACACGCGAGATCAGCTCGCCGCGCTGCACCCGGTCGAAGTAGCTGAGCGGCAGACGGTTGATCTTCGCCTCGACCTGGTCGCGCAGCCGCCACATCGCCCGCACCATGATGACGTTGATGACGTAGCCCTGCAGCCAGGTGAGCACCGATGCGGCGAGGTAGAGGAACATCACGAGGATCAGCACCTGGCTGAGCCGCACGAAGTCGACGCCCTCGCCGGGCACCGCGCCGGCTGCCGCGACGATGTTCGCGATGTCGCCCTGGCCCGAGGCGCGCAGCATCTCGACGGCCTGCTCGGTGGTGAGCTCGGGCGGCAGCTGCGCGCCGATGAACCCGGCGAAGATGATGTTCGTCGCCTCGCCGAGGATCTTGGGCGCGGCCACGGTCAGCACGACGCCGATCGCGCCGAGCAGCGACACGAACGCGAACCCGAACGCCCACGGCTTCAGCAGCCCGAGCATGCGGCGGAACGCCTTCGGGAAGTCCTGCGCCTTGCCGGGCGCGACCGCACCGCTCCAGTCGTCGGCCGACAGGCGGGCCTGCTCGGCGAGCTCGAGTTCGAGCCGCTCCTCTTCGGTCTGCGCGACCGCCGGTGCGGCGGCTTCGCCGACGATCTCGCCGGCCTTCTCCGCCTTCAATTCCTTGCGCCCGCTCATCGCGCGGCCTCCACTCCGAGCTGGGATTCGACGATCTCGCGGTAGGTCTGGCACGTTTCGAGCAGCTCGTCGTGCGTGCCGATGCCGACCATGCCGCCGTCGTCGAGCACGATGATGCGGTCGGCGTCGGTGATGGTCGACACGCGCTGTGCGACGACCACCTTCGTCACCTCGGGCAGCTCGTTCCAGAGCGCCTGGCGCAGCCGCGCGTCGGTCGTGAGGTCGAGCGCCGAGAACGAGTCGTCGAAGACCAGGATCTTCGGCCGGTGCACGATCGCGCGTGCGATCGCGAGTCGCTGCCGCTGCCCGCCCGACACGTTCGTGCCGCCCTGCGCGATGCGCGCGTCGAGCCGGCCCTCCATCTCTTCGACGAAGTCGCGCCCCTGGGCGATCTCGAGCGCCCGCCAGAGTTCGTCGTCGGTCGCGTCTTCCCGGCCGAAGCGGAGGTTCGACGCGACGGTGCCGGCGAACAGGAACGGTCGCTGCGGCACGAGCCCGATGCTCTGCCACAGCGCATCGAGGTCGGCGCGGCGCACGTCGACGCCGTTCACGAGCACCTCGCCGCCGGTGACGTCGAACAGCCGCGGGATCAGCGAGACGAGCGTCGTCTTGCCGGCGCCCGTCGACCCCACGACCGCGACCGTCTCACCGGGCTCGGCCCGGAAGGTGATCTGCGAGAGCACCGGGTGCTCGGCACCGGGGTACGTGAACGTCGCGCCGCGGAATTCGACCGCGCCCGGCTCGGGGAAGTCGGTGACCGCGTCGGCGGGGCGTGCGAGCGATGTGTCGGTCGCGAGCACCTCGCCGATGCGGCCGGCCGAAACCGCTGCACGCGGGATCATCATCGTCATGAAGCTCGCCATGAGCACGCCCGACAGGATCGTCATGACGTACTGCATGAACGCGAACAGCGTGCCGATCTGCATGTCGCCGGCGTCGATGCGGATCGCACCGAACCAGATGACGCCGATGATGGTGACGTTGAGCACCAGCATGACGAGCGGGAACAGCAGCACGAACAGCGAGCCGATCTTGCGACCGACGATCATGATGTCGGTGTTCGCGTCGCGGAACCGCGCCTCTTCGATGGGCTCGCGCACGAAGGCACGGATGACCCGGATGCCGGTGAGCTGCTCGCGCATGATGCGGTTGACGCCGTCGAGCTTGCCCTGGAAGCTGCGGAACAGCGGCACCATGCGGCTGATGATGAGGCCCGCGACGATGAGCAGCGTGGGCACCGCGACCGCGATGATCCAGCTCAGGCCGACGTCTTGGCGCAGGGCGAGGATGATGCCGCCGATGGCGAGCAGCGGCGCGGTCACGAGGAACGTCGCCGCCATCATCGTGAGCATCTGCACCTGCTGCACGTCGTTGGTGTTGCGGGTGATGAGCGAGCCGGGGCCGAACGTGCTCACCTCGCGCTCGGAGAAGCCCGACACGCGTTCGAAGACGTCGTTGCGGATGTCGCGGCCGAGCCGCATCGCGGCCTTGGCGGCGAAGTACGTCGCGATGATCGAGCAGAGGATCTGCCCGAGTGAGATCGCGAGCATGAACGACCCCGTCGACCAGATGAAGGCGGTGTCTCCTTGCGAGACGCCTTTGTCGACGATGTCGGCGTTGAGACTCGGCAGGTAGAGGCTGGCGAGCGCGGACAGGAATTGGAAGACGAGCACGCCCACGAGAAGCAGCCAGTAGGGCTTCAGGTAGCGCGCCATGAGCTTGATGAGCACGAGGAGATCTCCGAGACGGGTGCCCGTCGGCGGGCACTCGTCCATTCTGGACGGGGCCTCCGACATCGTCACGCCGGGGGCCTCGAACCGCGGTACGCGGTCGGCGAACACGCAGGTCGGGCCCGCATTCCCTCGCCCGAGACATCCGATCGGAGCCCGGCCGCAGTGCCGTCCGTCCCGAATCAGTGCTGGCACCGTGGCAGCCGACCGCCGCGCAGGCGGAACATGGTGCCGACCGGGCCGCACGACCCGGCCCCGACGGACCCGACCAGGGAGAGGGGCGCCTCATGCGCATCGAAGACGGCACCGGCGGGGCATCCCGCAACGAACGTCTGACACTCACCGACGCCGAGCGCGGCGTCGCCGAGCGGATCGGAGCCCGCGGGCTCGCCGCGCCCGCGCCGAGCGAGGCCGACCTGCGCGTCGAGCGCTCGAGGCGCGAGCTCAACCGACTGACGCGCGACGCGTTCACCGAACTCATCCCCGGCCTGTCCGATCGCGCCCGCGAGCACTCCGAGGCGTTCGAGACCGCGTTCGACGAGGTCAAGGGCCTCGGCGGCGTGATCGACCCTGCGCGCGGCTTCGACCTCGACGACCTCGTCGCCTTCCCGGCGCCCCCGCACCTCGTGACCTTCGACGACCTCGACCTGATCGGCGGCGCGCATGTCGGCGCGCTCACCCAGCCGGCGGGGGCTGGCGAGCTCTGGTGGGCCGAGACGAGCTGGGGCGTGACCGCACCCGCGAACAGCCTCTTCGTCGACATCGACAGCGGCGACCGCTCCCGCATCTGGGGGCACATCCGCTACGCCGGCGACGACCTGATGACCGGGTCGGTCGGCATCGCGATGACGTTCATCCTCAGCCCCGACCGGTACCCGCGCATGCCCAAGCGCACCTTCGAGGTGCGGCCCGAGCTGCGCACCGGCGGCTGGCTGTCGGGGTGGACCGACCAGTACCACCCCATCTGGCACGCCGACGACAAGTGGTCGAAGCTCTGGCGCCGGTTCGAGGCGAACCTGACGCTGAGCTCGGGCGAGTCGCTCGCGGCCTCCGCCCTGCACGACTCGCTGATCTTCCTCGAGAACGCGAACCCGGTGGGGCAGGCGAACGTGAACGAGTTCCTCGGCTGGGGTCCGATCCTGCGGTTCGACGCCGATTTCGCGGACCTGCGCCGACGCGGGGTGTCGATGATCCTCACGACGCTGCTGCGGTTCGACTTCCAGCTGGAGGGCGGCGCCGACCTGTGGTGGCGGCACCGCCCCGGATCGCAGAACGAGTCGGTCGCCGCCTTCGACAATGCGCTCGAGTACCGCTGCTGGCCGGGGTCGGTCGTGCCGGCCTGAGCGATGTCTCGGGTGGATGCTTCGGGCGGATGCCTCGGGGATCCGATGTCCGCGAGCGGTTGACCTCGCGGCCCCCGTCGCGCAAGGTGAGGAGATGGGGGAACGGCCAGAACGCACTCGACGGATCGGGCTCGGCGCAGTCGCTGCGCTTGCGGCGGGACTGCTCGCGACCGGCGCGACGGCGGGCGCGCCGCCCGCCGCCGCCGATGTCGAGCCCGTGAATCCGGTGCGGGTCGACCTCGACGGGCACCCGGCGAACAGCGGCTTCCTCGCGTTCATCGAGGGCGACGCGTTCCTCGGCGCCGACGAGGCCGAGGGCACCATCGCGGTCGGCGGCGACCTCGGGTTCGGCACCGGCTACAACATCGGTGCGTCCGGCAACCCGTCGCCCACCTTCGTCGCGCCGGGCGACCCCGACGGGGCGTATGTCTACGCCTACGTGGCCGGCGGCATGGACTTCAGCCAGGCGGGCGGCAACATCCTGCGGGTGCTGAACGGCGGCTACGCCAAGATCGGCGACACCTCGACCTACAGTGCCTACCAGGTTCCCCCGGGGTGGCAGGTGACGCCGGCGGGCACGCCCGCCGATTCGCTGCCGCGCATGGAGGGCGTCGTCCCGCAGTCCGCCGAGTCGATCGCGACGCCCGTGCCGCCCGGGCTCATCGACATCCCCGCCGCCTTCGAGCTCTATCGCACGCTGTCGACCGATCTCGCCGCCTGCCCGGCCACCATCCAGCTGCTCGACGACCAGGGCGTCTCGTTGCCGTCGCCGATTCCGGCCGGCGCGCGCGGGCACGTGCAACTCGTCGAGGGGCAGACGAACGTGCTGACCATCAGCGGCGACGACTGGGATGCGCTCAGCGAGATGGTCTTCGACGACGTGCCGACGGCCACGACGCCGCTGCTGGTGAACGTCACGGGCACAGAGGTCTCGGTCACGACGCCGAACATGCCCGGATCGGGTTCGGCGGCGGCGCCCTACATCCTGTGGAATTTCGCGGATGCCACGGCCATCACCGTGACCGGCGGCGATTCGCTCGAGGGCACGATCTACGCGCCGCGCGCGGACCTGCACTGGGAGGTCACCCAGAACATCGAGGGCAACATCATCGCGGCGGCGTTCACGCACGGCGGGGAGCCGGCGACCGGGACTCCTCGTGAGATCCACGACTTCCCGTTCGCTGCCGAACTGAGCTGCACGACCTTCGCCGAGCAGGCCGAGCTCACTCTCGTGAAGGAGGTCGTCGGCGGTACGGCGAGCCAGGGCGACTGGCAGCTCACCGCCGAGGGCGACACGATCACGATCACGGGTGCGACCGGCGACGACACCGTGACCGACGCGATCGTCGACCCGGGCACGTACCTGCTCTCCGAATCCGGCCCGGCCGGATACGCCCCATCGGGGTGGGTGTGCGTCGGCGCCACCGCCTTCACGTCGACGTCGGTCACGCTCGAGGCGGGCGACGACGCCGTCTGCACGATCGTCAACACGCTGACGCCGACGCCCCCGCCGACCCCGACGCCGACGCCCCCGCCGACGCCGCCGGTTCCACCCGAACCGCCGGCCCCGATCGAACCGGGCGGGCTGCCGGCCACCGGCGTCGCTCCCGGAGCATCCCTCGCCCTGATCGCTGTGCTGCTGGTCGCCGGGGCCGCGCTCGCGACCATGGGCGAGCGGCGCCGCGCGGCGCGAGCGGGCCGGCCCGGCACCGCGGTCGGTGGCCGCCGCTAGAATCCCCGCGTGACATCCGCCACCGCCGTCCGCTTCGCCCTCGACATCGACGGCGTGCCCCGCCCCGAGCGGGCGCAGGCGCTGCTCGACGCACTGCAGAGCCGGGTGGTCATCGCCGACGGTGCGATGGGCACGATGCTGCAACAGCACGACCTCTCCATCGAGGCCGACTTCGAGGGCCACGAGGGCTGCAACGAGGTGCTGAACGTCACGCGGCCCGACGTGGTCGGCAGCATCCACGATGCGTACCTCGCGGTCGGCGTCGACGCGATCGAGACGAACACGTTCGGCGCGAACTGGTCGAACCTCTCCGACTACGGCATCGACGACCGCATCCACGAACTCGCCGAGGCGGGCGCCCGCATCGCCCGCGAGCGCGTCGAGGCGCTCGAACACGACGACGGCCGCATCCGCTGGGTGCTCGGCTCGATGGGCCCGGGCACCAAGCTGCCGAGCCTCGGGCACACCACCTACGCGCACCTGAAGCAGACCTTCGCCGAGCAGGCCGAGGGGCTCATCGACGGCGGCGCCGACGCATTCCTCATCGAGACGAGCCAAGACCTGCTGCAGACCAAGGCCGCGGTCAACGGCTGCAAGCAGGCGATCGT
Organism: Agromyces intestinalis; assembly: GCF_008365295.1. Taxonomy (NCBI): domain Bacteria; kingdom Bacillati; phylum Actinomycetota; class Actinomycetes; order Micrococcales; family Microbacteriaceae; genus Agromyces; species Agromyces intestinalis. The sequence goes on from NZ_CP043505.1 coordinate 2,558,254, forward strand.
GCACCGCGGCATCCGACTGCCCATCCTCGTCGAGGTGACCGTCGAGACCACCGGAACCATGCTCATGGGCAGCGAGATCGGCGCCGCGCTCACCGCGCTCGAGCCCCTCGGCGTCGACGCGATCGGCCTCAACTGCGCGACCGGCCCCGCCGAGATGAGCGAGCATCTGCGGCACCTGTCGAAGCACTCGCCCGTGCCCGTCGCGTGCATGCCCAACGCCGGGCTCCCGGTGCTCGGCGCCGACGGCGCGCACTACCCCCTCACGCCCGCCGAACTCGCGACCGCGCACGAGCAGTTCGTGCGCGAGTTCGGGTTGGGCCTGGTCGGCGGATGCTGCGGCACCACGCCCGAGCACCTCGCCGCCGTGGTGGAGCGGCTGCGCGGGTCGGATGCCTCGACCCCGGCATCCCGGCATGCCCAGCCCGAGCCCGGCGTGGCATCCCTCTATCAGCACGTGCCCTTCGATCAGGACGCCTCGTACCTGGCGATCGGCGAGCGCACGAACGCCAACGGGTCGAAGGCGTTCCGCGAGGCGATGCTCGCCGAGAACTGGGACGAGTGCGTCGAGATCGCCCGCAATCAGATCCGGGTCGGCGCGCACCTGCTCGACGTGTGCGTCGACTACGTGGGCCGTGACGGCGTCGCCGACATCCGCGAGGTCGTCTCGCGGTTCGCGAGCGCGTCGACGCTGCCGCTCGTGATCGACTCGACCGAGCCGGCCGTCATCCAGGCCGGCCTCGAGCTCATCGGCGGGCGTCCGGTGATCAACTCGGTCAACTACGAAGACGGGGATGCCGCGGCGAGCCGGTTCGGTCGCATCATGCCGCTCGTGAAAGAGCACGGCACCGCGGTCATCGCGCTCACGATCGACGAGCAGGGGCAGGCCCGCACCACCGAAGGAAAGGTCGCGATCGCGTCACGGCTCGTCGACTCGCTCGTCGGCGAATGGGGCCTCAAGGTCAGCGACATCATCGTCGACTGCCTGACCTTCCCGATCGCGACGGGTCAGGAAGAGACCCGCCGCGACGCGATCGAGACGATCGAGGCCATTCGCGAGATCACTCGCCGCTATCCCGGCATCCACACGACGCTCGGCGTCTCGAACGTGTCGTTCGGCCTCAACCCGGCCGCCCGCAGCGTGCTGAACTCGGTGTTCCTGCACGAGGCCGTCGAGGCCGGCCTCGACTCGGCGATCGTGGACGCCGCGAAGATCGTGCCGCTGGCGTCAGTCGACGCCGAGCAGCGCGAAGTCGCGCTCGACCTGGTGTGGGACCGCCGCCGCTACGACGACGACGGCAACCTGACGTACGACCCGCTCGCCCGCATGCTCGACCTGTTCGCCGGCGTCGACACGGCGGCACTGCGCGACCAGCGCGCCGCCGAGCTCGCCGCCCTGCCCGTCGGCGAGCGCCTCGAGCGCCGCATCATCGACGGCGAGCAGAAAGGGCTCGAGGCCGACCTCGACCTCGCGATGGCGGGCGGGCTCAGCGCCCTCGACATCATCAACGTGCACCTGCTGGCCGGCATGAAGGTGGTCGGCGAGCGGTTCGGCTCGGGCGAGATGCAGCTGCCGTTCGTGCTGCAGTCGGCCGAGACGATGAAGGCCGCGGTCGCGCTGCTCGAACCGCACATGGAGAAGCAGGAGGCATCCGGCAAGGGCACCATGGTGATCGCCACCGTCCGCGGCGATGTGCACGACATCGGCAAGAACCTCGTCGACATCATCCTCACGAACAACGGGTACAAGGTCGTCAACCTCGGCATCAAGCAGCCCATCTCCGACATCATCGCCGCGGCAGAAGCGCACGGCGCCGATGTCATCGGCATGAGCGGTCTGCTCGTGAAGTCGACCGTCGTCATGAAAGAGAACCTCGAGGAGCTGAATTCGCGCGGGCTGGCGAAGCGCTGGCCGATCATTCTCGGCGGCGCAGCCCTCACCCGCACCTACGTCGAAGACGACCTCGCCTCGATCTTCGACGGCGAGGTACGCTACGCGCGCGACGCGTTCGAGGGGCTCGCGCTGATGGAACCGCTCGTCAAGGTCGCGCGCGGCGCCGCGCCCGACGAGGTCGGGCTGCCGCCGCTGAAGAAGCGCATCCACGCGCAGGGAGCGAAGCTCACCCTGACCGAGCCGGCGGCCATGCCCACCAGGTCGGATGTCGCACGCGACAACGTCGTTCCGGCTCCGCCGTTCTGGGGAACGCGCGTCGTGCGCGGCATCGCGCTCGCCGACTTCGCCGCGTACCTCGACGAGCGTGCGACGTTCATGGGGCAGTGGGGGCTGAAGCCCGGGCGCGGCGCCGACGGGGCATCCTACGACGAACTCGTCGAGCGCGAGGGGCGGCCGCGGCTGCGGTACTGGCTCGATCGGATCCTCGCAGAGGGCATGTTGGATGCCTCGGTCGCCTACGGGTACTTCCCGGTCGTCTCCGAGCGCGACGACGTGGTCGTGCTCCACCACGGCGACGACCCTTCCGGAGTGCTGGGCCTGCCGGGCCTGCTCGCACCCGACGGCGGTTCTTCGGCGCCCGGCGACCTCGGCGCCGACCGCCTGCGCTTCCACTTCCCGCGGCAGCGCCGCGACCGGCACCTGTGCTTGGCCGACTTCGTGCGCTCGCGCGAGTCGGGCGCGGTCGATGTGCTGCCCGTGCAGCTCGTCACCGCCGGCGCGAAGATCGACGGGTTCACCGCGAAGATGTTCGCCGAGAACCGCTACCGCGACTACTACGAGCTGAACGGGCTCGTCATGCAGCTCACCGAGGCGCTCGCCGAGTTCTGGCACGCGCGCATCCGCTCCGAGTTGGGCTTCGCCGACGAAGACCCGGCCGACACCGCGGGCCTGTTCAAGCTCGAGTATCGCGGCGCGCGGTTCTCGCTCGGCTACCCCGCGTGCCCCGACATGGAGGACCGCCGCAAGGTCGTCGAGCTGCTGCGCCCCGAGCGCATGGGCGTCGAGCTCAGCGACGAGCTGCAGCTGCACCCCGAGCAGTCGACCGACGCGTTCGTGTTCCACCACCCCGAGGCGAAGTACTTCTCGGTCTGAGCGGGTCGCGACGCCGGCTCCGGCCGCACTCTGCACCCCCCTCCGCGCGCCGCGCCGCACCCCGGCCCGCCCGGCCCCCCTCGCGAGCGTTTCCGATCGCGCCGAGCGTTTCCGTTGGAACGGCCACGCTCGGCGCGATCGGAAACACTCGGCGGGCGTTGCGGCGGGTCGGGCGGGCGGGTCGGTCGGGCGGGCGGGCGGGCGGGTCGGGTCGGGCCGGGCGGATGAGCGTGCGGTCGGGTGGCGTGGGGGAGGCCGCAGGGGCGGGGCGGTGCCGCTAACGGGAGAGTTGCACCAACGGCATGAAGACCTCGTCGACGATGCCCTCGATGTCGGTGTCGTCGAGTGGGCGCATGGTCATCATCATCTGGTGGCGGAACAGGTCGAACGGCAGTTCGGCGACCCGATCGGGCAGCCGCGCGAGGTCGACCTCGCCGCGAGCAGCCGCGCGCTCGAGCAGTCGCCGGGTGCCGCCGGGCCCGCGGTCGCGCAGAATCCGCTCGCGCAGATCGGCGAGGGTGGTGCCTGAGTCGGCGTAGTACGCGCCGACCAGCACGCTGAACAGCGGCATGAGCTGTGAGCGCTCGGCGTTCGCCGACCGCAGCAGGCCGACGACGTCGTCGCGCAGCGACCCGGTGTCGGGCAGGTGCAGCGGTCGGGTGCCGACACCGTGGGTGATCGCGTCGCGGATGAGGGCGGTCTTGTCGGGCCAGCGCCGGTAGACCACCGGGCGGCTCGTGCCCGCGCGCTCGGCCACCGCCTCGAACGTGAATGCGCCGTAGCCGCCCTCGACGAGTTGGTCCCATGCAGCGTCGAGCAGTGCCTGTTCGAGCGCGGCGCCGCGGCGCCGGGTCGCCGGCGCGGCGGCGGGAGCGGCATCCGGATTGAGATCCATTTGCGTATCTTATCGCGTGAGCGTACGATCCTAATTAGATACATACATGTATCTCATCGATCCAGGAGCTCCCATGAAGTCCGATACCTCCGAACGCCGCGCGATCGTCACCGCGCTCGTGCTCGTCGTCGGCGGCCTCGCCGTCATCTTCGACAGCACGATCGTGAGCATCGCGCTCGACACCCTCGCGTCCGACCTGCACGTGCCGGTGAGCACCATCCAGTGGGTCAGCACCGGGTACCTGCTCGCGCTCGCGGTCACCATCCCGGTCGTCGCGTGGGGGCAGGCGCGCATCGGCGGCAAGCGGCTCTGGATGATCGCGCTCACCGTCTTCCTCGTGGCATCCGTGCTCTGCAGCCTCGCGTGGGACGCACCCAGCCTGATCGCGTTCCGGGTGCTCCAGGGCCTCGGCGGCGGGCTCATGATGCCGCTGATGGCGACCCTCGCGATGCAGCAGGTCGCGGGCACCGGGGTCAAGCTCGGCAAGCTGATGGCCGTCGTGAGCCTGCCCGCCGCGCTCGGGCCCATCCTCGGGCCGACGCTCGGCGGCGTCATCCTCACCTGGCTCGACTGGCACTGGCTGTTCTGGGTGAACGTGCCGTTCTGCCTGGTCGGGTTGCTGCTGGCGTGGCGGATGCTTCCGGCCGACGTGCCGACCGTGCGTGCGAAGCTCGACGTGGTCGGGCTGCTGCTGCTCTCCCCGGCACTCGTCGGCGTGCTCTACGGACTCAGCAACGCGGGCCGCGACGGCGGGTTCGGCCGGTTCGACGTCGTCGTGCCGCTCGCCGTCGGTGCGGTGCTGCTCGTCGCGTTCGTGGTCGTCGCGCTGCGGCGCGCCGGGGCGGCGCTCGTCGACGTGCGGCTGTTCGCGCGCCGCGCGGTCGGATCGTCATCGACCGTGCTCTTCCTCTCGGGCGCGACGCTGTTCGGGTCGATGCTGCTGCTGCCGCTGTACTTCCAGAACGTGCGCGGCGAGACCGCGCTCGTGGCCGGCCTGCTGCTGATTCCGCAGGGCGTCGGCACCCTCGTCAGCCGCACCCTCGCCGGCCGGCTCACCGACCGTATCGGCGCACGGTGGGTCGCGATCGGCGGGTTCGTGCTGACCGCCGTCGCGACCGTGCCGTTCGCGCTCGCGGATGCCTCGACGAACGGGATCTGGCTGCTGGCCGTGCTGTTCGTGCGCGGCGTGGGACTCGGCGCGGTGATGATCCCGGTGATGTCGGTCGCGTACGTCGGGATCGATCGGTCGGATGTCCCGCACGCGAGCATCCTGACCCGTCTGGCCCAGCAGTTGGGCGGCGCGTTCGGCACCGCGATCCTCGCGGTGATCCTCGAGGCCGGCATCATGGGCGCCGGATCGGCGGCCGAGGTCGCCGCCGGGTTCGACACCGCGTTCTGGTGGCTGGTCGGATTCACCGCGATCGCGATGGTCGTCGCGCTGGTGCTGCCGGGGCGGGCGCCTGGCCAGGTCGAGGCGGCACCTGAGGAGGCGGCACCTGACGAGGCTGCATCTGTCGAGGCCGTCCCCGCGGAGGCTGCGTCTGCCGTGCCCGTCGAGGCGTCGGCGAGCCGGCCATCGGCGTGAGCTTGGTGCGGCGCAGCGCGGCGAGCACGGCCGGGCCGGCGACGACCAGTCCCATCACCGTCGTGATCGCGCGAAGCGTGTCCCAGCCGGCCGTGGAGGTGACGAACGAGTAGAGCAGGAAGCTGCCGAGGTTCTGCGTGAACGGCGCTGCGCCGTCGTACGAGATGGCGGTGCCCGCGCCGACCGCGAACGGCCAGAACCACAGGTTCATGGCCAGCCCGAACACGTACGACGCGACCACGCCGTACACCGACAGCAGCGCGATCTCGGCCGCGCGTGTCCGCGTACCTGGCAGCAGCCCCGCCCCCGCGCCCACCCACGCGCACGCGAACATCTGGAACGGCGTCCACGGCCCGACTCCGCCCTGGACCACCGACGACAGTGCGATCACCAGCACCCCGAGCAGGAACCCGAACCGGGCCCCGAATGCCCGCCCCGCGACCAGGAGCAGCACGAATACCGCCTCCACGCCGCCGACGCCGGTGCTCGCGATGCGCACGGCCGCGCCGACCGCGGTCAGCGTGCCGAGCATCGCGAGCAGCTTCGCCGAACGCACCCGGTCGTCGAGCACGAGCAGGATCACCGCGAGCAGGAACGGCGTGAGCGCAATCGCCGCGAAGGGCGCCGCGGCCTGCGCCTGCGACGGCAGGGCCGGTGTGAAGAACGGCCATGCGAATGCGATCGCGGCGATGACGTTGCCGAGGGTGAGTGCGAGCGCGGTGACGAGAGGGTGGATCGGGCGTCGGTGGGGTCGGGAGGATCGGGTTGCGGGCGCTCGAGACGCGATGGTGGGGGTCGCTGGTCGAGGAGCGCGAAGCGCGTCTCGAGACTCCGCCACCTCCGCACCCGCGGAACCACTCGCCCCGACCCGACCCGCACTCATGGTCACGACCCGGTCGGCGACGGCCGCCGCGAACGCCCGATCGTGCGTGGCGATGACGACCGCTCCGCCCGCCTCGGCGACCGCCGCGAGCGCGCCGGCGACCAGCGAACGCGCGTCGTCGTCGAGGCCGCGCGTCGGCTCGTCGACCATGACCGCCCGCGCGCCCGCCGCGAGCTGGATCGCCAGCGCGAGCAGCCGGCGTTCGCCCGCCGACAGGTCGCGCGGGTGCGCAGCGAGCCGCCGCAACCCGTCGGGCGACTCGAGGGAGAGGCCGAGGAACGCGAGGAACCTGGCGGCGGTCGCACCCGCCCGCGCGTGCGCGGCCCGGTCGGCGTGGCGGCACTCATCGGCCGCGGTGAGTGCGAGCAGCAGGTCGTCGGATGCCTCGGGCACGAGTACGACCGCGCGCCGGCGCTGCCCGCGGTCGAGCCGGGCGACGTCGGCGCCGTCGACCTCGACCGTGCCGCGGTCACGCGGCAGAGCGATGGCGGTGAGCAGGCTCGACTTGCCGGCCCCGTTCGGCCCGGCGAGCGCGACCACCTCGCCGGGGGCGACCTCGAGCGAGGCATCCACCACCGCGTCGCGCGTCCCGTGCCTGACCGACAACCCGCTCACCCGCAGCAGCGCCTCGCCGCCCCCGTCGTCCCGACCTCCCGCTGGTCGAGTAGGGAGCGGAGCGACCCTATCGAGACCCCGTGAGCTGCGCTGGGTCGCGAGGGCCTCGAGACGCGTCGTCGCTTCGCTCGGGCGCTCCTCGACCGGCCGAGAGGTCGACACCACCCCATCCGCGACACCCGCCAGCGCCGCCACCCGGTGCTCGGCCACCACGACGCAGACTCCGGCCTCGTGCGCGAGCCGGTCGAGCAGCGCCACGATGCGCCCGCGCGCGTCGGCGTCGAGGTCGGCGAGTGGCTCGTCGACGAGCAGCAGCGAGGGCCGCTCGACGAGCGCCGCGGCGATCGCCACGAGCGTCGCCTCGCCGGCCGACAGTGCGCGGATGTCCCGCCCGAGCAGGTGCGCGATGCCCACGTGCCCCGCGATCTCGGCCACCCGCGACGCGACGATCGCGGGCGCCACGCCCCGCACGTCGAGCGCGAACCCGATCTCGGCGTCGACGGTCTCGGCGGCGAACCCGAGCCGCGGGTTCTGCAGCACCACCCCCACGAATCCCGCCGTGTCGCGCGGCAGCGCGGTCGCGCGGTCGACGCCGCCGACTCGCACGGTGCCCGAGAGCGTGCCGCCGTCGACGTGCGAGAGCAGGCCGCTGAGCCCGTCGAGCAGGGTCGACTTGCCCGATCCGGTCGGCCCGGCGACGACGGTGAGCGTTCCGGGCGCGAGCACGAGTTCGTCGATCTCGAGCGCCCAGGCTGCCTTCGGCGCACCGGTGCCGCCCCGCGATATCCGCGCCCCGCGCACCTCGACCGGCCGCTCGCAGGCACCCTCGACCCGGTGCGCCGCCGCGAACCCGCGCACCTCCATCGCCGCCGCGACCGCGACCGCTCGCTCGACGGTGCGCTCGAACACCGGCACGAGCAGCGACGCGGCACCGCGCTCGCCACGCAGCCGACGCGCGAGCTGCACCGAGCGCACCGCCTCGCCGAGGCCCGGGAACGTCGCCCACGCGATCACGAGCGCCCGGGCGATGCCGCGCACCGGCCCGCGCCGAGCCCCGCGTGCGAACAACCGCGACACGTCGACGATCGCGTTCAGCACGCCGAACGCGACGATGACGAGTGCGATCGGCAGGGCGCCCGCCACGGCCCGCGCGAGTCCGTCGACGGTGATGTCGCCGAACAGCACGACGTGGCCGAACGGCGCCGGCAGCCGCATCTCGGGCAGGTCGAGCAGCACGAACCCGCTGCCTCCGGCGCCGTCGAAGAGCACCCGGTACGCGACCCGGAAGACCACGAACGCGACGGCGAGCAGCGCCGCCGTGCGCAGGGCCTCAGGCCGGAATCGCAGCATCAGCCCGTCACGACGCGGGCTGCGCCGGTTCGCCGTTCAGGGTGAAGAAGAGGCCGAGGCGTTCGCCGGGCGCGATCTGCTGGGTCGCGAGGCCTTCCTGTGCGTACGCCCATTCGCCGTCCACGGGCTTGATCCACACCGCCCAGTACGCGAAGGCGGCGGGCATGGTCTGGCAGGTCTCGTGGTATTCGGTGCCGTCGTCGGCGACGATCGTGTCGCTCTCGGCCGGTGCCCCGTTCACGCGGCAGACGACCTGGTCGCCGTAGTCGTCGGTGCCCTCGGTCGTGATGCCGGCCTGCGCGAGCGCGTCGGCGGCGACGATGGGCCCGTCGACGACGAGGCACGCCTCGGTCGACGGGTCGTCGGCGGCGTCGAGGTCGCCGGCATCGACGACGACCGCGACTCCGGCGCAGTCGTTGGAGGCCCCACTCGCGTCATCGGAGGCGGACGCGTTCGGCGACGCCGTCACGGCGGGTTCGGATGCCTCGGGCGTGCTGCCGGTGCATCCGGCGAGTCCGAACGCGGTGAGGGCGAGGGCGGCGATCACGAGGGGGCGCACGGTCATCCGCCCAGCCTATTGGGCGACCGGCGGGCTGCCGCGTTCCTCGATCAGCCGCTCAGTACCAACCGGTCGACTGGATGTGCCCCCACGCTCCGCACGGGCTGCCGTACCGCCCGGCGATGTAGTCGATGCCCCACGAGATCTGGGTGGCGGGGTTCGACTGCCAGTCGGCGCCGTGCGAGGCCATCTTCGACCCGGGCAGCGCCTGCGGGATCCCGTACGCGCCGCTCGAGCCGTTCGAGGCGTACACGTTCCAGTGCGACTCGTAGTCCCACACGGCCACGAGGCATCCGAACTGGTCGTCACCCCAGCCGTAGCGCTGGGCGATCATGTCGCGCGCGATGACCTGCGCCTCGCTGGGGTTGGCGGGCGCCGCAGGGCCGCCCCCGCCCCCGCCGCCGCCCCCGCCGCCGCCGCCGGACGACTCGTCGGCGGCAGCCTCTCGGGCAGCGCGCTCGGCCTCGACGCGCTCGGCCTCGAGCCGGGCCGCCTCCTCGGCGGCCTTGCGCTCGGCCTCGGCGCGATCCCATTCGGCGACCGCGGCGGCGAGCTCGTCGGCCTGGGTTCGCGCCGCGTCGACCAGTTCGAACACGCGCGCGGGCGCCATCAGCTCGGATGCCTCGAGCTGCGCGAGCGTTGCCGCGAGGGCTGCGGCGTCGACCTTGCCCGACGCCGAGGCGACCACGGGCCGGGTGGCGGCGACCGCTTCGTCGGCGGCGCCGACCGCCCTGGCGACCAGGATGTCGCGGTTCGCGCCCAGCTGGGCCGGGTCGATCTCGGCAGCGGCGCGGAGCTCGGCGGTCTCGGCGACCCGTTTCGCCTGGTCGTCGATGGTCGACTGCAACATGAATCCGGTGCCCGCCGTGACCGCGAGGCCGGCGACCGCGGCGGATGCCACGACGGCGCGAGCGAGCGATCCGAGTCGATGCGGTTGCCTCGACGTGGTGGTGTTCCCCATGCGTTTCCCCCGGGGCCGGGCGCCCGCCGGCGCGTCGACCCGTGCTGATCTTCGGCCCGGGTCGCGACCCGGGAAAGTCGTCCCGTGCACCTTACGCGAGGATCGCTCAGGTCACAAGGCGGTAACGGACGGGCGTGGGAGCGCAGAATGTGGAGATGGCGACGACGCACGAGGTTCGGAACCAGGTGCCCGAGCGGGCCGGCATCGACGAGTTCGCGACGAACCCGCCGCTCGTCGAGGCGGTCTCGCGCTGGGGGTCGGATGCCTCCGTGTCGGCGTCGGGCGCGACATCCGATCATCGCTCGCACGACCGCCTGTCGGACCTGGGGCGACAGGTCGGCTCGGCCGCATTCCAGCGCGATGCCGAACTGGCGAACACCCGCCCGCCGCAGCTGCGCACGCACGACCGCTGGGGTCGACGCATCGACGAGGTCGACTACGACGAGTCGTACCACCGCATCATGACCGCGGCGGTCGGGGCGGGCGCGCACACGTCGGCATGGGCCGAGCCCCGGCCGGGCGCGAGCGTCGACCGCGCCGCCGCGTTCTTCCTGCTCGCCCAGGTCGAGCCCGGCCACGCCTGCCCGATCTCGATGACCCATGCGGCGGTGCCGACGCTGCGGCTCGGGGCACCCGGGCTCGCCGACGACTGGATGCCGCGGCTGCTGAGCCGCGACTACGACCCCGCGCTGGGCGGCACCCTTGCGCGCGATCAGGAATTCCTCGCCGACACGCCGGACTACGACCCCCCGGCGACGGCGAGTCGGCGAGAAATTCCTGATCCGCGAACGGCGGCCGCGAAGCGCTCGGCACTCATCGGCATGGCGATGACCGAGAAGCAGGGCGGCAGCGACGTGCGCGCCAACACGACCCGCGCCGAGCTCACCGGCGCCGACACCCCGTGGGGGCGCGAGGTCGTGCTCACCGGGCACAAGTGGTTCTGCAGTGCGCCGATGAGCGACGCGTTCCTCGTGCTCGCGCAGACCGACGGCGGGCTCGGCTGCGTGTTCGTGCCGAGGATCCTGCCCGATGGGGCGCGCAACGCGTTCGCGATCCAGCGGTTGAAGGACAAGCTCGGCAACCGCTCGAACGCGTCGAGCGAGGTCGAGTTCGACGGCACCGTCGGCTACCTCGTCGGCGATGAGGGGCGCGGAGTCGCGACGATCGTGCAGATGGTGACGCGCACGCGCCTCGACTGCGTCATCGGCTCGGCCGCGGGCATGCGCCAGGCCGTCGCCGAGGCCGCCTGGCACGTGCGCCACCGGCGCGCCTTCGGATCGCTGCTGGTCGACCAGCCCGCGATGCGGGCGGTCGTGGCCGACCTCGCGATCGAGAGCGAGGCGGCGACGCTCACGGCCATGCGGTTGGCCGCGGCGTACGACGACGATGCGGATGCCTCGACGGATGCCGCAACCGATGCCGCGTTCCGCCGCCTCGCGACCGCCGTCGCGAAGTACCACGTCTGCAAGCGCGGGGCCGGGCACGCCGCCGAAGCGCTCGAGTGCCTCGGCGGCAATGGGTACACCGAGGCCTGGCCGCTCGCGCGGCGCTACCGCGAGCAGCCGCTGCTCGCGATCTGGGAGGGATCGGGCAACGTCATCGCGCTCGACGTGCTGCGTGTGCTCGCGCGGGAGCCGCAGGCCTTCGAGGCGTTCTTCGAGGTCGTCGGCCGGGCGACCGGGTCGGATGCCGCGTTCGACATCGCCCTCGCGCGCGCCGAAGCCCTCGCCCGCGAGACCGCCCGCGATCTCGCCGACCCGGGGGCCGGGGCATCCGTCGCGGCCCTCCGCGCCCGCGAGCTCACCGAGCGGCTCGCCCTCGTGCTGCAGGGCGCGCTCGTCATCGAGCATGCGCCGGCCGCCGTGGCCGACGCGTTCTGCGCGACCCGGCTCGGCGGGCGGGGCGGGCTCCAGTACGGAATGCTGCCCGCAGACGCCGACCTCGCGGGAATCCTCGACCGAGCCTGAACGCCGCGCGCGAGGGGTCCCGGATCTCCGTCGCCCGGGGGGACGGAGCCCGACCGGGCCGCATGCGCGCTGATCACCTTTCGTCGCGAAGCGGCACACGCCGCGTTCATCGGGCGTTCAGCATCGCATGTTCGGCTAATCTGCACGCGCAGACGCCCGAAGATGCGCGATTCGAACGATGGGATGCCCCAGTGACGATCCGGACGGCCGAGTACCCCCGGCCGAACCACTTCCTGCTCCACATCTCCGACACCCACCTGCTTGCGGGCGGCGGTCGGCTCTACGACCGGGTCGCCAGCGAACGGCACCTGCGCCAGGTGTTCGACGAGTTCGAGGCATCCGGCGGCCGACCCGACGCGATCGTCTTCACCGGCGATCTCGCCGATCGCGGCGAACCCGATGCCTACCGGCGGCTGCGCCGCGTGGTCGAGCCCGTCGCCGAGCGGCTCGGCGCCCAGGTCATCTGGGTGATGGGCAACCACGACGACCGCGGCGCGTTCCGCGAGCATCTCTTCGACCAGCCCGCCGGCTCCACCCGACCGGTCGACCGGGTCGACGACGTGAACGGCCTTCGCATCATCACGCTGGACTCCACCGTGCCCGGCCATCATCACGGCGAGGTCACCGGCGAGCAGCTCGACTGGCTCGCCGAGGAACTCGCGACGGATGCCCCGCACGGCACCATCCTCGCGATGCACCACCCGCCCGTGCCGAGCGTGCTCGACCTCGCGGTATCGGTCGAGCTGCGCGACCAAGGGGGGCTCGCCGAGGTGCTCGAGGGCAGCGACGTGCGCTCGATCATCGCCGGTCACCTGCACTACTCGTCGACCGCGACGTTCGCGGGCATCCCCGTGTCGGTCGCCTCGGCGACCTGCTACACGCAGGATCTGAACGTGCCGGTCGGCGGCACCAGGGGCCGCGACGGCGCCCGCGCGTTCAACCTCGTGCACGTGTACCCGACGACGGTGCTGCACTCGGTCGTGCCGCTCGGCACCTTCCCGGCGCTCGACTGGATCGACGCGCCCGAGAGCGGCCGCCGGCTCGAGGAGGCCGGCATCCGCATCGGCGACCGGGTGGACTCGCCCGCCCGCATCGACGAGTTCGACGCGTTCCTCGCCCGTTCGGGCCCGTTCACCGAGCCCATCCGGCTCCCCTGACCACGCTGGTCGAGGAGCGCTCGATCGTCGCGACTCGACCGGCAGCGGCGATCGGGCGGGTGGGTCAGCCGCCGACGGACCGCGCGAGGGATGCCACGTCGCGCGCCGCGGCATCCGTCGCTTCCTTCTCCCACGGCGCCGGGAACGGGAAGTACCGGTCGAGGAACTCGGTGACCGCGGCCGTGCGCTCGCCGACCGAGATCTCGGGCTTCGACCCGTCGTTCAGGCAGAACATGTCCTGATCGCGCCGCTCGAGCAGCCGATCCATCGCGGGCAGCGCGCGCTTGAGCGTCGTCTCGATGTACTGCACCTTCGCTTGCGTCTGCGTGACCGCCTTGCCGGTCATGAGCGCGTAGTAGTGGTAGAGCGAGTTCGTCACCGAGATGTCGGTCGCCGATCGGAACGGGCTCGCCGTGGTGCGGCGGAACTCGTCGGCGAACTCCCGCTCGAGTTCGCGCATCACGCTGCGGCGCAGCGGTGCCGCGCAGTGCTCGAGATGGCGGGTCGTGACCCGACCGAATCGCGACCGCAGCAGCGCGCGATTGACGCGGGCCGCGTTCTCGAAGCCGCTGCGGTCGGGGCTCGACTCGCCGAGGCCGATCCGGGTTCCCGCCTCGACGAACCGCGTGATTCCGCCGGGCGAGAAGAACAGTTCGGGCGAGACCGCGCGACCGAAGAACATGTCGTCGTTCGAGTAGAGGAAGTGCTCGGACAGCCCGTCGATGCGGTGCAGCTGGGCCTCGACCGCGTGCGAGTTGTGGGTCGGCAGGTCCTCGGGGCGCGCGAAGAACTCCTCGCTGCGCACGATCCGCACCTTCGGGTGCTCGGCCAGCCACTTCGGGGCGGGGGAGTCGGTCGCGATGAAGATGCGCCGGATCCACGGGGCGAACAGGTGCACGCTCCGCAGCGCGTACTTGAGCTCGTCGATCTGTCGGTAGCGGGCCTCGGAGTCATCGCCGTCGCCGACGACGTAGCTCTGCATGCGCTTCGCGCGCTCGCGCACGAAGTCGTCGCTCGACCCGTCGACCCACGAGAACACCAGGTCGATGTCGAAGTCGACGTCGCCCGCGAGCGGCGCCCACATGTGCTCGAGCGTCGTCCACTCGCGGCCGAACAGCTCGACGGTGTCTTCCACCGCTTCGCCGCGCGGCAGGGTCGTGCGCATGAGCGCGTTCGGCAGCGGCGCGTGGATCGTCGTCTCGCCGAATCGCCACAGCTCGAGCTGCACCGCGGTCGCCCTGCCGTACCGCAGCCGGCCGAGCGGTTCGATGCGCGGCCGGTACAGGCGGAACGCGCTGGCCTTCCGGTGCGTCGACAGGTGCCCGTCGGCCAGCAGCACGGGGCGGGTCTCGCGGGCGCGGCCCGGGGCGATCGCGGCCGAGTAGAAGGGCTCCTCGGCGAACGCCTCGGCGAAGGCACGGGCCAGCGCCTTGCGCTGGGCCCGGTCGACGGCGATCACGGGGCGGTCGCCGTCGCCGCGCACGAGCAGGTGGCGGATGCCGGTCGCATCGAGCACGTCGCGGATCGCGAGCAGGTCCTCGGTCATCGACTCGCGCGGCGTCAGGTGCCCGTTGCGCAGGGCGTATTCGCCCTTGCGGATGACCAGGTCGGTGCGCTCGAAGCGCCGCCCACCGGAGACGATGGCCGGCTCAGCAGCGTCGGTGAGCGACAGCGCGGGCGGCGGGGCCGGTTCGGCGGCGGCGAAGGCGGAACGGGTGCCGGGGTCGCGGTCGGTCACGTAGGAAGGGTCTCCTGTCTGCAGCGGGCGGAACACTCCGATTCTACCGGCCGGGCGTGCGCGCTGAGCGGTGGAGGGCGGTTCGAGAAGACCCGCCACGCCTGTCCGCCGTCCGAGGGGTGATCACCGCACGATCACGGTTCGTGGAAGAAACGTGCATGCCCAGCACCGCGCCCGGGTCACGGCGAGCCACTGCGTCCGCGCACCGCGCAAACCCGCGACGTGAGGGCCTGCCGCCGGAGGCATGCCGCGTAGGCTCGAAGGCGGGCTCGGACACGAGGCTCGAACACGACGTCCGGACGCGAGGTCCGGACACGAGGTCCGGACGCGAGGGGGATGGATGCCGCAACTCGACGCGATCGTCGTGGGCTCGGGCCCGAACGGGCTCGCCGCCGCGGTGACGCTCGCGCGGGCCGGGCTCTCGGTCCGGGTCTACGAACGTGCCGACGAGGTCGGCGGTGGCCTGCGCACCGCTGAGCTCACGCTGCCCGGCTTCCGCCACGACGTCTGCTCGGCCGTGCACCCGCTCGCCCTCGCGTCGGGCTTCTTCCGCGCGTTCGGCCTCGACCGGCGGGTGCAGTTCGCGGTGCCCGAGCTCTCGTACGGCCACCCCCTCGACGATGGTCGGGCCGGGCTCGCCTGGCGCGACCTCGACCGCACGGTCGACGGGCTCGGCGCCGACGGCGAGGCGTTCCACGGACTGATGGGTCCGCTCGTGCGGCATGTCGACGAGGTGGCCCGGTTCACGGGCTCGCCGCTCGTGGGGATTCCGAGGCATCCGCTCGTGGCCGCGCGGTTCGGCTTGGCCGCGCTCTCGCAAGGCACGCGCGCCTGGGACGCCGGATGGCACGATGAGGTCGCGCCCGCGCTGCTCACCGGTGTCGCGGCCCACGCCATCCTGCCGCTGCCGTCACTGGCCGCGGCGGGTGCGGCGTTCTCGCTCGGGGTGCACGCGCACGCGCGCGGCTGGCCCGTGCCGATCGGCGGCAGCCGGGCGATCGCCGACGCGCTCGTCGCCGATCTGGTCGCGTTCGGCGGCGAGGTCGTCACGGGTCACGAGGTGTGCGACCTGCGCGACCTGCCGAGTGCGCGCGCGGTGCTGCTCGACGTCACCCCGCAGGCCCTCATCCGGATCGCGGGCGACGCGCTGCCCCGCGGCTACGCCGACCGGCTGGCGCGGTTCCGCTACGGCAACGGCGTGGCGAAGGTCGACTTCGCACTGTCGGGCCCGGTGCCGTGGCGCGAGCCCGAGCTCGCCCGGGCCGGCACGGTGCACGTCGGCGGCACCCGTGCCGAGATCGCGGCGGCCGAGAACGCGGTGACCCGTGGCATCCACCCCGATGCTCCCTACGTGCTCGTCTCGCAGCCGTCGGCCTTCGACCCGAGCCGCGCGCCCCAGGGCCGCCACACCCTGTGGACCTACACGCATGTGCCGCGGGGCTCGAACGTCGACCGCACCGAGGCGATCACGCGGCAGCTCGAGCGATTCGCGCCGGGGTTCCGCGACGTCGTGCTCGCGTCGTCGTCGTCGACCGCGGTCGACGTGGCCGCCTACAACCCGAACTACGTGCTCGGCGACATCGCGGCCGGCGAACCCACGCTCGGCCAGCTCATCGCCCGGCCCGTGCTCGCGCGCGACCCGTGGCGCACGCCTGCGTCGGGCGTGTACCTGTGCTCGGCGTCGACCCCGCCGGGCCCCGGCGTGCACGGCCTCGCCGGCTGGTACGCGGCGCGCAGTGCCCTGCGCCGCGAGTTCGGCGTACGGCGGATGCCGCGACTCGCGCCGTGAGCGGGCCGGCCGCGCTCGCCCACCGGGCTCGAGGCAGGTCGGCCGGGTGCCAACGCCTCGTGCCGAGCAACACGTTCTAGAAGTCGACCAGCCGCAGGTCGACCGCGACCGGCCCGCCCTCGACGAGCCCCTCGGCGACCCGCACCGCCCGCTTCACGGGCAGCACGTACGCCCCCTCGGACGAGTCGGGGAAGATCGATGTGCGCCACGTCGACCCGCCGACGGTGGCCTCGACGCGCACCGACCCGAAGCCGCGCGGCGGCAACGGCACCTCGCGGATGTCGGCCGACGCGGCCGTGGGCACGGTGACGAAGTACCACTCGGCGCGCGCCTGCCACTCCCACAGGGGAGCCTCGAACCGGAACCGCATGCAGCCACGCTAGTGACGCCCGCCGACATACGGCGAGACACGGCGAGATATCCATCGACTTGGTGGACACTTCACAGCCCGAGCACGCTAGGCTTGCAGAACCGAATCCTCCACCCGGCGGGTAATATGCCCGCTGCTCCATCCGATTGCCCGGAGGCGGAACCTTCCGCGTGGCATGACCCGACCGAGTCGATGTCGACGACGCCACGTCGCCATCGCTCGCCCCCCTCGCCGCTTCCAGCCGCGAGGATCGCGATCGAAAGCCGATCGCATGGGCTCGCGTCGCGGGCCCCGTGAACGAAGGAAGAACAGCATGGCAACCGGAACCGTCAAGTGGTTCAACGCGGAGAAGGGCTTCGGCTTCATCGCCCCCGACGACGGCAGCGCCGACGTCTTCGCACACTTCAGCGCCATCTCGGGCAACGGCTACCGTTCCCTCGATGAGGGCCAGAAGGTCGAGTTCGAGATCGCCCAGGGCCCCAAGGGTCCCCAGGCCGAGAACATCCGCGCCCTCTAAGCGCGAACCGCGAAGGCCCTCCTGCAGCATCGCTGCCGGGGGGCCTTCTGCATTGGTCCGCCGGGGGATCGGCCGGCGGGCCGGTCGGCGAGTGTCACCCGCGACGCTGCAGTCGGATGGCGCGCACCGTCATCTGCACGATGACGAACGCGAGCAGGCCTGCGAACAGCCACGTCGCGACGAGCGGCGACAGCACGAACGACACGGCGACGCCGCCGAACGAGGCGACGACGGCCGCGAGGCCGACGGCGAGCCCCTGCTTCCAGTCGACGAGCCGTGCGCGCAGGTTCGCGATCGTGCCGCTGATCGAGGTCGGGATCATCACGAGCAGCGACGTGCCCTTCGCGAGCAGGTCGCCCATGCCGAACAGGCTGATGAAGACCGGCACCATGAGCACGCCACCGCCGATGCCGAACAGCCCCGATGCGATGCCGACGAACAGGCCGAACGCGATGAGCCCGAGCGCGATGAGCGGGGTGATCTCGAGTGCGCCGGTGTCGCGATCGGGTACCGCGAACAGCAGCCGCACCGCGATCACGACGAGCAACGCGATGAATCCCCACCGCAGCACCGCGACCGGAAGCCGACGCAGCAGCCAGGTGCCCAGCTGCGACCCGACGATGCTGCCGATCGCCACGAACAGCGCCGACCACCAGTCGACCTGCCCGCCCGCGAGGTAGCCGATCGACCCCGAGATCGAGGCCGGCAGGATCGCCGCGAGCGAGGTGGCCGCGGCCCGCCGCTGGTCGAGGTGCGCGAGCAGCACGAGCAGTGGAACCATGATGATGCCGCCGCCGACCCCGAACAGTCCCGACAGGAACCCGCCGGCCAGGCCGACGACGACCAGGCGCACGAGCCCGACCGGCGGCCGGGCGGTGTCGCCCGAGCTCACTCGCCGACCTCGTCGCGCCACGAGTGCCGCGGCTCGTACCCGAGCACCCGCCGGGCCTTCTCGATCGACAGCAGCGTGTCGTTGACGCCGAGATCGCCGCGCACCTCGACACCCGGGAACACCTCGGCGACGAGCTCGGTGTTCGACCGCGACATCACCGTGTCGGCGGCCGCGATGACGTAGCGCTCGAACCCGGCCGCACCGACCGCGAGCGCGCGGCTCACCGCCTGCGCGCCGTCTCGCGCGTCGACGTAGCCCCACAGGTTCCACTTGCGCAGCCGGGCGTCGGCGTCGAACGCGGGGAAGGCCGCGTAGTCGTCGGGGTCCATGACGTTCGAGAACCGCAGCGCCGAGATCGACAGCTCGGGGTCCCACCGGCAGAGCTGGATCGCGAGCTGCTCCTCGAGGTGCTTGACGAGCGAGTACGTCGACTCGGGGCTCGTGACGTCTTCATCGACCGGGATGTACGGCGGGGGCACGTCGAAGGGCAGCCCCAGCACGGTTTCGCTCGACGCCGTCACGATGCGGCGGATGCCGAGCCGGCGCGCCGCCTGCAGCACGTGGTAGGTCGAGAGCAGGTTGTTGCGGAACGTCTCGACGTCGGTCGCGAGCCCCGGCGCCGGGATCGCGGCCAGGTGCACGATCGCATCGGCGCCGGTGCCGTGCTCGTCGATGCCGGCGATCGCGTCGATGACCTGCCCGTAGTCGGCGAGGTCGGTGACGACGACGGTGCCGCGGGCGCCGGTGCGGTCGAGGTTGACCACCTCGTGTCCTTCGTCGCGGAGAGTACGGACGACGGTGCGGCCGAGCTTGCCCGAGCCGCCGGTGACGACGATGCGCATGGTCTCAAGTCTGGCAGCAGCCGCGGGCCGATCCGTGCGTGGCGGCCGATGTCGCGCTCACGCGGCGCGACTGAGCTGCCGTGACGCGGAGTCGGACCCCGACGCCGATGAGGCCGCGCGGGCCGAGCCTGCGCCCGTCGACACGCCCGCGACCATCGCGGACGGGCGCGCGAGCCCACGGACGATCGCGCCCACGAGCCACCCGGTCGCGGCGATCGCGACGCCGATCGCCGCACCGGCCGAGTTCGCAGCCAGGTCGCGCGGATCCGAGATGCGGTCGTCGATCGGGATCTGCGCGATCTCGATCGCCACGCTGAGCGCTGCCGCCGAAAGCAGGGCGAGCAACCACCTGCGGGCGCCGACGAGCATCGCGAAGAGCAGGCCGATCGGCACGAACATGGCGACGTTCAGCGCCCACTCGACGGGCGAGCCGATGCTCCAGGTGGTGGGCTCGAACCAGATCGACGGCGTCAGCACGCCGTACTCGGCCTGCCAGCCGATGCGATGCCATGACACCGTGCCGAAGGTCGCCCACCCCACGAGGGCGAGGTACGCCACCGTGGCGATGACGAGGGCGGCGCGACGGGTCATCCCTCCACCCTTCCGCGCTCACCTACGAATCGCCTGATATCCGCTGGCGATTCGCGGACGCTGGAGTCCCGATCGTCGCGTCAGGCCGCGGCACCCGCGATGTTCACCATCCAGCCGACGCCGAAGCGGTCGACGAGGATGCCGAACGCGTCGCCCCACGGAGCGATCTCGAGCGGTTCGACAATGGTCGCGCCCTCCGACAAGCCCTGCCAGTACCCGCGCAGGGTCGCGTCGTCGTCGCCCGACAGCGAGATCGAGAAGCCCGCGGGCCGCTGGTACTCGACGCCGTTCGGGGTGTCGGCCGCCATGAGCGTGAGGCCGTCGGCCGTGAGTTGGCCGTGCATGAGCTTGCCGGCCTCGGAGCCCTCGCCCTGGCCGAACTCGCCGAACGTGCTGGTGTTCAGCTCGCCGCCGAATACCGAGTGATAGAACTCCAGCGCCTCGCGCGCGTTGCCGTCGAAGCTGACGTACGGGTTGAGTGTGACCGCCATGATCGTCGTTCCCTTCTTCGGCGTCGTCGCCTGCGGCGATTCTGCCCCGGATCGGCCCGATCCGCGAGGGGCTCCGATCCGCGAGGTGCGGCGCCCCGCGTTCAGCAGCAGCGCGCGCCCGGGTTCGCGTCCTGTTCGGCGTAGCGCTGCCGCCAGAACGCGCGCTCGTCGAGCGCGGGCTCGCCGGGGTGGGCGCGGCGGTGGTGCTCGAGGTAGGTCGCGTAGGCGCGGTCGCCCATGAGTTCGGTCACGAACCAGCGGATGCTCCGGATGCCGCGGAGCACGCCGGCAGGCGCCGCCCGGGCCGCAGCCCGGACGACGCCCGCGGGGCGTTCGATGCTCGCCTTCGAGGCGTCGGCCATCAGTGCGTGGCGCGCTCGACCGGACGCTGTTCGGCGGGCAGCGCCGCCCACTGCGCCTCGATCTCGCGCTCGGCCTTCGTGGCGAAGAGGCTCGCCGGGGCGAACCGGCGCGAGGGCACCGGGGCATCCTCGGTGTCGACGCCGCCACCGTTGCGGAACGCCTTCACCGTGACCGCGATGGCCGCGACGATGACGATGACCGAGAGGGTGACGAAGATGATCGACAGCGTGCCCTGGATGAAGGTGTTGCGCACGACCGCCTCCATCGCCTCGACGGTCTTCGCCGTGCCGAAGCTCGTCTCACCGGCGGCCAGCGCGTCGCGGAACGCGACGTGGTTGGCCCAGTAGCCCACCGCGGGCACCGGCGAGAAGATCTTGAACAGCGACGCGGTGATGGTCACGACCGCGGTGAACGCGAGCGGCACCGCCACGATCCACAGCCACCGGAACGCCCCGCGCTTGGCGACGATCGTCATCACCACCGCGAGCGCGATCGCCGCGAGCAGCTGGTTCGCGATGCCGAACAGCGGGAACAGCGTGTTGATGCCGCCGAGCGGATCGGTGACGCCCATCAGCAGGATCGCGCCCCACGCGGCGACCATGATCGCCGTGGTGATCCAGACGCCGGGCCTCCAGCCCGTGTCCTTGAACTTCGGCGCGAGGTTGCCGATCGAGTCCTGCAGCATGAAGCGCGCGACACGCGTGCCGGCGTCGACCGCGGTGAGGATGAACAGCGCCTCGAACATGATCGCGAAGTGGTACCAGAAGCCCGCGAGCGCCGAACCGCCGATGAGCTGCGACATGATGTTCGACAGCCCGAGCGCAAGGGTCGGCGCGCCGCCGGTGCGCGAGATGATCGTCTCCTCGCCGACCGCCGAGGCGGCAGACGTGAGCTGGTCGGGCGTGAGGTTCACGCCGGTGAGCCCGAGCGAGTTGACGAACGCGACCGCGCCCTCGACGGTGCCGCCCGTCGCGGCCGCCGACGAGTTCATCGCGAAGAACAGGCCGCGGTCGAGCGTGAGCGCGGCGACCAGCGCCATGATCGCGACGAACGACTCCATGAGCATGCCGCCGTAGCCGATGAAGCGGGTCTGGCGCTCCTTCTCGACGAGCTTCGGCGTCGTGCCGCTCGAGATCAGCGCATGGAATCCGCTGAGCGCGCCGCACGCGATCGTCACGAAGAGGAACGGGAACAGCGACCCGCTGAAGACCGGGCCGAGCTCGCCGCCCGCGAACTCGCTGATGGCGGGCACGGTGATCTCGGGGCGTACGAGCACGATCGCGCCGGCGAGCATCACGATGACGCCGATCTTCATGAACGTCGAGAGGTAGTCGCGCGGGGCGAGCAGCAGCCACACCGGCAGGATGGCGGCGATGAAGCCGTAGACGATGATGCCCCAGGCGATCGTGGTGCGGTCGAGGTGGAAGGCCGCGTAACCCCAGTCGGTCGAGGCGACCCAGCCGCCCGCGACGATCGCGAGCATGAGCAGCACGAACCCGATGATCGAGACCTCGGTGATCTTGCCGGGCCGCAGGTAGCGCAGGTACACGCCCATGAGCAGCGCGATCGGAATCGTCATCGACACGCTGAACACGCCCCACGGGCTCTCGCCGAGGGCGTTCACGACGACCAGCGCGAGGATCGCGACGATGATCACCATGATGAGCAGGGCGGCGACCATCGCGGCGATGCCGCCGACGCGGCCGAGCTCGTCGCGCGCCATCTGTCCGATGGTGCGCCCGCCGCGGCGCATCGAGAAGAACAGCACGGTGTAGTCCTGCACCGCTCCGGCGAAGATCACGCCGACGATGATCCAGATCGTGCCGGGCAGGTAGCCCATCTGGGCCGCGAGCACCGGGCCGACGAGCGGGCCCGCGCCCGCGATCGCCGCGAAGTGGTGGCCGTAGAGCACGCGCCGGTCGGTGGGTACGTAATCCTTGCCGTCGCTGTTGCGCTCGGCCGGGGTCGCGCGCCGGTCGTCGGGCTTCGTGAGGTACCGCTCGATCACCTTCGAGTAGAAGCGGTAGCCGATGAAGTACGAGCAGACGGCGGCGAAGACGAACCAGATCGCGTTGATGGTCTCGCCGCGAACGATCGCGATCATCGTCCAGGCGACGCCGCCGAGCAGGGCGATGGCCGCCCAGAGGGCGATCTTGCCCGGGGTCCACTTTCGTTCGCGCTCGAGTTCGGCCTCGGGCACCGCGACCGGCGGCAGGGCCGGATCCTGCTCGAGCTCGTCCGCGGGTGGGGCCGCGGGGCCGCTGGGGGTTCGGGTCATCCTGATTCCTCCTGAATGCGTCGTTGCACTGCTGGCGGCCTCGATCCTAGGCAGGGCGCACCCCCCGAACGGGAGGTCGTGCGACGAGCGGCGGTGATCGTGCGACGAGCGGCGGCGGGTGTCGCCGAGGGGGTTGACGGCGAGGCATCCGCGTGCTGTAATCAACTTAACGGTTGATAAAGAAGAAGGTTGAATATGCGAGACCACGGTGCCGATGACGGATGGCTCGACCGGGCGTTCCTCGCCCTGGCCGACCCGGTGCGTCGCGGCATCATCGCGCGGCTCAGCCGAGGCCCGGCGACGGTCAACGAACTCGCCGAGCCGTTCTCGATCACCAAGCAGGCGGTCTCGAAGCACATCCAGGTGCTCGAGCAGGCGGGGCTCGTCACGCGCACGCGCGACGCGCAGCGCCGGCCCGTGCACCTCGCACCGGCCGAGCTCGAACGGCTCACCGGCTGGATCGACCGCTACCGACTCATCCACGAGCAGCAGTACCGCTCGCTCGACGCGGTGCTCGAGGCATCCGTCGGCGACGACACCGCCGCCCACCATCCGAAGGAGAAGGAATCATGAGCAACCCCGTCATCGTCACCGCGCCTGAAGGCCTGCCGTTCATCGACATCGAGCGCGAGTTCGACGCCCCGGTCGCCGCGGTCTTCCGTGCGCACCGCGAACCCGAGCTGGTGAAGCAGTGGCTCGGGCCGAACGGCTACGAGATGGACATCGCCGAGTGGGACTTCACGACCCACGGCGCCTACCGCTACGTGCACCACGACCCGCAGGGCGGGGCGTGGGGGTTCCACGGCACGTTCCACAGCGTGCGCGAGAACGAGTTCGCCGTGCAGACCTTCGAGTTCGAGGGCGTGCCCGACGTGGTCGCGGTCGAGACGATCGCCTTCGAAGACCTCGGCGGCGGGCGCTCGCGCGTGCGCATCCACTCGACGTACCCCAGCGTCGAGGCCCGCGACGGCATGGTGCAGTCGGGCATGGAGGGTGGGCTCACCGAAGGCTTCGAACGCCTCGACGCGCTGGTCGCCGAGGGGGCGAGCGCGTGACCGAGCGCACGACCGAGCTCGACCGGGCCCTGCATCCTGCTCGACGCCCGGCAGCGCTTCGGCGCCGAGCAGGCGTCGACTGGGCCAACGGATGCTCCGCCCGCCCGGTGACCGCTTGGTGAACGTTCCGTGACAGGAATGGACGGATGGTCGCACCCGAGGCATTGCATCACCGCCGGACGCGGTGGATCATGTCGGAGGGGGAAGCGATGGGGCGTGAATCGAGGGCGTACTGGCTCGACTCAGGAGACCGCGCTGCGGTGACGCTGCGGCTCGAATGGGATGCGCTGACCGTACGCGGGGCCCGGCGCGCGACCGTGCCGCGCACCGAGTTCCGGCGGGTCGACGTGACCGACGGCGTCGTCGAACTCGAGGCCGCCTCAGGAGCGCAGTACCGGTTCCAGGTGGGGCAGGCGGCATCCGACTGGGCCGAAGCCCTCGCGAGGCCCCCTCGCCCCCTCGACGAGAAGCTCGGCGTCGGGCCCGACGTCGCCGTCGCCGTGCGGGGCGCGCTGCCCGTGACCGCGCTCGCCGACGCGCTCGTCGATTCGCCCCGGGTCGCGCCCTGGGAGGCCGACCTGGTGTTCGCCGTCGTGCACGACGACGCCGCACTCGACACGCTGCCCGTGTGGCTGCAGGAGACCGGCGTCGTCGCCCCGCTGTGGGTCATCCACGGCAAGGGGCGCCACTGCCCCGCCCCCGGCGACGCCGCGGTGCGAGAGGTGATGCGCGACGCCGGGCGCCACGAGACCGCCACCAGCGCGATCGCCGAGTGCTGGTCGGCCATCCGGTACGCGCCGGGCAAGCCGTAGTGCGGCGGCCACGCCGTTGCGCGGCGCCGCCGCGAAGCATCCACCCCCATCCTGCGCGGTAGGTTCGAACGCATGCAGACCCGCACTCTCGGCCGCACCGGCCGCACCGTCTCCGTGATCGGCCTCGGCACCTGGCAGCTCGGCGCCGACTGGGGCGAGGTCGACGAGGCCGACGCGCTCGCCGTGCTCGACGCCGCGCACGATGCCGGCGTCACCGTCTTCGACACCGCCGACGTCTACGGCGACGGCCGCAGCGAATCGCTCATCGGCGCGTGGCTGCGCGCCCACCCCGACGCGGGCGTCACCGTCGCCACGAAGATGGGGCGGCGCCTGCCCCAGGAGCCCGACAACTACTCGATGGCGAACTTCCGCGCCTGGAACGACCGGTCGCGGCGCAACCTCGGCGTCGACACGCTCGACCTCGTGCAGCTGCACTGTCCGCCTCCCTCGGTCTACTCGACCGACCGGGTCTTCGACGACCTCGACACACTCGTCGACGAGGGGCGCATCGCCGCGTACGGCGTGAGCGTCGAGACCGTCGACGAGGCGCTCACCGCGATCGCGCGGCCGAACGTCGCGACCGTGCAGATCATCCTGAACGCATTCCGGCTGAAGCCGCTCGACGAGGTGCTGCCCGCCGCGGCGGCTGCCGGCGTGGGCATCATCGCGCGCGTGCCCCTCGCCTCGGGGCTGCTGTCGGGCCGGTACTCGCTCGACACCACGTTCGCCGCGAACGACCACCGCACGTACAACCGGCACGGCGAGGCGTTCGACGTCGGCGAGACGTTCTCGGGCGTCGACTACGCGACCGGCGTGCGCGCCGCGCAGGAGTTCGCCGAGCTCGCCCGCGCGGCCGCCCCCGAGGCCACGACCGCCCAGGTCGCGCTCGCCTGGGTCGCCGGGCTCGACGGGGTGTCGACCGTCATCCCCGGTGCGCGCAACCCCGATCAGGCGCGCGCGAACGCCGTGGCCGGCTCGCTCGAGCTGCCCGCGTCGCTCGCCGCGGCCGTGCGCGACCTCTACGACCGCGAACTGCGCGCGGCGATCCACCCGCGCTGGTAGGGCGCCCGGGGCGGCGCGCCCCTCGCGTCCGCACCGCCGGTTCGTGCGCGCGCCGGCTTCTCTCGCCCCGACGCCCGTACGTTCCGCGGGCCCCGCGTTTCACGCGATCAGGAAATCCGACGGGAGTTGCGGCGTGTCGTGCCGCGACACGCCGGGCGGGCCCCCGTCCTTCCTGATCCGGTGAATGGGCGGGCCGAGGGCCGCGGGCCGAGGGCCGCGGGCCGAGGGCAGAGGGCCGGGCACAGGGCGCGGGTCAGCGCGCGAAGCGCCAGCCCGTGATCCAGGCGGGGTCTTCGCCGTGCTCGTACGCGTAGGCCCGCGCGTCGGCTCGCGCGGCGCGCCACTCGTCGGCCACCGCGGCGATGCCGGGCGCCTCGAGCAGCCCCGGCACCCGGTCGAGCACGTCGAGCGCGAGTCGGTACCGGTCGAGGTCGTTCAGATGCACCATGTCGAACGGCGTCGTCGTGGTGCCCTCCTCCTTGAACCCGCGCACGTGCAGGTTGGCGTGGTTCGTGCGCCGGTAGGTGAGCTGGTGGATGAGCGATGGGTACCCGTGGAAGGCGAACACGATCGGCCGGTTGGTCGTGAAGATGCGGTCGAACTCGGGGTGGGTGAGGCCGTGCGGATGCTCCTTCGAGTCCTGCAGCCGCATCAGGTCGACCACGTTCACGAACCGCACCCGCAGCCCGGGCACGCGTTCGCGCAGCAGTTGCGCCGCGGCCATCGCCTCGAGCGTCGGCACGTCGCCCGCGCACGCGAGCACGACGTCGGGGTCGAGGCCCGGATCGTCTTCACTTCCGGCCCAGTGCCAGATCGACAGCCCGGCCTCGCCGTGCGCCCGCGCTTCGGCGAGCGAGAGCCACTGCGGCTGGGGCTGCTTGCCGGCAACCACCACGTTCACGTGGTCGACGGTCGTGAAGCAGTGCTCCATCGTGACGAGCAGCGAGTTCGCGTCGGCCGGCAGGTAGACCCGCACGACCTCGGCCTTCTTGTTCACGACGATGTTCAGGAACCCCGGATCCTGGTGCGAAAACCCGTTGTGGTCCTGCCGCCACACGTGGCTCGACAGCAGGTAGGTCAGCGATGAGACCGACGCGCGCCAGGGGATGTCGTCGCACGCCTGCAGCCACTTCGCGTGCTGGTTGAACATCGAATCGACGATGTGGATGAACGCCTCGTAGCTGGTGATGAGCCCGTGCCGCCCGGTGAGCAGGTATCCCTCGAGCAGTCCCTGCATGAGGTGCTCGCTGAGCGCCTCGGTGACGCGGCCCTCGCGCGCCAGGTGCACGTCGCCGGGCACGAGTTGCTCGGCCCACACGCGCGGGGTCGCGTCGAAGACGTCGTCGAGCCGGTTGGAGGCGACCTCGTCGGGTCCGAACAGGCGGAACGAGGTCGGATGCTCCGCCATCACGTCGCGCAGCCACCGGCCGAGTACGCGCGTCGACTCGCCCTCGACCCAGCGGTCGTCGGGGATCTCGACGGCGTGCGCCTCGATCGGCGGCAGGTCGAGCGGGCTGCGCAGCACGCCGCCGTTCGCGTGGGGGCTCGCGCTCATGCGCAGGTCGCCGTCGGGTCGCAGGGCGCTGAGTTCGGCGATCGGCCGGCCGTCGGCGTCGAACAGCTCGTCGGCGCGGTAGCTGCGCAGCCATTCCTCGAGCTGGGCCAGGTGCGCGGGGTTGTCGCGCACGCCGGCGAGCGGCACCTGGTGCGCCCGGAACGTGCCCTCGACCGGCACGCTGTCGACCTCCTTCGGGCCGGTCCAGCCCTTGGGAGTGCGCAGCACGATGAGCGGCCAACGCGGGTCGGATGTCTCGTCGGGGGCGATCGTGGCATCCAGCGCATCGGGCGAGTCCGAGGCATCCGAGGCATCCGAACCCGAGACACTCGAGGCATCCGATCCGCCCGACCTGGCCGCCTGCTGGATGTCGCGGATCGCGTCGTACGCCGCATCGAGCGCATCGGCCATGCGCTCGTGCACCCGCATCGGATCCTCGCCGTCGAAGCCGCCGGTCACGAAGATCGGCGCGTAGCCCTGCCCGAGGAAGAACGCGGCGAGCTCCTCCTCGGGGATGCGTGCGAGCAGCGTCGGATTCGCGATCTTGTACCCGTTCAGGTTGAGGATCGGCAGCACCGCGCCGTCGGTCACGGGCGAGAGGAACGCGTGCGCGCGCCAGCTCGCCGCGAGCGGGCCGGTCTCGGCCTCGCCGTCGCCGATCACGCACGCGACCACGAGGTCGGGGTTGTCGAGCGCCGCGCCGTACGCGTGCATGAGCGAGTACCCGAGCTCGCCGCCCTCGTTGATCGACCCGGGCGTCTCGGGCGCCGCGTGCGACGGGATGCCGCCCGGGAACGAGAACTGCCGGAACAACCGCGCCATGCCCGGCGCATCGAGCGTCACCCGCGGGAACAGCTCGCTGTACGTGCCCTCGAGCCACGTGTTCGCGACCATCGCCGGCCCGCCGTGACCGGGGCCGCAGACGTAGATCGTCGGGGTGCCGCGCTCGACGAGGACGCGGTTCAGATGCGCGTACACGAGGTTGAGCGCGGGCGAGGTGCCCCAGTGTCCGAGCAGACGCGGCTTGATGTCGTCGCGCGTGAGCAGCCGGGCGAGGCGCGCGTCGTCGAGCAGATAGATCTGCCCCACGCTCAGGTAGTTCGCCGCGCGCCACCACGCGTCCACGGTCGCAAGGTCGATGGCCATGCTTCCCCCAACGGATCGGGGCGCCTCCCCGCGGTGCCCGCCGGCACGAGCCTACGGCGCAGATGGCTGCTGGTCGAGGAACTAGGCTCGACCACGATGAGCGGCATCGTCACGGGCTTCGCGGTCATCGGCCTCGCGGTCTTCGTCGGCTGGGTCGCCGCACGCACCGGCGTCGTCGGGCCCGAAGCCCGGCCGGTGCTGGCGAAGCTCAACTTCACGGTGCTCGCCCCGTTCCTGCTGTTCTCGGTGCTCTCGACCGCCGATGTACGCGAGCTGTTCTCGACCCTGCTGCCCGTGTACGTCATCGCGTCGGTCGGCATGATGGCGCTCGCCGCGGTGTTCGCGCTCGCCCTGCGGCGCAGCCTGCCCGAAGCGACCGTCGGGTCGCTGGCGGCCGGGTACGTGAACGGCAACAACATCGGCATCCCGGTCGCGCTCTACATGCTGGGGGATGCCGCGCTGTCGGCGCCGGTCGTGCTGCTGCAGCTGCTCGTGTTCATGCCCGTCGCGCTCGCCGTGCTCGGTGCGACCGTCGACGGTCGCACCTCGGTCGCGGGCATCGTGCGCGGCACCCTCGGCAACCCGATCATCATCGGCTCGATCCTCGGCGTCGGCGTCGCGGTGTCGGGGCTCCGGCTGCCCGAGTGGGTGAGCGAGCCGGTCTCGTTCGTGGGGCATGCGACGGTGCCGCTCATGCTCATCGCCTATGGGCTCTCGCTGCACGGCCAGCGCGTGCTCGCGCCCGGACGGCACCGCATCGACGTGATCGTGCTCTCGACGCTGAAGCTCGTCGCGATGCCGCTGGCAGCCTGGGCGCTCGCGCGATTCGCCTTCGGCCTCGATGACGACCAGGTGTACGCGGTGACCGTGCTGGCGTCACTGCCGACCGCGCAGAACGTGCACGTGATCGCCCAACGGTACTCGACCGGCGAATTGGTCGCCCGCGACACGATCTTCGTGACCACGCTGGGCGCGGTGCCGCTCCTCATTGTGGTCGGGGTGCTGCTCGGCACCTGACGAGGTCGACGAGGCTGGGGATGTCGCGGTGCCGATGTCGGCGGCGACCGGCAGGATGGCGGCACAGGAGGTCGCATGCCGTTCGAACGCCACGACGGGTCGCCGCTCGACGCCCTGCGGCTCGACCAGCGCCCGCCCGACGGGTTCCGGTTCGACCTCGTCGAGGGATTCGCCTACGTCGACCCCGTGACCGGTGACCGCCTCACGGTGCCCGGTGCCGGCGAGGCATCCGGCCTTCGCGGCAGCGACCTCGCGTCGGTGCCGACTGCCCTCTGGAGCTTCATCGCGAGCTACGGCCGCCAGTCGGCGCCCGCGCTGCTGCACGATCATCGCTCGCTCGTCGCCTCCGAGCTCGCCCGCACCGACCGGCCGGCGGCGCTCGCACAGCGCCGGCGCGACGACCGGGTGTTCCGCACCGCGCTGCGTGAGCAGCGCGTGCCGCTGCTGCGAGCCTGGCTGATGTGGGCGTGGGTGTCGGCCGACCGCGAGCGCGAGTTCAACGGATGGCTCGGGCGGCTGTTCCTGCTGCAGGGCATCCTGGGCGCGCTCGCCGTGGTCGCCGCGGTGGTGCTCGCGTGGTGGTCGCCGTGGTGGCTGCTGCTCGCGGCAGTGCCGGCCGTCGCGGCGGCGGCGTGGGGGCGGCTCGCGCCGCTGCAGCTCGTGCTCGCGTACGGCACGGGCCTGCTCGGTCCGCTCGTCATCGGCCAGGTCGTGCTGCTGCTGCCGTTCCGGCTCGTCGAGGCGCTCGTCGAGCTGGTCACGGGCGGCGACCCCGGCGGGGTGGTGCGCCCGACGGTGGCAGGCTCAGGCGAGGATCAGGGTCTACCCTGATGCCCGTGCCCCCCGGCCGGGCCTACCGTGAAATCGATCGCGGTCGCCGAGCTTCAGGGGGAACCGTTCGGGGCCGCGATCCGTGAGCCGGCCCCGCCCGAACCTGGGGGATCGAGCGGAGGCCGGCTCCCCTTGTGCGCCCGGAATCAGGGCGACCACCGATGCCGCACATCGGCGTGCCAGACCCGCGCTACCCGCCCGCCTCCGCTACCGCTACCGCTACCGCCCGATCGAACTGGAGCCCGAGATGCCCGCTGCGACCATCGACCCGCGACTCACGCGCGCCGTGAGCTGGACGGACTTTCAGAAGGCCGTGCGCTTCGGCGGTGAACCCGACACGGTGGTCGCGGTGGCCGAGATCACCGCCAAACGCGCCCAGCACCGAGAGCTCGGCGCCCCGCTCACCCCGCACGCCCGACTCGATGGCGTCGGCTACCTGCGCGAGTACGATCGCGGCTTGGTGTTCTGGACCCGCGCCCACGGCGCGGTGTCGCTGCACGGCATGGTGCGCGACGTGTGGGAGCTGCTCGGCCGTGAGCGGTCGAGCCTCGGCGTGCCGATCGCCGACCCCGAGTACGACGTCGAGTCCGACGAGTGGGTCGGTCGGTTCGAGCGCGGGCTGGTGCGGTGGTCGCCGGCGATCGGGCCGCAGGTCGAGCTCGCCTGAGCGGCGTCGGCCCGTGCCGACGGGCGTACCGAGCACCTCGGCGAGGCGAGGGGCGGCCATCGTCGCCGTACTCGCGCAGGCCGCGATCGACCGGGCAGCCGCCCGGTATGCGGCAGACTGACTCGATGGCCTCCCCGTTGCTCGACCTCGCGCCGAACCCGTACGACGCCGACGCGATGTACGACGCGTTCGTCGAGTGGGCCGAGGGGCGCGGCTTCGCGCTCTACCCCGCGCAGGACGAAGCGGTGATCGAGATCGTGTCGGGGTCGAACGTCATCCTGTCCACGCCCACGGGCACCGGCAAGTCGCTCGTCGCGGTCGCCGCCCACGCGGCCGCGGTCGCCGCCGGCGGGCGCACGTTCTACACCGCCCCGATCAAGGCACTGGTCAGCGAGAAGTTCTTCCAGCTCGTCGAGATCTTCGGCGCGTCGCGGGTTGGCATGGTCACGGGCGACACGTCGGTCAACGCGGATGCCCCGATCATCTGCTGCACCGCAGAGATCCTCGCGAACCTCGCCCTCCGGCAGGGGCCCGATGCCGCGGTCGACCAGGTCGTGATGGATGAGTTCCACTACTACGGCGACCCCGAGCGCGGCTGGGCGTGGCAGGTGCCGCTCATCACGCTGCCGCACGTGCAGTTCGTGCTCATGTCGGCGACCCTCGGCGACGTCACCGCGATCGCCGACGACCTGACCCGCCGCACGGGCCGGCAGACGGCGCAGGTGACGGGCGTCGAACGGCCCGTGCCGCTGCACTTCTCGTATGCGAAGACGCCCGTGCAAGAGACCGTCGAAGAGCTGCTCGAGACCCGCGAGGCGCCCATCTACATCGTGCACTTCTCGCAGGCCGCCGCCATGGAGCGAGCGCAGGCGCTCGCGTCGATCCGGGTCGCCACGCGCGAGCAGCGCGACGAGATCGCCGACGCGATCGGCGGGTTCCGGTTCACCACCGGGTTCGGCCAGACCCTGTCGCGGCTCGTGCGCGCGGGCATCGGTGTGCACCACGCAGGGATGCTTCCTCGCTACCGCCGACTCGTCGAGACCCTCGCGCAGCGCGGACTGCTCCGGGTCATCTGCGGCACGGACACGCTCGGCGTCGGCATCAACGTGCCGATCCGCACGGTGCTCGTCACCGCGCTGTCGAAGTACGACGGGCAGCGGATGCGTCAGCTCAGCGCCCGCGAGTTCCACCAGATCGCCGGGCGGGCCGGCCGCGCCGGCTACGACACCGCCGGCAACGTGGTGGTGCTCGCACCCGACCACGAGATCGAGAACGAGCAGGCGCTGCGCAAGGCCGGCGACGACCCGAAGAAGCTCAAGAAGGTCGTGCGCAAGAAGGCGCCGGCCGGGTTCGTGTCGTGGGGCGAGGGCTCGTTCGAGCGGCTCGTCGCCGCCCCGCCCGAGCCGCTCGTGCCGCAGTTGAAGCTCACCGCCGCCATGCTCATCAACGTCATCGGCCGGGGTGGCGACGTCGTCGGAGACATCCGCTCGCTCGTCTTCGACAACCACGAGCCGCGCGCTCGGAAGTACGCGCTCGCCCGCCGCGCGCTCGAGATCCTCCGCACCCTGCGCGACGCGAGCGTCGTGACCCTGCGCCCCACCCCCACCTCACCCCCATCCACCCCCACCACCCCGGCGATCGCCGCCCCGCCGAGTGTTTCCGCTCCCGCCGATGGTTTCCGTTCGAGCGGAAACCCTGCGCACGAACGGAAACACTCGACGGGTGAGGCGGCGGGCGGGGGGCTCGGCGTCGAGATCGCGCTCACCGTCGACCTGCAGCCGAACTTCGCCCTCAACCAGCCGCTCTCACCGTTCGCGCTCGCGGCGATCGAACTGCTCGAACCCCCGACGCCCGGATCCACCACCGCGAGCGAGCAGGGCACCGGGCACTACGCCCTCGATGTCGTCTCGATCATCGAGTCGACGCTCGACGACCCGCGCCAGATCCTCGGCCAGCAGGAGTACAAGGCCCGCGGCGAGGCGGTCGCGGCGATGAAGCAGGACGGCATCGAGTACGACGAGCGGATGGCGCTGCTCGAGGACGTGACCTACCCGAAGCCGCTCGCCGAGCTGCTCGCGCACGCGTTCGAGACGTTCGCGTCGAGCCAGCCGTGGGTGCGCGACTTCGAGCTCAGCCCGAAGTCGGTGGTGCGCGATCTGTTCGAACGCAGCATGTCGTTCGGGGAGTACGTCTCGTTCTACCAACTGCAGCGCAGCGAGGGGCTCGTGCTGCGGTACCTCTCCGATGCGTTCCGGGCGATCCGGCAGACGGTGCCCGACGAGGCGAAGGACGAAGAGCTGCGCGACCTCATCGAGTGGCTCGGCGAGCTCGTGCGCCAGGTGGACTCGAGCCTCGTCGACGAGTGGGCCGAGCTCGTCGACCCGAACGCGCACCTGCCCGAAGACGAGGCGCCCGTCGTGCCGCCGGCCCCGCCGTCGGTCGTCACGAACCGGCGCGCCTTCACGGTGCTGGTGCGCAACGAGCTGTTCCGCCGGGTGCAGCTCGCGGCGCTCGAGCGCGACGACGAGCTCGCCGAACTCGACCCCGAAGTCGACTGGCCGGGCGCCCTCGACCGCTACTACGACGAGCATGACGCGATCGGCGTGGGGCCCGCGGCGCGTTCGCCGCGCATGATCACCATCGACGAGACGGATGCCTCGAGTGGCATCTGGCGGGTCGAGCAGACGATCGACGACCCCGACGGCAACCACGACTGGCGCATCCGTGCCGAGGTCGACCTCGACGCGTCGGCCGAGCAGGGTGCGGCGGTCGTCCGGGTCACCGAGGTCACCCGCCTCTGAGTCCAGCCCTCATCCCCACACCCCAACTCCCCTCACCACCCCAGTTCCCCGCACCACCCCAACTCCCCTCCCGTTGGGAACACTTTCGAGGATTGGGAACACGTTCTGACAGGAATCTCCTCCCAATCCTCGAAAGTGTTCCCCGACAGGAGTGCGGGGTGCGGGGCGCAGCGGTGGCTCACCCCACCGCGAGCATTGCCGCCGCGGCCAGTGCGAGCACCAGCCCCACCCACTGCACGGGCGCGATGCGCTCCTTCAGCACGATCGCAGCGAGCAGGATGGTGCCGGCGGGGTAGAGCGCGCCGAGCACGGCCGCCACCGAGAGGTCGCCGGCCCGCAGCGCGAGCAGCAGCAGTGCGTTCGCGGCGGCATCCGCCAGCCCGGCGCCGAGCGCGAGCCGCACGCCGCGCTTCCGTGACGCAGCGGCGGCCGCGGCACCGGCACCGGCGCCAGCACCGGCACCGGTGTCCGCGGCACTGGCACTGGCAGTGGCGGCCGCGGCACCGGCATCCGCGGCACCGGCACCCGCGGCACCGGCACCCGCGGCACCGGCATCCCCCGCGAACTCGGCGGCCGCCGCCGCACGCCGCCGCAGCACGACCAGCGCGACCGCTCCCGCCGCCGCGAACCCGAGCACCGCGGTCACGCTGCGCGTGGCGACGAGCGGCGCGAGCCCCGAGGCATCCGAGGTCTGCGCGATGAGGATGTAGTAGGTGCCGATCCCCGCGCCCGAGCCGATCGCCATGAGGATGCCGCGCGCGATCGGCCGCACCGCGCCGCGCTCGGGCACGAAGCCGACCAGCACGACGGCGACGAGTGCCAGCCCGATCGCCCACGCGCCGAGGGGGCCGAAGCGCTCGCCGCCGACGGCGACGCCCCACACCATGGGCGTGATGGCCGAAACGACCGCGGTGAGCGGCGAGAGGATGCTCATCGGCCCGATCGCGAGGCACGCGTAGAGCAGCCCGATCGCGATGGTGCCCGCAACGCCCGCGAGTGCGCCCCACGCGAGGTCGGTCGCGCGCCAGGAGGCGCCGAGGGCGGGCAGCACGAGCAGCAGGGCGATCAGGCCGGATGCCGCGCCGAGTGCGACGGCGAGCACCGAGCTGATCCGCTTCGCGGCGAGCCCTCCGACGAAGTCTGCGGCACCGTAGACGAAGGCGCCGCTGAGTGCGAGGACCGCTGTGAGCATGGGGAGAAGCCTAGGGCGAGCGCGGGTTGCCGCACCGAAGGGCGCCGCTCTGCTCAGATGAGCATTTTTCGCGTCGATCTACTTAAGCGCAGGTGACGAGCCCATCGCGCCCCTTCCGGGCGAGGGGTCGGCGTCCGTAGCATGCGGTGTGTTCCCCGCATGCGGTGCATGTGCCCCGCCGCCGACGTGCGTCCGCGGGGTCTCAGGGGAGGAGAGACATGCATCGACGCACCATTCGGGGGCTCTCGACGGCGGCATTGGCCACCGCGGGATTCGTCGCCATCGGGCTGCTCGGCCCGGCACCTGCCTTCGCCGAAGACGACGTGACCATCAACCTGGTCACCGTCAACGACTTCCACGGCCGCATCAAGCGCGACGGCGCTTCGACCGGCGCGGCCGCACTGGCGACCGCCGTCAACGGCATCCGTGCCCAGAACCCGAACACGATCTTCGCCGCCGCCGGCGACCTCATCGGGGCCTCGACGTTCGAGTCGTTCATCCTCGACGAGCTGCCCACCATCGACGCGCTGAATGCGGCGGGGCTCGACGTGAGCGCGGCGGGCAACCACGAGTTCGACCGCGGCTGGGAGACGCTGCGCACCGACGTGCAAGACCGGGCGAACTGGGAGTACATCGCCGCGAACGTGTTCTACGAGGGCACGGATGACACGGCCCTCGCCGAGTCGTGGACGACGACGGTCGGCGGCGTGCAGGTCGGCTTCGTCGGCGCCGTCACCGAGGAGCTGCCGTCGCTGGTCAGCCCCGCGGGCATCGCCGAGCTCGAGGTGCGCGACATCGTCGACTCGGTGAATGCCGCCGCCGACCGGCTCGAGCAGGGCGGTGCCGACATTGTGGTGCTGCTCATCCACGAGGGCGCCGCGACCACTGCCGAGGCATCGGCCACCGACCCCGACTCCCCGTTCGGCCAGGTCGTGCTGGGCGTCGATGACAGCGTCGATGCGATCGTCTCGGGTCACACGCACCTCGCCTACAACCATGTGATCAACGGCCGGCCGGTGATCTCGAGCGGACAGTACGGCGAGAAGTTCAGCAACATGGAGATCGTGTACGACACCGACACCGATTCGATCGTGTCGATGGACAACGAGGTGATCGATGCCTCGACGCCGATCCCCGGTACGAGCAACTTCACCTACCGTGATGTGCCCGACCAGGCCGTCACCGACCTGCTCGCGCCCTATCTCGCCGAGGCCGATGTTCGCGGCGCGGTGCCGCTGGGCTCGGTCACTGCCGATCTGGCGCGCGGCCTGCAGCCCGACGTGGATGCGAACGGCGAGGTCGACCCGAGCAAGCCGGCCGTCGAGAACCGCGGCGCCGAGTCGACGCTCGGCAACTTCGTCGCCGACGTGCAGTACTGGTCGGCGAACCAGGATGCCGCGGTCGACATCGCGTTCATGAACCCGGGCGGTCTGCGCACGAACATCGCGTACGCACCCGACGGCGTCGTCACGTATCGCGAGGCGGCCAACGTGCAGCCGTTCGCGAACAGCCTGTTCACGCAGACCCTCACGGGCGCGCAGGTGAAGCAGGTGCTCGAGGAGCAGTGGCAGCCGGCTGGCTCGAGCCGCCCGTTCCTGAAGCTGGGCGTGAATCAGGGGCTGACGTACACGTTCGATCCGACACTGCCGGAAGGTCAGCGCATCACGGGCATCGCGCTCCACGGGGTGCCGATCGATCCGGCGGCGACGTACCGGGTGGTGGCGAACTCGTTCCTCGCCGCGGGTGGAGACAACTTCTTCACACTCGGCCAGGGCACCGACCGACGCGACAGCGGCAAGATCGATCTGCAGTCGATGGTCGACTGGTTCACCGAGTTCCAGACCGGAAGCCCCGACCCGGTGCAGCGGTCGGTGGGCGTCCACCTGTCGGCGCCCGACGCCGACGGTTACGACGCGGGCGACTCGCTCACCGTCGACCTGTCGTCGCTCGACTTCTCGGCCAACCCGACCGGCGGCGAGGTCGTCGTGTCGATCGGCGGGAAGGAACTCGGCCGCAGCGCGATCGACACCTCGCTGGTGCGGCTGAACGACGAGTTCGGGCGGGCGTCGATCACGGCGCCGATCCCGGCGGGCGTGTACGGCGTGCAGCAGCTCACCGTGAGCGTGCCGGGCACCGGCTCGACCGCGACGCTGCCGATCACGATCAACGCGAAGCCGGTCGCCGTCACGGTGGTCGGCCTGCCGAGCCCGATCATCACGACGTCGTCGAAGGCGGTCTCGTACGTCGGGGTCGTCATCGCGCACGACCTGAGCCGCCCGGTCGGCACGGTCACCGTGTACGAGGGATCGAAGGCGGTGGGCTCGGTGCAGGTCACGGCTTCGTCGCGCGGCGCATTCACCGTGCCGGTCGGCAAGCTGAGCCGCGGCGTGCACGTGCTGAAGGCGGTGTTCGACGGCGGGCCGGGCTACGGCGACGACACGTCGTTCTCGGCACCGGTGGTGGTGCTGAAGTAGTCGAGCTGCCGTCGGGTACGCGACGGACGGTCGGCCGGGGCATCCCGGTCGGCCGTCCGCCGCGTCCGGCGCCCGCGGGTACGCTGGCACGGTGAGAACTCGCGGCGCTCGGGCGATGCGCGGCGCGGCCGTGGCCGCGTTCGCGACGTTCGTCGCCGCGCTCGCCCATACCGTCGGCGGCGGGTCGGCGCCCGGCCCCGTCGCCGTCGCGCTGGCACTCGCGTTCTCGGCGCCGCTGGCCATGCTGCTGGCGGGTGCCCGCGCACGCGTAAGCGCGATCGCGATCTCGGCGATGGTCACCCAGGCGCTGCTGCACGTCGTCTACGCGATCGGCATCGGCGGTGCGGATGCCTCGGGCCTCGGCGCATCCGCCCCGCACCTGTCGCACGCCGGCCACTCCGCCTCCGGCGGCACGATCCCGGTGCCCGATCCGATGGCCCTCGTCGACCACGGCGGCGGCGCGATGCCGTTCACGCACCTCGCGGCGGCCGCGCTCACCGTCGGGTTCCTCGTCGTCGCCGACGACGTGTTCGACGCGTTCGGCCGACTCGTGCGAGGCATCCTCGCTCGCCTGTCGCGCGTGCGCGTCCCGCTGGTCGACCTGCCCTCGGCACCGCGCCTGCGCGTCGAGCGATCGTTCGCCGCGCCCCTCGTCCTCCGTCTCGTCGACTCCCTTCGATACCGGGGCCCGCCCGTGGCATCCGTCGCGCGCTGACGCGCGACCACGCATCGGCTCACCCCATCCCATCCGCCGGGCGCGCTCACGCGCCCGCGCGAACGAATCGACGAAGGAATCCTCCATCATGCGCATCGCGCGACTCACCGCCGCCGGCCTCGGCGCCGGCGCCCTGTTCGCCCTCGCCGCCGTACCGCTCGCCGCATCGGCCCACGTCACCGTCACGCCGGGCGACGCGCCCGCCGGCGCCTCCGCCGTGCTCACCTTCTCGGTCGGGCACGGCTGCGACGGCTCGCCGACCACCGCCCTCACCGTCGACATCCCCGAGAACGTGCTGTCGGTCACCCCGACCGTGAAGCCCGGCTGGACCGTCGAGAAGGTCATGGTGCCGCTCGACGAGCCCGCCGAGGGCGCCCACGGCGACACCGTCACCGAGCGGGTGGGCCAGGTCGTCTACACCGCCGAGACGCCGCTGCCCGACGGCTACCGCGACACCATCGAGGTGCAGGTGCGCACGCCCGACGACGCGGCGGGCACGACGCTCGCGTTCCCCGTGCTGCAGACCTGCGTCGAAGGCGAGACGAACTGGGCCGACCTGCCGACCGACGACGGCGCCGAGCCCGAGTCGCCGGCTCCGACGATCGCGGTGACCGAGGCGGCCGCCGATGAGCACGGCGCCTCGACCGCATCGGGCGGCCACGACGGCCACGATGCGTCCGGCGACGCGGCTGCGTCGACGGATGCCTCGCAGCCCGCCGCATCCGAGCCCGACGTGCTCGCCCGAGTGTTGGGCATCGGCGGGCTCGTGGTCGGTGTGGTCGGCATCGTGCTGGCGATCGCGGCTCGGGCGGGGAAGCGGGCCTGATGTCCGCCCGGGTGAAGCTCCGGCGGGCTGCCGGTTTCGCGGCCGCCGGTGCGGCGGTGTGTACGGCGGCCCTGCTCGCGGTCGTTCCGGCTGCGCCGGCCGCGGCGCACAACTCGATTACGTCGACCTCGCCCGCCGAGGGCGCGACCGTGACGGCGCAGCCCGGCGAGGTGTCGCTGACCACGAGCGACGAGTTGCTCGACCTCGGGTCGGGCAACGTGATCGACGTGGTCGGCCCCGACGGGCTCCACTACGCGACGGCGTGTGCGACGATCGCCGGGTCGGATGCCTCGGTGCCGGTCGCGCTCGGCGGAGCCGGCGAGTACACGGTGGAGTGGCGCGTGGTGTCGGCCGACGGGCACCCGATCGCGGGGGAGTTCGCGTTCGAATGGGCTCCGGCCGAGGGCGAGGTGCTCGCCGACGGCGCGGCCGAACCGGCGTGCACCGAGCTCGTGACCTCGGGCGAGGCGACGGATGTCCCGGCCGACTCGGATGGCGGGTCGCCGGCGTTGCCCGCCGACGCGCTCTGGATCGGCGCGGCGGCGGTGCTCGTCATCGCCGCCGGCGTCGCGACCTGGCTCGTCGCACGGCCGCGCCGCACGCCGCCGGCCGAGTAGCGCGAAGCGCGTATCGAGACCCCGGAAGGCGCGTCACCGGGTCTCGATACGCTCGCTGGCGCTCGCTACTCGACCAGCGGGCGCGGCGGGGGCGGACGGGTGTGGAGACCTGCACCCGGCGTCGGAGGTGGCGGGTAGGGTCGAGCGGGTGAACCGCAGCGCGTACGAGCCGGCGTGGGAGCCCGACGACATCCCGTTCGATCCCGACGCGCTCACCCCTCCCGACGACGACGAGGCGTGGCTGCCGCCCGACTCCGACCGGTTCGGCGGGGCCGCCGCGCCCGCGACGGGCGCCGTGGCATCCGGCGCGACGCCCACCGCGCCAGCGATGCTGCGCGCTGCTCCCGTCCGGTTCGCCACCGCGCTCGATGCCTTGCACACCGTGTTCGGGTACGACGCATTCCGCGGCGACCAGGCCGAGATCATCGACCAGGTCGCGGGCGGCGGCGATGCGGTCGTGCTCATGCCGACCGGCGGTGGCAAGAGCCTCTGCTACCAGATCCCGGCGCTGTTGCGCGAGGGCACCGGCGTCGTGGTGTCGCCGCTCATCGCGCTCATGCACGACCAGGTCGACGCGCTCGTGCGCAACGGCGTTCGCGCGGGCTACCTGAATTCGAGCCAGAGCGCCGCCGAGCGCGCGCAGGTCGAGCGGGCGTACCTCGCGGGTGAGCTCGACCTGCTGTACCTCGCGCCCGAGCGGTTGAACTCCGAGGCGGTGAAGCGGTTCCTCGAGCGGGGCACGATCGCGCTGTTCGCCATCGACGAGGCGCACTGCGTGGCGCAGTGGGGTCACGACTTCCGGCCCGACTACCTGGCCCTCTCCGAGCTCGCCGAGCGCTGGCCCGGCGTGCCGCGCATCGCGCTCACCGCGACGGCCACCGAGGCGACCCATCGCGAGATCACCGAGCGATTGTCTCTCGGCGGCGCGAGGCACTTCGTGGCGAGTTTCGACCGGCCGAACATCCAGTACCGCATCGCGCCGAAGAACGAGGTGCGCAAGCAGCTCCTGCAGTTCATCCGCGCCGAGGGGGTGGATGGCGAGGGCCGTCCGGCCGCCGGCATCGTCTACGCACTCTCGCGGGCGTCGACCGAGAAGATCGCAGCCTTCCTCGTGCAGAACGGCATCGACGCGATGCCGTACCACGCGGGCCTCGACGCCGATGTCAGGCGCCGCACGCAAGAGCGCTTCCTCCGTGAAGACGGGGTCGTGGTCGTGGCGACCATCGCGTTCGGCATGGGCATCGACAAGCCCGACGTGCGGTTCGTCGCGCACGTCGACCTGCCGAAGTCGGTCGAGGGCTACTACCAGGAGACGGGGCGTGCCGGTCGCGACGGTCTGCCGTCGACCGCGTGGCTCGCCTACGGCCTGCACGACGTCGTGCAGCAGCGTCGCATGATCGACGAGAGCCCGGGCGATCTCGCCCACCGCCGGCGGCTGAGCGCCCACCTCGACGCGATGCTCGCGCTCTGCGAGACCGTGCAGTGCCGCCGGCAGAATCTGCTCGCGTACTTCGGGCAGCGAAGCGACCCGTGCGGCAACTGCGACACCTGTCTCGAGCCGCCCGCCGCCTGGGACGGCACGGTTCCGGCGCAGAAGCTGCTCTCGACGATCGTGCGGCTCGAGCGCGAACGCCGGCAGCGCTACGGCGCCGGTCACCTCATCGACATCCTTCGCGGCAAGCGCACCCCGAGGGTCGACCAGTACGGGCATGATTCGCTGTCGACGTGGGGCATCGGCGACGATCTCAGCGACCAGCAGTGGCGTGGCATCGTGCGGCAACTGCTCGCCCAGGGCCTGCTGCAGTCGCACGGCGAGTACGGTGTGCTCGGACTCACCGAGGCATCCGGCGGCGTGCTCGCGGGCGAGCGCACCGTGCAGCTGCGCACCGAACCCGAGCGCGCTCCCCGCGCGCAGGCGAAGCGGGCCGCGCCCGCGGCATCCGATCTCGAGCCCGCGCAGGCCGAGCTCTTCGAGGCGCTCCGCGCATGGCGCGCGGGCGAGGCGCGCGACCAGGGGGTGCCCGCGTACATCGTGTTCGGCGATGCGACGCTGCGGGCGGTCGCGGTCGCACGGCCCGCGAGCGTCGCCGAACTCGACGGCATCTCGGGCATCGGCGCGAAGAAGCTCGAGCAGTACGGCGAGGCGCTCGTCGCGGTGGTCGCCGCGAACTGACGCGCGCCCCGAACTGACGCGTCCCCGCGAACTGACGCGTCCCCGCGAACTGACGCCCTGCCGCGCTACGATCACCACAGGGGAGCGTCGCGAGGGGTGGCGCGTCGAGGGGATGAGGGGCACATGGCCGACAGGGCGATTCGACCGACGGGTGTCACCGTCGTGGCGGTACTGGCATGGATCTCGGGGGCGCTCGACCTCATCTCGGGCATCCTGTTGCTGTTCCTGCTGCCGGTGCAGGCCGTCGTCGACCAGTTCCAAGGCACGGGCGGGCTGCTGACTGCCGCGATCGCGTCGATCATCGTCGGCCTCATCGTGGTGCTGGTGGCGGGCGGCCTGCTGAACGGCAATTCGGCGGCGCGCCTGATCGTGACGGTCGTCGAGGTGCTGTCGATCATCGGCGGACTGTTCCTCGTGTTCGCGTACTACGGCAATCGCCCCGAGGTGATCTGGGAGTGGCTCGGCATCTTCTTCTCGCTCATCGTGCTGCTGCTGCTCTGGAGCCGCAAAGCGAGCGAGTTCTTCCGCAGCTGAGCGACGACGGGCTTCGGATGCCTCGGTCCTCCGTTGTGGGGACTCGACCGAGTCGGGCATGCCGACTTGTAGAGTGCGGACAACGTCGTTCGGGGTGCCCGAAGCAGGGTTTGTAGGCCGCTCACGCACCGTTTCAGGGGTGCGGCGCCCTCGCCGTACCGTGGGAGGCAGTCTTCATTCGATCGAGAAGGACGGCACCGACGATGGTTGACACCGCACCCAGCACGACCGATCAGCGCCCCACGGCACCGAAGCCGGCACGCCCGGATTCCGAGGCATCCGATCGCCCGAAGGTCGACGTCGAAGCGCTGGGCCGCCAGCTGCTCGGCACCTGGGCCGACATCCGCCTCGAGGCGCGCGAGCGCGCCGCGCAGCCCGAGTTCCAGCGCATCGAGGGGCAGAGCATGGCCGAGCACCGCGAGCGCGTGCTCGCGCAGCTCCAGCTGCTGGTCGACACGGGCGCTGTGCACCGAGCGTTCCCGAAGGAGCTCGGCGGCGCCGACGACCACGGCGGCAACATCGCCGCGTTCGAAGAGCTCGTGATCGCCGACCCGAGCCTGCAGATCAAGTCGGGCGTGCAGTGGGGGCTGTTCGGCGCCGCGGTGCTGCACCTCGGCACGACGAGCCACCACGAGCGGTTCCTGCCGAAGATCATGTCGCTCGAGGTGCCGGGCGCGTTCGCGATGACCGAGACCGGCCACGGGTCGGATGTCGCGTCGATCGCCACGACCGCCACCTACGACGAGGCCACCGAGGAGTTC
The DNA here is from genome assembly GCF_008365295.1 of Agromyces intestinalis. Classification (NCBI taxonomy): domain Bacteria; kingdom Bacillati; phylum Actinomycetota; class Actinomycetes; order Micrococcales; family Microbacteriaceae; genus Agromyces; species Agromyces intestinalis. Next base: position 2,601,378 of record NZ_CP043505.1, read on the forward strand.
GTGATCAACACGCCGTTCCGCGGCGCGTGGAAGGACTACCTCGGCAACGCCGCCCTGCACGGCAAGGACGCGGTCGTCTTCGCCCAGCTCATCACCAAGGGCGTGAACCACGGCGTGCACGCGTTCTACATCCACCTGCGCGACGACGAGGGGAACTTCCTTCCCGGCATCGGCGGCGAGGACGACGGGCTGAAGGGCGGCCTGAACGGCATCGACAACGGGCGGCTGCACTTCACGGGCGTGCGCATCCCGCGCGACTACCTGCTGAACCGCTACGGCGACGTCGCGGCCGACGGCACCTACTCGAGCCCGATCCAGAGCCCCGGCCGTCGCTTCTTCACCATGCTCGGCACGCTCGTGCAGGGCCGGGTGTCGCTCGACGGGGCCGCCACCGCCGCTGCGGCGATGGCGCTCACGATCGCGATCACCTACGCGACCCAGCGCCGCCAGTTCACCGGCGCGAGCGAGACCGAGGAGGAGGTGCTGCTCGACTACGGCCGGCACCAGCGCCGCCTCATCCCGCGGCTCGCGACGGTGTACGCGCAGACCTTCGCGCATGACGAGTTCCTCGTGAAGTTCGACGCCGTGTTCAGCGGCAAGGCGGCCTCCGACGAGGATCGCGAAGACCTCGAGACGATCGCCGCCGCACTGAAGCCGCTCTCGACGTGGCACGCGCTCGACACCCTGCAGGAGGCACGCGAGGCGTGCGGCGGCGCGGGCTTCCTCGCCGAGAACCGCATCGTCGGCCTCCGCCAGGACCTCGACGTCTACGTCACCTTCGAGGGCGACAACAACGTGCTGCTGCAGCTGGTCGCCAAGCGACTGCTCACCGACTACTCGAAGCAGTTCAAGGGCGCCGGCTTCGGCGCGCTCGCCCGCTACGCCGTCGGCCAGACCGCAGGCAAGGCGCTGCACGGCACCGGGCTTCGCCGGCTCGGCCAGAACCTCGCCGACCTCGGCTCGACGGCGCGCTCGGTGTCGGGCCTGCGTGACGAGAAGGCGCAGCACGACCTGCTCACCGATCGCGTCGAGACGATGATCGCCGAGATCGCGGGCCGCCTCAACGAGGCGCGCAAGCTGCCGAAGGCCGACGCGGCCGCGGTGTTCAACCGCAACCAGAACGAGCTCATCGAGGCCGCTCGCGCGCACGCTGAGCTGCTGCAGTGGGAGGCGTTCACCCGCGGCGTCGAGCACACCGCCGATGCGGGCACCAAGCAGGTGCTGACCTGGGTACGCGACCTGTTCGGTCTCGGCCTCATCGAGAAGCACCTCGAGTGGTACCTCATCCACGGCCGGCTCTCGCCGCAGCGCGCGCAGTCGGTGACGGCCTACATCGATCGGCTCATCGAGCGCCTGCGCCCGTACGCGCTCGACCTCGTGCACGCGTTCGGGTACGGCGACGAGCACCTGCGCGCGAAGATCGCCAGCGGCGCCGAGCAGCAGCGCCAGGACGAGGCGCGCGCGTACTTCGACGCGCAGCGCGCGTCGGGCGAGGCGCCGGTGCACGAGAAGACCCTGGCGAAGAAGGCCAAGAAGAAGTAGCGGATGCTCCGCAGCGCGGGCCGTCGTCCCTCCGGGGGCGGCGGCCCGTTCGGTCTGCGCGGCGGGCAGGGGTGTGCGAGTCGCCGGGTTGCGAGTCGCCGGGTTGCGGCTCGCCGGGGTGCGCTACTCGCCGGGCGGCTTCACGATCGCCCCGACAGCGAGGCCGACGGCCGCACCCGCGGCGAGCCACAGCCAGAAGCCCGTCCACAGGCTGATGCCGACACCGACGAGCAGGCCGACGACGAGACCGACGATGAGCTGCCGGCGCCGGGCCGGGGACATGGGTTCGCGTGCCATGCCCCCAGCCTCGCAGATCGTCGGGGCCGACGACCCCGGCCCGGTTCCCGCGCTCAGGTGTACCAGGTGGGTTCGGGCAGCTCGCCGAGCAGTGCGTAGACGCCGACCTCGCGCTTCTTGTACGGGATCGGGTCGTGCAGGCTGTGCGTGCGCAGGTTGCGCCAGAAGATGTCGAGGCCGACCGAGTTCGCGCTCGCCCGCGCGCCGGTGAGCTCGTAGATCTTCGTCGCCGTCTCGAGGCCGTCTTCGACGATGCGCAGCTTCGCCGCGGCGATGCGCACTGCGAGCTCGCCTCGACGGAACGGGGTGGTCTCCTCGCGCGGGGCGTGCAGTTCGGCGCTGATCTCGGCGCCCACCTGGTCGATGAGCGTCGCATCGGCCCAGAGCTTGGACTGCAGCTGCCCGTACCCCTCGAGGATGTACCACTCCTCGGTGGCTCGCGGCTTGTCATCGCCGCCGTACGGCCACGCCCGGGTGTGCGATCGGGTGTACCCGGCCGCGGTCCGCAGCGCCCCCTCGGCGATGCCGAGGTAGAAGTTCGCGAACACGAGCTGGATCGCGGGCACGTTCCAGGTGTTGTAGACCAGCGGCACGAACTCGCGGTCGACGAAGCCCGCGGCCTGCGACCACGGCACCCGCACATCGCGGATCTCGACCGCGCCCGACTCGGTGAGGCGCTGCCCCAGATTGTCCCAGTCGTGCGCGAACACGATGCCCTCCTGGTCGGTGGGCACGATCGCGAAGATGTGGGTGTCGGTGCCGTCGAGCACGCCCTCGAGCACCGTCAGGTCGGAGACCACGCCGCCGGTCGAGAACGACTTTCGCCCGTTGAACACGAGCTCGTCGCCGTCTTCGGTGATGACGAGGTCGGCATCGCGCGGGTTGACCGCGCCGCCGAAGAGCAGGTTGCCGGCGGTGTACGCCTCTTCGACCGCGGCGATCTGCTCGTCGGTGGCGACGAGACGGGCCGCCCACGCCCAGAGGTAGTGGTAGCCGAGGAGCTGGCCGATCGAGCCGTCGCCGCGGGCGATGATGCGGATCACGCGGTACGCGGTCTCCCATCGCTGCCCGCCGCCGCCGTGCTCGACGGGGCCGAGCAGCGTCACGAGGCCTGACGCCTTCAGCAGCTCGACCTCCGCCCGCGGGGCGCCGCCGGCTCGGTCGCGTTCGACCGCGTCGGCGGACAGGATGTCGGAGACCTCCTCGGCACGCACCAGCCACTCGGCGCTAGTCTGTGGTCGGGCCGCGCCTCGCCAACGGTCGGTGACGACGTCGGGCGTCGCTGATGTCAGAGTCATGATCGTCCTTTCGGTGTCGCTGATCAGTGGATTCGCCCTGCGCCGACGGGGTCCAGCCGTCGACGCCGGGACGTCTGCGGCGAGGCGCGGCTCGCCTCGCCGACGCGCTCAGACGGCGACCGGGTCGACGGCCCCCGTGCGATCGAGCTCGGCCTCGAGTTCGCGCACGATCGGAATGACCTCGGTGCCGAACCGCTCGACCTCCTCGATGAAGTGCAGGAACCCGAGGAGGACGAGGTTCACCCCGCGCTGCTTGTACGCGATGATGCGGCGTGCGACCTGCTCGGGCTCGCCGATGAGCTGCGTGCGGAACCCGTCGTTGTACTGCACCAGGTCTTCGAAGGTCGAGTCGGCCCACATGCCCTTCTTGTCGTGCGTGGAGGGGCCGGCCTGCTGCACCGAGCGGCGGAACCCCTCGACCGACGCCTCGTCGGCCTGGGCGATGATCTCGCGCAGCTGCTCGCGCGCCTCGGCTTCGGTATCGCGCACGATCGCGAACCCGTTGAGGCCGAACCGCACGGTGCGTCCGTGCTCGGCGGCGATGCGGGTGACGTCGTCGTACTGCTCGGTGAACCCGTCGAAGTCCTTGCCGTTCGAGAAGTACCAGTCGGCGTGCGCGCCGCCGTTGAACCGCGCAGCGGTCGAGTTGCCGCCCTGGAAGATCTCGGGGTGCGGCCGGCCCTCAACCGGGTACGGCCCGGGCCGCAGGGTGAAGTCGTTGACGCGGTAGAAGTCGCCCGCGAACTCGAAGTTCTCCTGCGTCCAGAGCCCTCGCAGCACCTCGATGAATTCGGCCGAGCGACGGTAGCGCTCGTCGTGCTCGAGCCACGGCAGGGCGAGCTTCGTGTATTCGTCCTTGAACCAGCCGCTGACCACGTTGACCGCGGCGCGGCCCTTCGAGAACTGGTCGGCGGTGAGGATGAACTTCGCGAGCACGGCCGGCTCCCAGAGCCCGGGGTGCACGGCCGCGATGACCTTGAGCTTCTCGGTCGCGAGCAGCAGCGCGAGCGAGATCGACGTCGACTCGTGCTGCTGCGCGGCCCCGTAGCTCGACAGATAGCGCACCTGCGAGAGCGCGTACTCGAAGCCGACGCGCTCGGCGGTCTGCGCGAGTCGCACGTTGTAGTCGTACGACCAGTCGGTGCGCTGCTCGATGTTCGACACCACGAGCCCGCCGCTCACGTTCGGCACCCAGTAGGCGAACTTCAGCGGCTCGTGGATCAGGCTGTTCTGCGACACGGTCGGCTCCTCACGGCGGATCGATGCGGATGCCGGTCACGCTAGGCGGGGGCGGATGCCGCGGGCCAGCGTTGTTGCCGAGGATGACCCTTCGTTGCGGGATGTGTCGGGGTGTTCAGACCAGGCCGAGTTCGCGCACTGCCTCGCGCTCGCTCTCGAGTTCGGCGACGGATGCCTCGATCCGGTGCCGCGCGAACTCGTCGAGCTCGAGCCCCGGCACGATCTGCCAGCCGCTGCCGTCACTCGTCACCGGGAACGACGACACGAGGCCCTCGGGCACGCCGTACGAGCCATCCGACACCACCGCCGCGCTCGTCCACCCGCGCTCGCCCGTGCCGCGCACCCAGTCGCGCACGTGATCGATCGTCGCCGACGCCGCCGAGGCGACCGACGACGAACCGCGCACCTCGATGATCTCGGCGCCGCGCTTGGCGACCCGCGGGATGAACTCGTCGACGAGCCACTCGCGCGCGGCGTCGGTGCCGCCCAGCCGTGCCGCGAGCACGCCGAGCACCGGGTCTCCGGCCGCGGTCGCATGCGAGACATCCGGGAACTGGGTCGCGGAGTGATTGCCCCAGATCGTGACATCCCGGATCTCGCCGACCGGGCTGTCGACCGCGGCCGCGAGCTGACCGAGCGCCCGGTTGTGGTCGAGGCGGGTGAGGGCGGTGAAACGCTCGGCCGGGACATCCGGCGCGTTCGCCTGCGCGATGAGCGCGTTCGTGTTCGCCGGGTTGCCGACCACCACGACCCGCACGTCGTCGGCCGCGTGGTCGTTGATCGCCCGGCCCTGCGGGCCGAAGATGCCGCCGTTCGCGGCGAGCAGGTCGCCGCGCTCCATGCCGGGGCCGCGCGGCCGCGCGCCGACCAGCAGCGCGAGGTTCGCGCCCTCGAACCCGACCGCGGTGTCGTCGGTCACCTCGACGCCGCGAAGCAGCGGGAACGCGGCATCCTGCAGCTCGAGCGCCGCGCCCTCGGCCGCACGCAGCCCCTGCGGGATCTCGAGCAGCCGCAGCCGCACCGGCACGTCGTCGCCGAGCATCGCGCCCGACGCGATGCGGAACAGCAGGGCGTAGCCGATCTGGCCCCCCGCGCCGGTGATGGTGATCGTGACGGGTGTCGTCGCAGCAGCCATACCGGGAGGATACGCCCGGGGTGCGGGCGGAGGCCGGATGAGTGCGATGATCGGCCGGCCGCGCGCAGCGACGGCCCTCGATCTGGGGCGAGCGACGCACGGATCAACACGGATATTCTCCGATCAGCGGCGTGCGCACACCCGGGTCGGCATGCCCTGTCGGCAGCCGAGAGGCGCTACCCGAGAGCCGAGGAGAACGGTCATCGATCGATGGTTCCGGACCGGTGCACGCACCGGGTCCGATCGCAACAAGTGGATCGTCCTGGTCGCGGTGGCGGCGCTGTCGGCCACCCTGATCGCCGTGCCCGCGTTCACGGGTTCGAGCGCACCGCATGCCGATCCGCGCAGCGAGCCGATCTCGAACCGCGTCGATCTGCGGCCCGACCTCTCGGAGACGCCCGGTCGCGGTGGTGCGCCGGCACCCGTCCCCGGCCTGCTCCGCCCCGCCGCGCTCGCCATGCCCGAGTTGCCGCGCTCGATCGCCGCGACCCCCTCGCAGGTCGTCTTCCGGGCCACCCAGGGGCAGGGCTGCGATACACCGCAGGGGCTCTCGATCGTCACATGGAACGGCCCCGAGTACGCGTGGAACGCCTCGGCGAATGCTGCCTGGGTCCACCTGTCCCAGTCCACGGGCACCACGCCGTCGCAACCGACGGCGACCGCCGACTGCGCTGGGCTTCCCGTCGGCGTGCACCACGCGACCGTCACCTTCACCGCCGCCGGTGCCTCAGGCTCGCCGCAGACGGTGGCGGTGAGTGCCGTCATCAATCCGGCGTCGTTCGTGACCACGACGACTTGGAAGGACGGTCATCGCGGGGCGTTCAGCTCGTCGACCGATGACAGCCGTCTGAGCGGGTACGCCGAGCTCGTGTCGAACGGGGTCGGCGGAACGTTCGTCATGAACGGCACCACGCCCCCGCCCGAGTATGCGGACATGCACGCTTCGGGAATGGAACTCGGGTCGCACCTCGTCAGCCATTACTGCACGCCCGTCGACGGGCCCACGTTGCGCGACGAGATCGAGCGGAACGTCGCCGGGGTGGCGATCGCGACCGGGACGCTCGACGACGTCGCCACCCTCGTCTGGCCGTGCGGGTTCCGCTCGCTCGAGTACGGCGTGGTCGCGGCGCGCTACTTCACCTCCGCGCGTGGCTACAACATCAACCAGCTCGAGAGCGCGACGCCGTTCGACTTCATGAACCTGAAGTCGTTCAACTCGCACGAGCACGAGCCGGTGCCGCCCGCCGACCTGAAGTCGATCGTCGATGCGGCGGAGCAGCAGGGCGGCTGGGCGAACCTCGTGCTGCACGACTTCACCAACGACGACGGTGCGATCCGGTACGCCACGACGAAGGATGTGTGGGTGGCGCCGATCGGCACCGTCGTGAACTACATCCTGCAACGCGATCGCACGGTCATCACGTCCCCCACGGCGACCGCCGACACGCTCGGCTTCGACTTCTCGCGCATCGGACTGCCGACCTCCCCGCTGCGCGACTTCGAGTCGACCATCCACGCGGCCGACGAGGTGACGTTCAAGGTCGACGTGAGCACCGCGCCCTGGGTGTCGCACGTGCGCGTGGGCGGAGTCGATCTGCCGTTCGAGGTGCGAATCGAGGGCGGGGGCAAGTCCGTGTACTTCTCGGCGCCCGTGACGCTCGCGACACAGCACGCCGAGATCGGCCTCTCGGATGTCGTTCCGCCGGTGATCTCGGCCGCGCCGGCGGCGTTGTCCTTCTCGGCGACCACCGGCCAGCCGGTCGACGACCTGACCGTCGAACTCGCCAACGCCGGAGCCGGCACCCTCTCGTGGAACGCCGCCGTCACGGGTGCCGGCGCCGAGTGGCTGTCGGTCACCCCGGCCAGCGGCACGGGATCCGGCACGCTCACCGTCCACGCCGACAGTGCGTCGCTGCCGCCCGGCACCCACACCGCCGCCGTCACGGTCAGCGCTCCCGGTGCGACGCCCAAGTCCATCCCCGTCACGCTCCGTGTGTCCGACAACACGGCGCAGGCGTTCGCGTTCGACTATGCGAACCGCGGAGAACTGCTCGCGGACGGCTGGGACTTCCTCGCCGAGACGCGCACCGGCGCGGTGCGCAATACCGAGCAGACCTCGGGCGCGACCGTGTCGTACTCCTCGTCGGGGCTGCGGATCCCGGCGGATGCCGGCGATCTCTGGCAGGAGCTCAACGACACCCGCAACAGTCTCTTCCGCGACCTCCCCGAAGACTGGACGCAGGTCGAGGTGTCGCTCGAGTTCGCGCCGACAGCCGACTTCCAGCAGGCCGGGCTCGTGGTGTACGGCGATGACGACGACTACGTGCAGGTCACGCGCAATTACAACTCCGGCATGGGCGGCCAGTCGACCGCGTTCATCAGCGAGACCGCCGGCGCGGCGAGCGAGGGCGCACCCGCCCTGCTCAGCGACACCGAGGTCGACCTGCGGCTGCAGCGCGACGGACTGGTCATCACCGGTTCGTTCTCGGTCGACGATGGCGCCACCTGGATCCCGGTCGGCGTCGCCGTGCGCAGCATCGCCTCCCCGCGACTGGGCATCGTCGTGGGTGCCTCGGCGGGCGGCTTCCCGGTCGCGACGATTCATCGCGCCATCGTGACCGCGGGAACGCCCGGGAATCCCACGGATCCGACCGATCCAACCGACCCGACGGATCCGACGGATCCGACCGACCCGACGGACCCGACCGACCCGACGGATCCGACGGATCCGACCGACCCGACGGAGCCGACGGAGCACAGGTTCTCGTTCGACTACGCCGACCGCTCGGCGCTGCTCGCAGATGGGTGGGACTTCACCGCGCGCACCCGGTCGGGTGCCGCGCGCGACACCGAACAGACGTCGGGGGCGGTGGTGGAGTACTCCGCGCAGGGGCTGCGGATCCCGGTTGATTCGGGCGACCTCTGGGAGGGACTGAACAACACCCGGAACAGTGTGTTCCGCGACGTGCCCGACGACTGGACGAGCCTCGAACTCGCGCTCGACTTCGCACCGCTCCAGTCGCTCCAGCAGGCGGGACTCGTGGTGTACGGGTCCGACGACGACTACGTTCAGATCACCCGGGTGTTCAATCCGTGGGTTGGTGGGCAGTCGATCGCGTTCATCGGGGAGTCGGGCGGCTCGGCGGTCGACGCGGCGCGGGCGTATGTCGCACCCACCTCGATGCGCCTGCGGCTCGACCGCAACGGCGGGCTCATCACGAGTTCGTACTCCACGAACGACGGCGCCACCTGGAACCCCGTCGGCACGCTCGAGGGCGAGATCGAGCACCCGCGTCTCGGCATCGTCGTCGGAGGTGCCGTCGGCGGTGCGTCGGCGCTCGTCCGCGACGCGGTCGTGCGGGCGGCGTCCTCGACGCCGACGCCCGAGCCGCAACCGGAGCCGACGCCCGAGCCGACACCGGAACCGCAACCTGAGCCGCAACCTGAGCCGCAACCGGAGCCGACGCCGGAGCCGACGCCGACGCCGACGCCCGAGCCGACCCCGGAGCCGACGCCGACGCCCGAGCCCGAGCCGACGCCGGAGCCCGAGCCGACGCCGGAGCCCGAGCCGACGCCGACGCCGACGCCGACGACCAGGTTCGACTTCGACTACGCCGATCGCGCAGCGCTCGTCGGCGACGGCTGGGACTTCCTGGCACGGACCTCGTCGGGCACGGTCCGTGACACGGAGCAGCTCGCCGGTGAGAGCATCGTGTACTCACCGGCCGGGCTCGCGATTCCCGCCGGACCGGGTGACCTCTGGGAAGGGCTGAACAGCACGAGGAACAGTCTCTTCCGTGAGCTCCCGGCCGACTGGGCGAGCGTTCGGCTCTCGTTGCAGTTCGACCCGGGCACCAACTTCCAGCAGGCCGGGGTCGTCGTCTACGACTCCGACGACGACTACGTGCAGGTCACGAGGAACTTCAACTCGGGACGAGGCGGATCCGGCTTCGTCATGGTGTCGGAGCGCGACGGTGTCGCGACCGCGCCGGGCCAGGCGGCCTCGTCGGCCACGACGATGGTGCTGCAGCTCGTTCGCCTGGGCTCGACGATCGAGGGTTCCTACTCCATCGACGACGGTGCGACCTGGACTTCGCTCGGATCGACTACCGCGACGTTCGCCGCGCCGCGTCTGGGCATCATCGTCGGTGCATCCGAGGGCGGTTCCGTCGCTGCCGTGATCCGATCGGCGAGCGTGACCACTGCCGAGTGAGCGTTCCCCCCGAGCGGGGGGACCCCATTCTGGGGGATGACCGCCCGAGGGCCGTGTGCGACAGTGAGTCAACGTCATCATCCGACGCACCCCACCCGACACGCGAGTCAGCGAGATCGATCCCTATTCGACCTCGATCCGCGGCCGCGACCCTCGCTGCAGACCCGACTACCCACGCAGGGGAAGAGACCACCCATGACCAGAACCCTCGGCGTCGCCGTGATCGGCGCCGGCTACTGGGGCCCGAACCTCGCCCGCAACTTCCAGTACAGCCCCGATTGGCGGCTCGAGGCGATCTGCGACCTCGATCTGGATCGTGCGTCCGCGCTCGCGGCCCGGCTCGGCGGTGTGCGGGTGACCGCCTCGCTCGACGACGTGCTCGCCGACCCGGCGATCGACGCCGTTGCGATCGCCACGCCGGCACGCACGCATCACCCCATCGCAATGGCCGCCATCGCGGCCGGCAAGCATGTCGTGGTCGAGAAGCCGATCGCCGACGGCACGCAGCGCGCTCGTGAGATGGTCGCGGCGGCCGATGCCGCCGGACTCGTGCTCATGACCGACCACACGTACTGCTACACGCCCGCGGTACTCAAGATGAGGGAACTCATCGCCGAGGGCCACCTCGGGGACATCCTCTACATCGACTCCGTACGCATCAATCTCGGTATCATCCAGCCCGATGTCGACGTCTTCTGGGACCTCGCCCCGCACGACCTGTCGATCATGGACTTCCTGCTGCCGGGAGGCCTCGTGCCGGAGAGCGTCACCGCCGTCGGGGCGGACCCGCTCAGCGCGGGTAAGGCCTGCATCGGATACCTGTCGATGATGTTCCCCGGCGGGGCCATCGGCCACGCTCACGTGAACTGGCTCAGCCCCACGAAGATCCGTCAGCTCGTCATCGGCGGGTCGCGGCGCACGGTCGTGTGGGACGATCTCAGCCCCCAGCAGCGGGTCAGCGTCTACGACCGTGGCGTCGATCTCGATATCCAAGCCCTCGACGGCATCGATCGGGCGTCGGCCCTCATCTCCTACCGGCTCGGCGACACCTGGTCGCCCGCGCTGCAGGAGCGCGAGGCGCTGGCCGCGATGGTCGACGAGTTCGCCGAGGCGATCACGACGGGCCGCCCGCCGCGCACCGACGGCCAGTCCGGGCTGCGCGTGCTGTCGGTGCTCGAAGCCGCGTCCCAGAGCCTGCAGACCGGAACCGCCCAGGAGCGGCTGAACGCGTACGCCGGAGAGCCCAGATGACCGCGACACGGTCGCATCGGTCTGAACGCGCGGCCGATCTCGGAGCCGAGACGCTCGAGCTCAACCGAGGGATCTTCGATCGTCTGATCGACATCGCAAGTGGCAGAGCATCCGACGATCGGCTCGAGTCCGCCGTCGAATGGGTGCGTGTCGCGGCGAGTTTCGCGATGACGAATCCGGTGGGCGTGCTCCGAAGCGACCGTCTCGAAGCGGTGGTCGATCAGATCGCCGCCCGTGCGCTGCGCCCCTCGCCCCGCGAACGGCGCCGGTCCGCCACCGGCGAGTCGGCACCGCCTCGACGTGTGCTGCACGTCGTGAGTGAAGCTCGATCGATCGGCGGACTCACGCGACTCGCAGAACGCTGGATCCGCCACGACACCGCGAGCACATCGTCGATCGTCGTCACACTGCAGTCCGAGGTGGTCGAGCCGCTCGTCGCGGCCGTCGCCGCGTCGGGCGGAGTGACGGCAGCGTTCGGTCTCGGAGACGCCATCGCGCAGGCGGCCGAGCTGCGCAGGCTCGGCGAGGAAGCGGACTTCGTCATCTGCCACCTGCACCCCGGCGACCCTGTTCCAGCGCTCGCCTTCGGGGCCGGCTACCGAGGTGCACCCGTCGCGCTGTTCAACCATTCCGACCACCTCTTCTGGCTCGCACCGACGGGGGCGAGCCTGGTGGTCGACTTCCGCGAGGCCGGTGCCGTGCTCACCGAGTTCGGACGCGGCTACGGCACCGCTGCACGGCACCGGCTCCCGTTGCTCGTACCCGGGGCCGCGGCGAGCGGACTCCGTGACGAAGCCAGGGCGAGACTCGGGTTCGCCGATGCCGACGTCGTCGCCGTGTCGGTGGCCCGTGCGGTGAAGTTCGAGGACACCCCGCTCGAACCGAGGTTCGCCGACCTGATCGCCGAAGCGCTCGACCGGAACCCGCGACTCGTGTACTGCGCGGTCGGCCCCGGCCCCGACGACTCGCCCTGGCCGGGTCTGCTCGCACGATATCCGGGCCGGATTCGCTTGACCGGCCCGCTTCCCGACCCGCAGGCGTGCCTGAATGCGGCGGATCTCTACCTCGACACGTTCCCGTTCTCGTCGCTCACCTCATTGCTCGAGGCGTCGTCGGCGAATCTGCCCGTGCTCACCTTCGACGGGCACCACGGGTTGCGCAAGGCCCTCGGCATCGCCGATTTCGTCGCTGACGACCTCGACCGACCCGACGACCTCGCGACCTTCCAACGCCGCCTCACCGACCTGGTGGGCGACGACGGGCTTCGTCGCGCGCGCGGTGCCGCCGCCCGGGGGGTGTTCGACCAGCTCACGACGGACGGATCCTGGCTCGATCGACTCGAGGCCCTGTACACGCGACTCGACGAGCTCTCCGCGGCCGGCCGCACGATCGGCGAGACGCCCGCTCCGCCTGCGAGTGACGAGCTCGCCGATTACAGCCTCGCGATCCTCGCGATCGAGCAACGGTCACCGTTGCTGTGGTCGCTGCATGGTGCGATCGCCCGGCTCGATGAGCGGGATCGACGCGCGATGCGGATGCGCACCGTGACCGCGAGGGCCGTCCGAAAGCTCGACTCGATCGTCGGGTGGTCGCCCCGCAACGTCGACCGACTCCTCCTTCCCGCCGCGCCGTGAGCCCTGACGAGACGATGCAGAACATGACCGATACCCTCCGCGCAACCGAAGACACCGCCGCCGACCCGGGGCCGGTGCCGTTCCTGGACCTCGCCGCTCAGCAGGCCGAGGTCGCCGACGAGGTGCTGGCGACCTGGCAGCAGCAGCTCGTGACGGCCTCGTTCATCGGCGGGGTCGAGGTCGCGGCCTTCGAGCGCGAGTACGCCGAGTACATCGGTGTCGAGCACTGCATCGGCGTCGGCAACGGAACCGACGCGATCGAGCTCGCGCTCCGAGCCGTCGGCGTCGGCAGGGGAGATGAGGTCATCCTCCCGGTCAACACGTTCATCGCCACCGCCGAGGCGGTCAGCCGCGTCGGCGCGACGCCGGTGTTCGTCGACGTCGATGACGAGCACCTCCTCATCGATCCGCGGGCGGTCGATGCGGCGGTCTCCGAACGCACGCGTGTGGTGATCCCCGTTCACCTGTACGGGCAGACCGCTCCGGTGGAGGCGATCGAGTCCATCGCCCGACGCCACGACCTCATTGTGGTCGAGGACGCCGCGCAGTCGCAGGGAGCCTCGTCTGCGGCCGGGCGGGCGGGCGCGCTGGGCCGGGTCGCCGCGACGAGCTTCTACCCCGGCAAGAACCTCGGTGCGGCCGGTGACGCGGGCGCAGTGCTCACGAACGATGCGGCGGTGGCCGGTGTCGTGCGCGAGCTGGGTTCGCACGGCAGCAGGGTGAAGTACGTGCACGATCGGGTCGGCGGCAATTCGCGCCTCGACTCCGTGCAGGCGACCGTGCTCCGCGCGAAACTGCGCCGCTTGGACGGATGGAACGCGAACCGTCGTGCCGCGGCGGCACGGTACGCCGAACTCCTCGCGGATGCGCCCGGCGTGCGGATTCCGGTCTCCCGGCCCGGCAACACCGATGTCTGGCATCTCTACGTCGTCCGCGTCGACGAACGCGACCGCGTGCTCGACGGCCTCGCAGCGGCAGGCATCGGCGCGGCCATCCACTACCCGGTTCCGCTCCACCTCACCGGTGCCTACCGCGACCTCGGGTACCGGGAGGGACAGTTCCCGATCGCCGAGGCCAGCAGCAGCCGGATCCTGTCGCTGCCGATGTCTCCGCACCTGTCCTCCGCGCAGCAGGAACGGGTCGCGGAGGTCCTGCGCGATCTCACCTCGGCAGGGGCAGCAGCGACGTGAGCGAGCGGACTGCGCAGCCTGAGCGCGACCTCGCAGGGCGCGCGGCGTCCGGTGTCGCGTGGGGTGTAGCGCAGAAGTGGGTCATCCGGGTGACCGGCTTCGTCACGGTCGCGATCCTGACGAGGCTGCTGGCGCCGGCCGACTTCGGTGTGGTCGCGATCGCGCTGTCCCTGCTCCCACTCGTCCAGCTCCTGTCGGATCTCGGGTTCTCCACCTATCTCGTACAGGCGGACCGGCCGACCGCACGGTCGTACAGCACGGCGTTCTGGTTCTCCGCGGTCGTCGGCATCGTGCTCGGCGGATTGCTCGTGCTCGTCGCCCCGCTCGTCGGTCTCGTCCTCGACACCCCCGAAGTCGTGCCGGTGATCTACGGCCTCGCCCCGGCGGCACTTCTCGTGACGCTGGGATCGGTGCCGCTCGCCCGGCTGCGACGCGAGATGCGGTTCCGCGCCATCGCCGTCCAGGCCGTCGTCGCCGGCGCAGTCGGACAGGCGATCGCGATCGCGATCGCGCTCATGGGGCTCGGAGTGTGGGCCCTCGTCGCCCAGACCCTCGCCTATCAGGCCGTCGCAACCACGCTCGCCTGGATCGCATCGGGGTGGCGGCCGGCCTTCGCCTTCTCGGGGGCGGAACTCGACCGCATGCTGCGATTCGGAGCGAAGGTCATCGGTGTCGAACTCGTTGCGCTGTCGCGGGTGTGGCTCGAGAACGCCATCATCGTCTCCGCCCTCGGCACCACCGGACTGGGCTATCTCGCCATCGCGCAGCGCCTCATCCAGATCGCCCAGGACCTCACGGTGAGCGCGCTCGTCCCGGTGTCGGTCGTGGTGTTCGCGCAGGTGCGCGAATCGGTCGACCGGCTCCGATCCGGGTATCTCCGCGCACAGGCGGTGTCGTACGCGGCCGTCACCCCGATCATGCTGGTGATCGCGGTCGGGGCTCCGGCTCTCATTCCCGTGTTCTTCGGTGATCAGTGGGGTCCGAGCGTCGCGCCCGCCCAAGCACTCGCGGTCGCCGGAATCCTCACCCTGAACGCCCTCGACCAGGGGCTGCTCTACGGGGTGGGTCGACCCGGCTTGTGGTTCTGCTACGCGCTCGTCGTCGACGCCGTCACCATCCTCGTCACCTTCCTGGTCGCCCCGTACGGTCTGCTCGCGGTGACCATCGGCTTCCTCTGCGTGGCCGCAGCCGCCACCGCGGCGCGATGGATTCTCGTCGGGCGGGTGCTCGAGACGCAGTGGCAGCGGATCGCGGGTCCGCTCGTGCGAGTGAGCCTGCCGGCGCTGTGCGCGGCGGCGGCAGCGATCGGCGTGGGGATGCTCACGGCCGGGCTGCCGGACTGGGTCACCGTGCTGCTGCTCGGTGTCACCGTCGTCGTGGTGTACGTGCCGCTCGTTCGGCTGACATTGCCCGTCGCGTGGGCCGAGCTCGCACGGCTCACGAGCGCGCTGCTGCGCCGGATCGCCCGAACGAGGAAGGAGTCGTGAGGATGCTTCCGCGACCGTTGCCCGCGGGCATCGAGCCTCGCGTCTCGGTGGTGATCCCGTGCTACAACTACGCCCGGTACCTGGAAGACTCGGTCGGCTCCGTGCTCGCTCAAGAGGGCGTGGACCTCGACGTCGTGATCCTCGACGACGCGTCCTCCGACGACAGCGTCGCAGTCGCGGAGCGCATTGCGACCCGGGATCCGCGAGTCCGTCTCGTTCGGCACGCGCGCAATCTGGGCCATGTCGAGACCGCGAACGAGGCGCTGGGGCTGGCGACGGGCGAGTTCGTCGTCAAACTGGACGCCGACGACCTGCTGACTCCCGGGTCGCTCGCGCGATCGACCGCACTGCTGACCGCGTATCCCTCGGCGGTGCTGTGCTACGGGTACCCGCAGGAGTTCCGCGGCACCCCGCCGGCGGACGTGCCGACCTCCGTCTCCGGTTGGACGATCTGGGAGGGCCGGGACTGGATCGAACGGGTGCTGCGGCGCGGCCACAACGTCATCATGCAGCCCGAGGTCGTCGTGCGCCGCACCGCGGTCGTGGAATCGGGCGGATATCGCCCGCAGCTGCGCTGGGCCGAGGACTACAACTGGTGGTTGCGGCTGGCGACGATGGGCGCGATCGGCAGGGTGGATGGTGCGACGCAGGGCCTCTACCGGGTGCACGACAAGAGCTTCCAGAGATCGGCCGACGACATCGAGCTCTCGGATCTCGAGGCGCGTGTCGCAGCGGTGACGATGTTCTTCGAGGAGTGCGGTCCGCGGCTCAGAGACCACGGAAAACTGCACGCCGTCGCGCTCTCGTCGCTCGCGCGCGACGCCAGGCGCCTCGGCGCCCGCGCTGCGGAGCGACCGTCGGGCGGGGCGGACGCCGCCGCGAAGTTCTCGGAGGTTGCCCGGGATCTCGAGCGAGCGCCGGGTGTGGGCCGGAGGACGACCCTGTCGTCGAGCCCGACGGTGCTCGGTCGGCACTATCGTCAGCTGGAGGATCGGCTGCGTTGGCGGAGATGGCGGAGGCACGGCATATGAGCGCATCGACCTCGGCCGCGCGACGGCCGTCGCCGCATCATCGGACGGTGTCGACGGTCGCCCAGACGCCCGGAACGCGCCCTCGGGTGAGTGTGGTGATCCCCTGCTTCAACTACGGCCGGTACCTCGCCGCCGCGATCGACAGCGCACTGGCGCAGGCCGGGGCGCAGATCGAGGTCATCGTCGTGGACGACGCATCGACCGACGATTCGGCTGCGGTCGCCACCGCCTACGGCGAGCACGTGCGGCTGGTGCGCCATACCCGGAACAGCGGGCCGGTCGCGACCTTCAACGATGGGCTCGCCGTCGCGACCGGCGAGTACCTCGTCCGGCTCGACGCCGACGACATCCTCACGCCCGGCTCGGTCGCCCGCGCGGTCGCGCTCGCCGAAGCCGAGCCATCGGTGGGGCTCGTCTACGGTCGCCCCGTGCACTTCGCCGGGGATCGTCCGTCGACGCATCGGGCGCATGCGACGCGGTGGCGGATCACCGACGGCCCCGCCTGGCTCGATCTGCGGTGCGAATCCGGCGTCAACTGCATCACGTCGCCCGAGGCGCTGATGCGCATGTCCGTGGTGGCCGAGGTCGGCGGTCAGCGCCAGCTCGCCCACACCCACGACATGGAGATGTGGATGCGCATCGCCCGGGTGTCGGACGTCGGCTGGATCGATGGTGCCGACCAGGCGTGGCATCGAGAGCACCCGGCGAGCCTCTCGGCGACCGACACCGACGTGATCGGCGACCTGGAGGAACGTCTCGCGGCCTTCGAGGTGCTGCTGACCGATGGTCTCGGCGACTCGGTGGCGGATGCCGCCCGCCTCGCGGTCGCCAGGCGAACCCTCGCGATCGAGGCGTTGCGGCGAGCGATCGCGGCGTGCGTACGAGGACGCGGCACCCAGGCGGAGATCGTCGACTACCAACGGTTCGTCGATGCGTCCGGGGCGGATCTGACCGGCGTGCGCGAAGTGCGGCTGCTCGCCCGGGCGCTGCGTCTCGGTTCGGGCGCGGGCCGATCACCGGCGCTCGTGGCCTGGGCGGTGGGCAACCGGCTTCGAGCTGCGCGCGCTCGCCGCCACTGGGAGAAGACCGGACTATGACGAGCGATCGATCCGAAGAGGAGATGCCATGACGCACATCGGACTCGGTGAGCTCGTCCGACGGGTGCGGCGAGACGGTGTCGGCGGTGTGTCGAGACGGGTCATCTACGAGCTCTACCATCGCAGCGGAGCATCCTCACTCGGGCGCGCGATCGCCGACGCCGACCTCGTCGGGGCGAGCGCGCTCGACCTGCCGACCCTCGACGGACCGGCGCCCGCGGACGCGAAGGTCGGCTGGGTGATGGCCGCACCCGCCGCCGGATCCGGCGGGCACACCACCCTGTTCCGAATGATCGCCGGGCTCCGCGAACGCGGCCTCAGCAGTGTGATCTTCCTGTACGACGCGCGCGGCGGAGACCTCGAGCGCCACGCGCGCGTCATCCGCGAGCATTGGCCGTGGCTGGACGCGGAGATCCGCGACGCGCGCGCGGGCATCACCGGAGTGGCTGCGGCGGTCGCGAGTTCGTGGGAGAGTGCGCATGTGCTCGCGAAGTACGGCACCGCCCCGATGGCGCGACTCTACTTCGTGCAGGATTTCGAACCGTTCTTCCATCCGCGCGGCTCGACGTACGCGCTCGCGGAGAACACCTACCGGTTCGGCTTCCGGATCATCGCGCTCGGGCGAATGGTGCACAGCCTGCTGCTGGAGCGCGGCGTGGCATCCGACCTCGTCCCGTTCGGGCGCGACGCCCAGTCGTACCGGTTCGAGAACCGGGGCGATCGCAGCGGGGTCCTGTTCTACGTCCGCCGGCAGAACGAGCGTCGCGGCTACTCGCTCGGCACGCTCGCGCTCGAGGAGTTCCATCGCCGCCACCCTGAGCAGACGATCCACACGTTCGGTGACACCGTGAGCAACTGGACCGTTCCCGTGATCGATCATGGGAACCTCGACCCGTCTCAGCTCAACGACCTCTACAACCGGGTGCTCGGCGGACTCGCCCTGTCGTTCACCAACGTGTCGCTCGTGCCGGAGGAAATGCTCGCCGCCGGAGCGATCCCCGTGGTCAACGACGATCCGTACGCTCGCGTCGAGCTCCGCCACTCGCACGTGGTCTGGGCTGCGCCCGATCCCTCCGCGCTCGCCGAGGCGCTCTGCACCGTCGTGGAGGCGCCGGATGCGCGGCGACGAGCTGCGGCCGCCGCAGGCGAGGAGGAATCCGCCTCGGTGAGCTGGTCGACGGTGCAGGACGCGGTCTTCGCGATCATCAGCGACGAACTGCGCGGCCCGGTGTCGCGCGGAGCGGGCGCAGCGATCTCCGAGGTTGTCGGCATAGGCTCGTCGCCCGTGCCCCCTCTGCAGGCGGCGCCGACCGACGACGACCATCCTCTGCGAGAGCGGCCGACATGACCTTCCGAGACCTCGTCCTCGTCCTCCTGCGACGGTGGTACGTGCTTGCGGTCGTCTTCGCGGTCGCGATCAGCGGATTCGTCTGGCTCGATCGGAGCGGCGGATCGTACGTGAGCAAGCCGATCGTCGCCTTCATGCTGCCGGGCGGGGTGGCGCTGCGGCCCGACAACGGCATCGACGCCGAGGGCGTCATCGGATTCGCCGCCACCATCGCCGAGGCGGTCAACAACGGTCGTCCGATCGACCGGTACGCCGCTGAGGATGCTCCCGCCTACGGCGCCGGGGTTCGCGAGGGCGTGCGGATCGGCGTCCCGAACGTCGGCGGCCAATGGGGCATGAGCTTCACCCGAGCCGAGATCGCCGTGTCGATCGTCGGCCGGACCGAGGAATGGGTGAAGGCGAGGCAGCGGGAGGTCCTCGGGCGGATCCTGACGACTGCCGATCGCGAGCAGGCCATGCGCGGTGCGGCGCCCGACGCCCACATCGACACGTTCGTGATGCCGCTCTCGACCTCGATCGAACACGTCCAGAGCAGCACACGCGACCGCTTGCTGGCGCTCGGCGCCATCCTGGCGGCCGCGCTCATCACCGGCGGTTGGCTCGCCGTCCTGTTGGACCGAGGACTCCGCCGGTTCCGGCGGCCGAATCGAGCGGACGCGGATTTGCGCGGACCAGCGGTGAACACCGGATAACGTGATCCTGACCCGAAGAGTGGACGCCCTATGAACCTCACCGAGAGCCTGCGCATGTTGATGCGGCGCTGGTACCTCTTCTTTCCTGCAGTCATCCTGACGATGGTGCTGGCCTTCGTCGTGTTCTTCCTGGTGCGTCCGACCTACGAGCGCAACGCGAGCCTGCTGCTCCTCCCCGACTCGGCGAGCATTCCCGAGGGCGGCAACCCGTACCTCTTCATGTCGGGCTTGTCCGGGGTGGGCGACGTCGTCGTCCGGGCGGCGAACTCCCAAACCTTTCACGACTCGATCACCGATGAGCACCCGGGCACCGAGGTCGTGATCGGACGCGATCAGTCGACGGCGAGCCCGGTCATCGCGATCTCGGTCGAATCCGACGACGACGACATCGCGGGCGTCGTGCTCACGACGTCGATCGAGCATGTCACCTCGACCCTCAACGCGCTGCAAGCCGACGAGGGCATCAGCTCGGATCGCCGGATCGTCGCAGTGCCGCTGGTGGCCGACGACACCGGTGTGGTGGTGCAGCGGACCCGGTTCATGATCACCGCGGGCGTCGCCGCGGTCGGCCTGCTGATCAGCATTCTCACGCCCGCGATCGTCGAGGGGATGAGTCGCCGCAGGCGTCGGGTGGGGGCGGCGGTGGCCGAGCAGCCCGCCGATGACGCCGACGTGTCCGTGGACGTCGCTCGTCCGAGCGATCCTCCGGTGAGCGCGGTCCGGGACGACCCCTGGGCGAGCGAGCGCGAGCGGGGTCCCGTGTCCGACGACGCATTCCGAAGATGACCGCGCCCGAGGCATTCAATCCGATCCCTGCACGCGACCATCGCGGGTTCCAGCGTCGACGTGGTCTCGACGCGGTCACGATGCTCACCGTGTACATCGCACTGGTGTGCCTCGTGCCGTCGAATCTCGCGATCAGTGCGCTGGGCACCCTCGGTCGTCCGTCGCTGCTCTGGGGGCTGTTCCTCGCGCTCTGGTGGGTGACGCACAACGTCCAGGCACACGGCCGCGCGGTGGTCCCTCCGCCGCAACCGGTGCGACTCGCGCTCGCCGCGTTGATCGTCGTCGCGCTCGTCAGCTTCGCCGTCGCAGTCCTGCGCGGCCAGCCCGCAGACCAGGTGACACCGGCGATCAACGCGCTCATCCGCTTCGTCTCGTACGGTGGGGTCGCGCTGGTCGCGATGGATGGCATCCGCACGATGCGGGACCTGCGCACCCTCGTCGCGCGGTTGGTGCTGCTCGTCGGCGTCGTGGCGTTGCTGGGACTCGTGCAGACCGGTACGGGGATGTCGATCGTGGACGAGATCAGCATCCCCGGGTTCAACCGCACCGAAGAGGGTGGCATCCAGGTGCGCGGATCATTCGTGCGCGCGGCGGGGACCGCGGTGCATCCGCTCGAGTACGCGACGGTGCTGGCGATCTGTCTTCCGCTCGCGCTCGCCTACGCCATGGTCGGGGAGCATTCGAAGCGGAACGGACTGTTCCACCTGCGGCTGTGGCTCCCGCTGCTCGTCATCGCGAGCGCGACGCTGGTGTCGGCGTCGCGGTCCGCCCTGCTCGGCTTCGGCGTCGGGCTCATCGCGATGCTGCCGGCTCTGCCGCGTCGTGCACGCGGCTACACGCTCTTGGCGACCGCGGTGCTCGTCGCCGCGGTGATCGTGGTGTTCCCGGGCATGTTCGGCACCATGATGTCGATGTTCACCGGCGTGTCCACCGAGCCGAGCGCGATCTCACGCACGACGGGGCTCGCTCGGGCACCGGGGTTCATCGCGGTGTCGCCGCTGGTCGGGGCCGGCCTCGGCACGTTCCTGCCGCGGTACTACATCTTCGACAACCAGTGGGTGCTGTTGGCGGTCGAAATCGGCTTGCTCGGCGTGCTCGCGTTCGCGAGCCTGCTGCTCACCGCGATGTGGAGCGCTTGGGCGGCGCGCCGGGCCTCGGCTGAGCATGACGTGCTGCAATTCGGCCAGGGACTCGTGGCCGCGTGCCTCACCGCCGCGGTGCTCATGATCGGCTTCGATGCGTTGTCGTTCCCGATGTCTGCGAGCATCCTTTTCCTCGTCATCGGCCTCTGCGGTGCCCTGCGCGCCGTCGCCGACGCCGACCGCTGGATCCTGGCGTCGCTGCCCGATTCGAGTCCCGGCGGGCAAGCGCGCGCTGCCGGCTGACGTGCCCCGGCGGGCGCCCTTCGCGCGTCGGTCAGTCGAGAGCGATCCGATACACGTGGTGCGTGTGCTCGGCGGCGAACGTGTCGGTGAACTTCCCGCCGGTCACCTGGATCCGCCGGGCCTCGTCCACGACCTCGACGCTGGCGGCCGAGATCCCTGCCGGCAGGGTGAAGGTGCGGGAGCCGGTCGAAGCATCGGTCATCGCGAAGATGTAGGCGTAGCCTCCGTGCACCTTGAGCGCCGTCTCGAGTCCGGGGCCGAAGTTCCACACGTACGACTGCGTGTTGATCACGGGGGCCAAGGACCGTACCTGGGCGTTGATGTCGCGCACCGTGTTCTTGAGGGCCGTCGAGCACTGCACGAGCGAGTAGTTGCCGCACTTCCCGTCGTTGTTGTGCTGGAAGTACGCGATCCCCGATGCGCCGTGGATGATCGAGTTCCACACGGCGCCTTCGATCTGATCGCCGGTGATCGTGGTCGCCCCGTTCTCGGTCAGATAGGGCTTCGCGGTCTCGACGAACACCCAGTTCGGCTTGGCGCCGCTGGGGGACGTGAACGACTCCATGCGGTCCTGTTGCCATCCGTACGCGGAGGCGCTCGCAGGGTTCATGCCGCGCGGCCACGATGGCGTGGAGCGCAGGAGATCCTGCACGTGCGGGCTGGTGTAGGCGTACTTGTCGACGCTCGAGAGGTCGATCAAGCCGAGGTGGTCGTCCATGGTCGTCGGTGCCCACCACGTGCCCAGCACGCCGTTCCCGAAGTTGGCCTGAAGGAACCGGCCATCACCCAGCGATCTCGACTCGTCGGCGTACCGGCGCTGTGTGGCGAGCCGATCGAACTCCTCCCCGTCGCAGCCGCCGAGCCCCATCTCGCACTCGTCGCTGATGTGCCATCCGACGACGCGGGCGTTGCTGCCCACCTCAGCCGGCGTCCACTCGGGTTGGGCGATCACCGAGATCCCGTGGCGGGTGATCGAGCTCATCGTCGAACCGTCGTGCTCGGCGCCCATGTAGGTGTTGACGCCGATAGCGGCGAGGGCGGAGGCGTGGCCGGGCTTGCCGAAGAACACCGCGATCGGGAAGAACGAGGGGTCGGTCCACCCGGATGCGGCGGCCTTCGGGAACTTCGCGTAGTAGGACGGACCTCCGTACCACGGCTCGAGCGGAAGGTCGAGTGTCGCTCGCGGGTTCGGGGCGGTCGGGACCGGCGTCGCGGTCGGCGATGCGCTCGGCGGCGAGGTGACCGGGGGAGCCGTCTGCTGCGGCGGGGCCGGCGTCGGGGTGGTCGGGGGTGTCGGGTTCGGAGCTGACGTGGGGGTCGGCACGGAGGTCGGCACCGGAGCGGTCGTCGGCGTCGGCGGCGGCGCCGATGTGGCGGTAGGGCGGTCGCTTCGCCTGGGGATGAACCGCACATCGACGAAGTAGTTCGCGCTGCGTTGCTTGAACTTCGAATACTTGCCGTGGCCCTTGCCGTCGCGATAGACACCCGCGCCCTTGGGCAGGATGATGTGGCCGTGCTTCGTCCAGCGCGTGAAGGCGCGTGCGTCGACGACGTACTTCCCCTTCGGGGCGATGTAGGAGGCGATGTACGTCTTCCCGGGCTCGACGTCGACCGGCGTGTCGAAGTCGGCGGACACCCACCCCGTCGAACCGTCCTTCGGGAATCGCACGCTCGCCAGCCGCTCGCCCTCAGGGCCCCAGAGCGTTCCGACCTGCTGGCCGGTGGCTCCGCGCGGGCGGTAGAACTCGATGCCGACGACGGTTCCCGCTCGAGCGACCGAGAAGCGCACGCCGAGTTCGACCGGCCCGGACTTGCCGACCACGGTGGTGCGCGGTTGGGTGCGCTCGTCGAGGAAGCCGACTGCGGCGGCAGGGGCAGCGGTCGCCGTCAAGCCGATGGCCGCTGACCCCGCGGCGAGCGCTGCGGCGAGGGCGAGAGCGAAGAACGGGAGCGTGCGCGTCCTGGTTGCTCGTCTTCGGTCAGCGATACGTCGGTCCATGCGACCCTGCGAGTTCTGCGACACGTTGTTGTTCCCATGCTCGGTCGAGGTGTTCGTCGATCGAGTGTGGCGAGTAGGGTCCCGCACCCGCGGCACAGCCTAACATCGGCCTCGTGAGGCGTCGCAACCCCTTCGCGTGAACAACTCGGAACATGACGCCCACCCGTTCAGACCGTCCCGGCCTTCGTCTCGGCGGCCGCGGCCAGGTCATCGAGCACCCGGCGGTCGGTGGCGGAAGTCGATTGAACGTGGATGGCGAGGTGGTCAGCACCGAGTGCTTGCACGAACTCGGCCGCGCGCGCCGAATCGAGTGGAGCCGGGTCCCAATGGCTGTGGCAGCGGGTCTCAGCCGAGGTGAACGACTGCTCCGCATCCGTTCCGAACGCAGCCACGAACTCGCCGTACAGCAAGCACTCCGACAGCGCGAGTTCCGCTGCGAGCACGGTCGACCACGGGCGACCCGACACGGACTCGACACGCGCCAGCAACGCCCGCACGGTCGCCGGCGACCAGGTCAGGAAACTCGCGATGTAGTCGGCGGCGTCGGGGTCGGGGGAGGCGGTGCCGATGAGGCGCGCCGCGTTCGCGCGCCACTGGATGTGCTGGGTCATTCCGGAGTGCACGGCGCCGGGGTTCCGGTAGAGGCGCACCCGGTCGCCGTCGCGGAACATCGTCTCGTCGAGGTCGCGCACGACGAGCACATCGGAATCGACGATGAGCGCGACATCTTCGTCGAGGCTCGCGACGAAGGCGAGCTTCACCAACTGCTGGAGGATCCAACCGCGGACCGGCGGCCAGGGGTGACGCAGGTTCACCGCCGCGACGTTGAATCGTCGCGGCAGTCGCGCCAGACGGCTCAGCCGGCTCGTCGAGACGAACGAGCCCGGCAGGACGTCGAACTGGGAGTGCACCTGCAGTCGGTCGGACGCGAGTTCCGAGAACAGGCGGATGTCGGGCGGAGGAACCAGCACATGGTGCCGGATCCGTTCGGAGGTGTGCCGCAGCACCGATTCGTGCAGGCGTGCGAAGCTCTCGAAGTCGGGCGCGTAGCTCGGGGTGACGATCGCGAGGCTCATGTGCCGCTCCCGGCTCGGGTGGGTCGGGACGCGCGGGGCAGGTCTGCCCAGGTGCGTTCGGATGCCACGGTGCGAAGCGTGGCGCGATGCGCGGGCATCCACGCGCGAGCGAGTTCGTGGAGGACGACGGCTCCCCGATACGCCGCCGCAGCGACGCGACCGTGGTGCTTGCGTGCGTACCGGATGCGATTGACCGCCATGAGCCGCTCGAGGTCGACTGATGCGCCGGAACCGCCCTGCGTGTGTCGCACCACCGCCGTGGGCTCGAACCAGACCGCGTACCCGAGATCGCGCGCACGTCGGAAGAAGTCGGTCTCCTCCGAGTAGAGGAAGAACCGTTCGTCCCAGGGCCCGATCGTGCGGGCCGCGCCGGCGTCGATCAGCAGCGCCGCGCCCGTCGCCCAGTCGAGGGGGTGTGCGTTCTCGTAGGCGCCGCCGTCGGAGACCACCTCGGCGAACGCACCCGGGCGCGACGCGAACCGGCTCCCGAACGCCGCGTCGCCGAGCGCGCGGAGCAGCGTCGGCTCGCGTCGAATCGACGGGTACGTCTCGCCGTCCGCGTCGAGGATCTTCGGCACGACGATTCCGGCGCGGGACTCGCGGAGGCGTGCGCGGAGCGCAGCGACGGCACCGGGCTCGACGACGAGGTCGGGATTGAGCACGAGGATCGCGTCGGCCTCGCCGATCGACGCCATGGCGGCGTTGATGCCGCCGGCGTAGCCGAGATTGCCGCCCGTCTCTGCGACGACGAGGTCGGAGTGGCCGCGGGCGACGTGAAGCGTGGCATCCGATGAAGCGTTGTCGGCGACGATCACGCGCAGCCGCTGGTGCCCGGCTTCGTGTCGAAGCGAGGCGATCAGGCGGTCGAGGTCGTCCGCGCTCTGGTAGGTGACCACCACGATCGCGACGTCGACGGCCTCGTCGGGCCCGGCGAACCGGCCCGGGGGAGCGGTCGCGAGGTCGCGCGCGATCGGCGCGGAACCGACCGGCGCGGAACCGATCGGCGCGGAACCGACCGGGACGGCGCTGATCGGGCCGGGCGCGCTCACGGCGCTTCCGCCCCCGCACTGCTGCGCCGCAGCGTGCGATACGCACCCGGCCCGTAGACCAAGTAGCGCTTGCTGAGACGTTTGGGTTCGAGCATGAGACGCCAGGCCCACTCGAGGCCGTGCGACGAGATCCACTCGGGTGCGCGCGAGACGCGACCGGCGAGAAAGTCGACGACCGCGCCGAACGCGAGCAGCACCTTCGCGCCGGTCGCGGCGCCGAATCGGTCGATCCACAGCTCCTGGCGCGGCTTGCCGAGGCAGACGACGAGCAGGTCGACCCCCGCGGCGGCGATCTCGGCGGCGATCGCCGCCGAAGCATCCACATCGAGCAGTTCGGCGCGAGTCGGCGACCAGACGCCGCGGAAGTCGAGGCGGGGGTACTGCGCGCGCAGCGCCTCGGTCAGCCGGTCGCGCACCTCGGGCGCACCGCCGACGAAACCGACGGTGACGCCGTCGGCCTCGGCATGCGCGAGGATCGGTCCGATCAGATCGCTTCCGGCGAGGCGCGGCCACGCGTGCCCGGTGGTGCGGCGGGCCTGCGCGGCGATCGGCGCGCCGTCGATGAGGTACAGCCATCGGATGTCACCGTGCACGCCCTCGCGCAAGCCGAATGCGCCGCTCAGAATGCGCCGCTCGCCGAAGTAGTGCAAGTGATCGAGGTTCACCGAGACGACGCCCAGCGGGCGTTCGCCCGAGGTGAGCGAGCAGCGCCGGATGCGCTCGATGGCGTCGGCGTGCGCGTGCAGGTCGACGGGGACCCCGCCGAGCCGAACACGTTCGGGTTCGGTTCGGCCCTCGGCGGGGGGCTGGTGGCGGCCGGCGGGGGCTCGGCGGGGATCGACGCCGCCGGGCTCGGGATCGCGTCGGATGAGCGTCATGTCGGCTCCTCGACGAGCGATTCGCCGACCGAGCGGTACCGCTCCCCGGTGCGTGGGCAGACCCAGATGTCGGTCGGGCCCTCGACCAGCGGCACACCTGCGCGTCCGACCCACCCGACCCGGCGGGCGGGGACTCCGACGACGAGCGCGTGGGCCGCGACATCCTTGGTCACGACCGCGCCGGCGGCGACGAGCGCCCACTCGCCGATCACGACGGGTGCCACGCAGACCGCCCGCGCGCCGACGGACGCGCCCTGCCGCACCGTCACGCCGACCGCCGTCCAGTCGTCGGCGGACTTGAGGGTGCCGTCAGGATTCACCGCCCGCGGGAACTCGTCGTTCGTAAGGATCACGCCCGGGCCGATGAAGACGCCGTCCTCGAGGTGGGCGGGTTCGTAGACGAGCGCGTTGTTCTGCACCTTGCAGCGGTCGCCGAGCACGACACCCGGGCCGATGTACACGTTGCGGCCGATGATGCACTCGCGACCGATCATCGCGTGCTCGCGGACCTGGGTCAGGTGCCAGACCGCCGAATCGTCGCCGATCGCCGACGTCGGATCGATCGCCGCGCTCGCCGCGACGCGGACGGAAGGTGCAGCGTGGTCGTCGACTGCCACGGACACGGCGGTCATCGCTGTGCGCCCTCTGCTCCCGGCATGACGATGGGCATGCGCCGTCGGCCTGGGACGACACCGCGTGTCGACGGGAATGAGCGCATCACGGGCAGCTCCGGATCGGAGAGGGAGACCGCATCGGCGGTCTTCGGGTAGTCGGGTTGAACGGGTTCCGCGTCCCGGGTGGTGCCGGCCGGCCGGCCGAGGTTCACGATCGGCTCCCGGCCGAGCGGTCGTGCCCGGGGCGCAACTCGACGCTACTGATGTGCCACCGCGTTCTCTCCCCCCAGAGTGGGGGAACCCCCCTCAGGGGACACGACCGCACCGACCCCGTCTGCGGCCTGCTGGGCCGGCACCGACGCGAGGTGATGGGCCAGCCGAACCGCGAGGGTCGCGGCGAAGAACGTGGGATTCGCCTCGCCCGCCGTGCGGAACACGCTGCTCGAGGCGATGTAGAGGTTGCGCGTGCCGAACACCCGGCAGTCCCGGTCGACCACGCCATCGGCGGCATCCGTGCCCATGCGCGTGGTGCCGATGCTGTGGAACCCATCGGTCGCCTGCTCCCAGACCGATGCGCGCACCCCGTCGAGATCGTCGGCGAGGTATTCGACCCGGCCGATTCCCGACGCGCGCAGCTGCTCGTCGAGGAGTTCATGGCAGCGCAGCAGGGAGTCGATGTCCTCTTCGCGGTAGCGGTAGTCGATGCGAAGCTCGGGCCCCGCCTCGTCGGTGTGCATCCACACTCGGCTCTCGGGATCGGGAACCTGCTCGGCGTGGTAGTGCAGCGCGTACCGGCCGCCTTCGTTGCGCAGGATGAACCCGGGCTTCCGAATCGGCGACAGGTAGCGCTTGCGCAGGATGTCCAGCACCTCCGCGGCGGCCCGCCACGGTCGGCGCAGGATGTTGGCGATGTGGTGGCCGATGCGGTACGGCCGGGGGCCGATGTGCCGCAACCGGATGCCCTCGGCCAGGATGCGACGGCCGACGGGCGGAACGGTCAGCCCCAGGAACACGGCGGAGAGCGTCGCACTGCGGTGCTCGTACTCGTAGAACGGCGGATTGTCGAGGTAGAAGCTGGTGTTGAGCACGCGGTGGCGGCGCTGCGCCTGTTCGGTCAGTGTGAACCGTCGCCGGATGTAGGTGTCGTGCTCGTCGAGCTCGAAGTCGAGATCCGCGGAGCGGGCCGGATCGTTCAGCACGATGTCGGCCACGCTGCCCGTGAGATGGCCCATGTAGTAGCGACCGAGCGAATCGTTCGGCCCCCCGAACGCCGCCGGCCGTCGACGCTGGACGTCGAGCAGGAAGCGCGTCGTCTCGAGTCCGCCCATGGCGAGCACGTACGCGTCCGCGTGCAGCCGCGCGGTCGCGCCCGCCTGCTCGACCACGAGTGCGGAGACCGAGCCGTCCTCATCGAGGTCGAGGTCGGTGACGCGGCTTCCGGTGACGACCGTGATGCGCGGATCCTCGGCCACCAGCGCGCCGAGGCGCGGCCCGAGCTTGGGTTGGCGCGCCCATCGCTCGAGGTTCGACATCTCGAACTCGCCGAGCCCCTCCCAATCTGGGCGGCTCGATCGGAACTCGGCCGTGCCGCAGTCGAGGTACTCGGCGGCCGCCGCCTGCCACGGTGCCACGTCGGCGAAACCGATCGGCCAGTCGCTGCCCGGCACGTAGTCGCGCGCTTCGAAGTCGATCGGCTCGTAGGGTACGCACCGGCCGCCCCACAGCCACGAGGTCCCTCCGATGCCCTGGCGAAGGGTGAGCTGGAGCGGCGCGTGGCGGGCGTCGTCGATGATCCGGGTGCTGCCGATCTCGGTCGACTCGATGTCGCGCCGACCCGAGCGCTCGGTGCCGGCGTCGATGAGCAGCACTGTGCGTCCCGCGCGAGCGGATTCCATCGCGAAGGCGAGCCCGACCGGCCCGGCGCCCACCACGCAGCAGTCGTATCGGCCCGTCGGCAGGCCCTGTTCGGCCGCCGTGGTCACTGCGCCGCTCCGACGTGGGCGCGGCTGGACGCGTCGCGCTCCCAGGCACGCTGGTTCGTTCGCAGGATCTTCTCGGCGCGACGACGCGACACCGCTGTCAGGCCGACGTACCAGACCAGGTCGAGCAGGCTCCGGGGCCCCCGCACCGAGCTCAGCAGGGCGACACCGCGCGGGCCGGCCGACGAGGGGATGCCGAGCTCCACATAGCCGCGCCGCTGCCGGGTGAGCACGGCGAGCAGCCCCTCGGTGTCGCGGGGGGTGCGGACCCGCATCGGCCACGTCGCGATCACGCGTTTCTCCGTTTCGTCGAACTGGGCGTCGAACCACGAGTCGTCGGCGGTCACGCTCGGGAACTCGGGCAGGCGCCGGTGGCCGAACTCGTTCGCGGCGTAGCCGCCGGCCCCCCAGAGGCGAGACGCCGGTGCCGGGATGCGGCTGCGTGCGCGGTAGTACCCGCGCACCGGCGCCGTGGCGCCGCTCGTGTCGTACACGTAGGAGGGGCGCGCGGCGAGCAGGCCCGGCTCCTCGAGGGCGTCGAAGACCGCGATCACCGATTCGGGCGCGATCTCGATGTCGGCGTCGAGGTACAGCCGCGGCCAGGATGCGGCGATGCGGTCTCCGGCGTTGAGGGCCGCCGTCTTGGATGCCTCGGCGATCTCCTCGACCCGGACGTGCTCGAACTCCCTCGCGACCGAGGCGGTGTCGTCGGAGCATCCGTTGCAGACCACGATGACCTCGATGCCGGTGTGCGCGGCCAACGGAGCCAGCGAACGGAGCGTGCGCCCGATGACGGCGGACTCGTCATGCGCGGGGATGATCACCGCTCCGGTGCGATCCGGGGTCATCGCGTCGGCGGGCAGCCCTCGAGGTGACGTGGGCCGGGGGTCGACCGACCCGTCGGGCGGCACCTCGGCTGCGCTCGGGCGGGAGGGCGCCGCTGCGATCGACGGCTGGCGGTGCGGACTGGACATCGTGGTTCGGGTCCCTCTGGATCGTTCTGTGGTCTGGCGGGGCAAGCGGGAGGATGGGCGGGTCGGAGCGTCGTGGCCGGCTCAGTAGGCGCCGCTCGGCCGCAAGACGACCTTGAGCGTCCGCCAGATCAGCATCAGATCGCCCGTGAGCGACCAGTTCTCGACGTAGTAGAGGTCGAGCCGGACGCTCTCCTCCCAGGTCAGGTCGGAACGGCCGCTGACCTGCCACAGGCCGGTGAGGCCGGGCTTCGTGAAGAGCCGCCGATGCACATCGGAGGTGTACGCCGCGACTTCGGCCGGCAGCGGCGGGCGAGGCCCGACGAGGCTCATCTCGCCACGCAGCACGTTCCACAGCTGGGGGAGCTCGTCGAGCGAGTGGTGACGCAGGAACCGCCCCACCCGAGTGATACGCGGGTCGTCCTTGATCTTGAACAGCACGCCGTTGCCCTCGTCGTGCGCCGTGAGTTCGGCGAGGCGTTCCTCGGCGTCGGGCACCATCGAACGGAACTTCAGCATCTCGAACGTCTCGCCGTTGCGCCCGATGCGGCGCTGACGGAACAGGACGGGGCCGGGGCCGTCGAGCCTGACGGCGATCGCGATCACCGCCAGGAGACCCGAGATGGCGATGAGCCCGAGGCCCGAGGCCACGATGTCGAACGTGCGCTTCAGCACGTGCTTGCCACCCTCGAACCGCGGCGTCTCGACGTGGATGAGCGGCAGTCCCTGCACGGGACGGAGATGGATGCGGGGCCCGGCGACGTCGGCGAGCCGGCTCGAGAGGACGAGTTCGGCGCCGCACGGCTCGAGCGACCAGGCGAGCGAGCGGATGTACGCGCCGCCCCTGGCGGGCTGGCCCGCCACGATGACCGCATCGGCGCCGATGCGCGCCGCAGCGACCGCGGCGTCGTCGAGGTCGCCGATCACCGGGATGAGGCGCCCGCCGACCATCATGGTGCCGCGGGTCGACCCGTCGGGCTCGGGATCGAGCGCGACGCCCTCGACGGAGAACAGCGGCCCGCCGGTCTCGGCGATCTGCTCGATGACGTATCGAACGTCGTCGGCGCCGCCGACCACGATCGCCCGGGACAGGAAGTGTCCCTCCGTCGCGCGGGCTCCGAGCCACTTGCGCCAGAGCCAGCGCCCGGCCACGAGCGCGACCGTGCCGACGGGAAGGGACACGAGCAGGAACGACCGCACCGCGGGCACGATGGCGATGGCGCAGAGGATCGCCGCGGCGCCGAACGCGAGCAGCGTGGCGTTCACGACGCGCTTGTACTCGGTCGCGCCGATGCCGAGTGCCCGGATGTCGCGCGAGTGCAGCACGGCGAGCATCGCGAGCCAGACCGCGACGAGCCCGATCGCGGCCGCCGCGGAGGCGGCAGGCGGCACCGCGGCTGTCCGCGGAGCCGGGAGGCTGACGAAGAGTCCGAGGCCGACGGCCCCGAGCACGACGGCGACGTCCGTGATGATGAGCAGGACGCGGTACCGCTGCGCCCAGCTGGGTCCGCTGGCGACCGGCGCGCTGTCGACGATCGCATCGCCCCGCCGACCGACCAGCCCCAGGCTCGTCGCGTCGACCCGGGCATCGCCGGTACCGATGGTCGTCATCGGGGTCCTCGCGAGGTGCGCACGGCGCGGGTCGGGATCTCGGGTGGTGCTGCGGGAGGCCGCAGGGTCGACCGCGTTGAGGCGTTCACAGGCGCGCTCCGGTTCGGGTAGATACGGGTAGTCAGCGCCCCGTCGGCCGTATGTGGACGTCCCCCGCCTCGCTGCGACCGTCCGTGGCACCTGCGGCGACAGTACTGGCGATCCCCTCGATCGGCCTCCCCCAATGAGGGGGGCCCTCCATCGGGTGACGGAGTGCCGTGCACCGCCCGACGGGCATCATCGCTACCGTGTGTGCATGAGGGACCTGTATCCGGAGATCGAGCCGCTGGAGACCGGCATGCTCGACGTGGGGGACGGACAGCACATCTACTGGGAGGTGTCGGGCGCGCGGGAGGGCAAGCCCGTCGTCTTCCTGCACGGCGGGCCCGGCGGGGGGACGACGCCCGAACACCGGCGGCTGTTCGATCCCGAGCGGTACCGTATCGTGCTCTTCGATCAGCGCGGATGCGGGCTCTCGATCCCGCACGCCTCCGAGCCCGACGCCGACCTCTCGGCGAATACGACCTGGCACCTCGTCGCCGACATGGAGCGGCTGCGCGACCACCTCGGCATCGCGCGCTGGCAGGTGTTCGGCGGGTCGTGGGGCAGTGCCCTCGCCCTCGCGTACGCGCAGACGCATCCCGAGCGCGTGACCGAGCTGGTGCTGCGCGGCATCTTCACCCTGCGCCGCAGCGAGCTCGACTGGTTCTACGAGGGTGGGGCGTCGGCGATCTTCCCCGATCTGTGGGAGGACTTCATCGCGCCCGTTCCGGTGCTCGAGCGCACCCACCTGATCGAGGCGTACGGCCGGCTGCTGCAGGATCCCAACCCCGAGGTGCACCAGTCGGCCGCGATCGCGTGGAGCCGCTGGGAGTCGTCGACGATCACGCTGCTGCCCCAGGTCGAGACGATCGCGAAGTTCACCTCGCCCGAGTATGCGACCGCGTTCGCGCGCATCGAGAACCACTACTTCCGCCACGGCGGCTGGTGGGACGAGGGGCAACTGATTCGGGATGCCTCGCGGCTGCGACGGATTCCGGCGGTCATCGTGCAGGGGCGGTACGACATGTGCACCCCGATGATGACGGCGTGGGATCTGCATGAGGCGTGGCCCGAGGCCGAGCTGCGGATCATCGGCGACGCGGGCCATGCGTTCGACGAGCCCGGCATCCTCGACGCGCTGATCGAGGCCACGGATCGATTCGCCGAGCAGAGCCGCGACCACGAGGCGCCCGACGAACCGGACCCGATCGACGAGGCCGACGCGCACGAGGCCGAGGCGCACGAGGCCGAGGCGCACGAAGAGCAGGTGTCCACCTGGGAGGACGAGGGCGGAGCATCCGAGGATGTGTCCGACCAGGAGGCATCCGGCCCCGATGACGCCGAATCCGACCGCGAGTGAGCGCATCGGATCGCCCGGCAGGGCGCCGCGCGCCGGGCATCGTCGTCGCCGTGGTGGCGGCGCTCGCGCTCGCGGTCGTCGTCTTCGCGGCGTGGGCGGGCACCGTCATGATGGGCGAGCGGCCGGCGGCGATCGCCGCGTGGCGCGATGACGCCGTCACGATCGAGCCGCTCGGCGATGGCCGGTTCGACGCCTTCCGTGAGGGGCTCGTCATCACCCCCGACGACCCGAGCGGCGAGGGGCTGGTGTTCCTGCCCGGCGCGCGCGTCGATCCCGCCGCGTATCTGTGGAAGCTGAGCGGCGTCGCCGCCGAGTCGGGCCTCACCATCGTGGTGCCGAGGCCGGCCTGGAACCTCGCGTTCTTCGACGCCCGCCCGGCATCGGCATACACCGCGCTGGTGCCTGGGATCGAGCGCTGGTGGCTGGGCGGGCACTCGCTCGGCGGGGTGCGCGCGTGCCAGCTCGCCGACGGGCCGGATGCTTCGGACGCCGGCGTGGTGGGCCTGATCCTCTTCGGCAGCTACTGCGCGAACGACCTGTCGCAGACCGACCTGGCGGTGCTCACCCTCGCCGGCGAGTTCGATGGGCTCTCGACGCCCGAGGAGATCGCCGCGGCGGCCGGCAACCTGCCGCCCGCGTCGACCACGGTGCTGCTGCCCGGGCTCAACCACGCGGCGTTCGGCGACTACGGCGTGCAGTCCGGTGACGGCGCAGCCACGGTCGAGAGCGACACCGCGCGTCGCGAGATCGCCGAGGCGGTCGCGCGGTTCACTGCCGCATCCGCGGGGTGAACGTCAAGCGGATGCCTCGGAACCGCCAGGTCGGTACCTTCGACTCATGACGTTCAATCCCGACTCCGATATCAGCCGCGGGCGAGCGTCGAAACGCGGGCGCGGTACGGCGATCGCGGTCGGCGGCGGCGGTATCGGCATCATCGCGATCTTCCTGCTGTCGCAGCTGCTCGGCGTCGACCTCAGCGGGTTCGTCGGGGGTGGCGCCGAAGGCGGCACGGGCGCCGGTGAGGAGTCGTCGCTCGAGGCGTGCCAGACGGGCGCTGACGCGAACGCGAACATCGAGTGCCGTATGAAGGGTGCGTCGGCATCGCTCGACGTGTTCTGGGCCGACGAGGCGCCGCAGCTCGGCGTCGCCTACCACTCGCCGGCCGACCTGGTGATGTTCGACCAGCAGGTCGCGACGGGCTGTGGCGGGGCGTCGAGCGCGACCGGGCCGTTCTACTGCCCGAACGACGAGACGATCTACCTCGATGTGGCGTTCTTCGACGAGCTCGAGTCGAG
This sequence comes from Agromyces intestinalis, assembly GCF_008365295.1. Taxonomy (NCBI): domain Bacteria; kingdom Bacillati; phylum Actinomycetota; class Actinomycetes; order Micrococcales; family Microbacteriaceae; genus Agromyces; species Agromyces intestinalis. Next base: position 2,635,916 of record NZ_CP043505.1, read on the forward strand.
ATTCGGCGCCGACGGCGGCACCCTCTCCGAGATGTACGTCGTCGCGCACGAGTGGGGCCACCACATCCAGAACCTCGCCGGCATCCTGCAGCAGGCCCAGGACGGGCAGACCGGCCCGGCCTCGAACTCGGTGCGCACCGAGTTGCAGGCCGACTGCTTCGCCGGCGCCTGGGCGGCAGGTTCGCCGACCGACGAGGCGGGCGTGCCGTTCCTGATGCCGCTCACGCAACAGCAGATCGACGACGCGCTGAGCGCGGCCGCCGCAGTGGGCGACGACCGGATCCAGCAGTCGGTGCAGGGGCAGGTCGACCCCCACTCGTTCACGCACGGCACCAGCGAGCAACGCGAGCGCTGGTTCACGACCGGCTACGAGCAGGGCGCGGCCGCCTGCGACACGTTCGGGGTGCCTGCCGGTCAGCTCTGACCCGGATTCGGAGCCGATTCGGCGAACCCGCGTCATGATCGCCCGGGTTCGCCGTCTCATACCGTGACGGGTCGACACGGATGCCGGCCCGCGGAATGACGGGATCCGACCGATGCGACGAAAGCAACGCCCGGTACCGCACCGCGAGTTCTTCCGCGCGGTCGACGGTGACGAGGTGATCGCGTGCACGTGCACCTGCACCCGGGGCGTCGACCACTGGTACTCGAAGCCCGAACCGCGTCGCAGCGCGGGTCACGACGGCCAGGCGCGCGTCGATGCGTCACGCGGCGGGCCGCCGCACCCCGAGCAGGGGCGCAACGGCTCGCACGCGCCGCCCGCGCTCAGCCGAGTGCCGGCAGCGCCGCCGCGATCGCCTGCCCGAGCTGCACGGGCTTGGTGAACTGCGGCCAGTGGCCGGTGGGCAGGTCGACGTACTCGACCTGCCGGATGCGCCCGAGCTCGCGCACCCACGGCTGCCCCCCGGTGATCGCTTCGACGAGCAGCGCGCTCGGGAACTCGCACGCGATGATCGTGATCGGCACGTCGTAGCGCCGCTCGTCGACGAGCCGGATCGGGTCGCTCGCGACTGCGGCGGGCAGCGGCACAGCCCGCTCGCGGAACTCGGCGCGCAGGTCGTCGTCGAGGTCGACCAGGTCGGCGTCTTCGAAGACCGCCCAGTCGGGCAGCGGCACCTCGTCGCCGACCACGGGCAGCTCGTCGTTGATGGCGTCGCCGTCGGCGGGCGGGCCCGCGTCGACGTAGATCACCTTGGCGATGCGATCGGGGCGGGCGTCGACGACACCGTGCGCCACCGCCCCGCCGCCCGAGTGGCCGACGAGCGCGACCGGACCGTCGAGCCGGTCGACGAGGTCGACGACGGCGGCGATGTGGTCGGCCAGGCCGATGCCCGACCGGTCGGCGTCGACCGACTCGAGACCCGGCAATGTGACGGGGTGCACCCGGTGCCCCTGCTCTTCGAGGAGCGGGGTCACCTGCCCCCACGATGAGGCGTCGAGCCAGAAACCGGGGATGAGGATGACGTCCATGCGTCGACGGTAGGCGCGACCTCCGACATGGGAGGCGGAGCCGGTCGCGCCCGGTCACCGCGCGGGCGGCCCGAACCGGGCACCGCGAGCACCACGATGCCCGCGGCGAGCACCGCGAGCCCGAGCCAGGCCCTCGGAGCGAGCTGCTCGCCGAGCAGCAGCACGCCGAGCAGTCCCGCGGTCAGCGGCTCGGCGAGGGTCAGCGTCGAGACGGTCGCGGGCGCGAGTCCGACGAGCCCGGCCCCGAACAGCACGTAGGCGATCGTGGTGGTGACCAGCCCGAGCCAGAGCGCCATGGCGAGGCCTGCGGGGGTGGCCAGCCACGAGGCATCCGTCAGCAGCAGAACGGGCAGCCCGGCCACCGCCGCCGTGCCGAACATGGCGCCCATGCTCGCGTTCGACTGCCATCCGCGGTCGATCAGTGCCTTGCCGGCGAGCGTGTAGACCGCGTACGAGGCGCCCGCGCCGACCGAGGCGAGCAGTCCGAGCGGCGAAGTCCCGCCGCCGGTGCCGCCGTCGGCGAAGGCGAGCAGCGCGACGCCGCAGGTCGCGACGGCCGTCGCCGCCAGCCAGCGGGCGCCCGGGTAGCGCCGCCGGGTGAGCCAGTCGAGCGCGCCGGTGATGACGGGCGCCGAGCCGAGCGCGACGACGGTGCCGATGGCGACCCCGTTCGCCGCAGTGCCGGCGAAGAAGGCCGGCTGGTAGGCGACGACGCCTGCGGCTCCGAGGAGCACGAGCCCCCAGGTCGCGATCGCCCGGCGCGGGGAAGCGACGGATGCTTCACTCGCCCGGCGCGGCGGATCCAGCCGCCGTGCGAACCACTGGATGGCGGCGATGAGACCGAGCGCGCCGCCGCCGATCACGAGGCGTGCGGCGCCGATCGAGATGGGGTCGGCGTCGGGGCCGAGCGCCTGTGCGGTGCCGGTCGTTCCGAAGCACAGGGCAGCCAGCAGCACTGCCGCGACGTAACGCATGCCAGGATTGTTCCACAATCGACCGATGACCGCATCTGTGCGACACTCGTCCCAGTGGCCGCAGAGGGGGAACGGTGACGCAGGTGATCGACGACGCGACCGGCCTCACCGCGACCGAGGTCGCCGCCCGGGTCGCCGACGGTCGCGTGAACCGCTCGACGGATGCCTCGAGCCGCAGCGTCTGGTCGATCCTCCGCGCGAACGTCCTCACGCTCTTCAACGCGATCGTCATCACGGCGTTCGCGTTCCTGTTCGTGCTCGGCCGATGGCAGGACGCCCTCTTCGGGTTCGCGGCGATCGCCAACGCCATCATCGGCGTCGTCCAGGAGTACCGGGCCAAACGCTCGCTCGACCGGCTCGCACTGCTGCACGCACCGAAGGCGCGGGTGCGGCGCGACGGCGTCGAGGATGAGATCCCCATGCAGGACGTCGTGCTCGACGACCTGCTCATCGTGCGCAGCGGCGACCAGGTCACCGCCGACGCCGAGGTGCTCGAGGCCGTGCGACTCGAGGCCGACGAGTCGTTGCTCACCGGCGAGTCCGAACCGATCGACAAGGGCCCGGGCGACAAGCTGCTGTCGGGTTCGATCCTGGTCGGCGGCGAGGGCGTCGCCCGCGTCACCGCGGTCGGCGCCGATGCGTTCGCCGCGAAGCTCACCGCCGAGGCCAAGCGCTTCTCGCTCGTGAAGTCGGAGCTGCGCAGCTCGATCGACCGGATCCTGCGGTGGATCACCTGGGGCATCGGCCCGATCGCGCTGATCGTCGTGAACGCCAACATGCAGGCCGCCGGCGGCTGGGAGGAGGCGTTCCGCTCGGGCGCGTGGGACGAAGCCGCCACCGCGTCGATCGCCGCGGTCATCGCGATGATCCCGCTCGGACTCGTGCTCATGACGAGCATCGCGTTCGCCGTCGGCGCGGTGAAGCTCGGCGCGCACAACGTGCTCGTGCAGGAGTTGCCCGCCGTCGAGGGGCTCGCCCGCGTCGACGTGATCTGCCTCGACAAGACCGGCACCATCACGAGCGGCGAGGTGCGGTTCGACGCCGCACACCCCATCGGTCACGACCAACCCGACGGCTGGCGCCATGTGCTCGCGTGGAACGGCCGAGTGCCCGACGCCAACGCCACCGCACGCTGCCTCGCCGACGAGTTCACCGAGCTGCCGCACCTCGAGCCCGTCTCGCGCATCGAGTTCTCGTCATCGCGCAAGTGGAGCTCCGCGAGCTTCCGCGGCCACGCGCAGGGCACCTGGGTGCTCGGTGCGCCCGAGTTCGTGCTCGCCGGCCGCACACCGGCAGATGAGCCCGCGCTCGCCGAGGCATCCGAGCTCGCCGCGACCGGCCGCCGCACCCTGCTGCTGGCCTGGTCGCCTCGGGTGATCGCCGACGCCGACGGCCGGCCCGAGGCATCCGGCGATGCGACCGGCGACGCGCCCGACGCCGAACTGCCCGCCGACCTGCGGCCCGTGGCGTTGCTCACCTTCCGCGAGGTGGTGCGACCCGACGCGAAGGCGACCATGTCGTACTTCGCGAAGGAGGGCATCTCGGTGCGGATCATCTCGGGCGACAACCCGCTCACCGTCGCCGCCGTCGCACGCGAGGTGGGCATCGACACCGGCGGCGGCTACGACGCGCGCGCCCTGCCGACCGACCTCGCCGAGCTCGCCGACGTGCTCGAGCAGCACCACGTCTTCGGCCGGGTGACGCCCTCGCAGAAGCGCGAGATGGTGCGCGCGCTGAAGTCGAGCGGCCACACCGTCGCGATGACGGGCGACGGCGTCAACGACGCGCTGGCCATCAAAGACGCCGACATGGGCATCGCGATGGAATCGGGGTCGGCGGCGACCAAGGCGGTGTCGCGCATCGTGCTGCTCGACTCGAAGTTCTCGCACATGCCCGGCGTCGTCGCCGAGGGCCGGCGGGTCATCGCGAACATCGAGCGCGTGTCGATGCTGTTCCTCTCGAAGACGTCGTACGCGGTCGCGATGTCGCTGCTGTTCGGGATCCTGCTCTGGCCGTTCCCGCTGCTGCCGCGCCAGCTCTCGATCACCGACGGGCTCACTATCGGCATCCCCGCGTTCCTGCTCGCGCTGCTGCCGAACACCCGGCGGTACATCCCCGGCTTCCTGCAGCGTTCGCTGTCGTTCGCCATCCCGGCTGGGCTCGTGGTGGCGCTATCGATCGCGTACGTGTCGGGGCACGCGCGGGCGATCGGCGCCTCGGAGTCGCAGGTGCAGACCGCGTCGATGGTGACTCTCGCGTGCATCGGGCTGTGGATCCTCGTGGTGCTGTCGCGGCCGTTCACCTGGATCAAGGCGGCGGTCGTCGCGGCGATGGTCGCCGGGCTCGTGCTCGTGCTCATCGTGCCGATCGCGGTCGAGTTCCTGGCGCTCGAGATGCCCGACATCGACACCGTCATCGACATGGCGATCGTCGTGCCGATCGCGATCATCGCGATCGAGGTGCTCGGGTTCTGGCATCGGCGCCGGTTCGGCACCGCGTCCGAGATCGCCGAGCCCGAGCGCGCGCGCCTGCGTCGCGAGGGCGGGTGAGGGCGCGCGGGCGCCAATTCGCGCCAGCCCCTTGCGCAATGGGAACCTATATTCCTATTCTTTGTCCATGCCACGTCGCAAAGCAGGCGTGCTCCTTCCACTGGAGCTCGCGATCCTCGACTCCGGCCTGACCCTGCAGTCAGCCGACGCGTCCTTCTACGGCTTCGCGCTCGCGCGCGCGCTCGCCGACCGCGACGGCGCCGCGCTCATCGCGCACGGCACGCTGTACAAGGCACTCGGCCGGCTCGCCGATGCGGGTCTGCTCGAATCGGAGTGGGAGTCGCCCGAGGCGGCCGAGGCCGACGGCCGGCCACGGCGGCGCCTCTATCGGGTGACCGGTGCCGGTGAGCAGGCGGTTCGGGCGGCAGCGGATGCCTCGCGCGCCGCGTCGCTCGCAGCGGCGGCCGTATCCGCACCGCGCTCCGCTTCGAAGCCGGCGATCGCGTGAGCCCCGCGCGAAGCGGCCCGTTCCGCCGCGCCGCGCGCGGAGTGCTGCGATGGACGCTGACCTACACACGCGGCCTCGCGCCCGAGGTCGCCGCCGCCCGCCAGGACGAGATCGCGTCCGACCTGCACGAGCACGCCGTCTGGGCCGAGCAGGCAGGCATGGGCGCCGGAGCACTCGCGCGTGACCTCCGTCGCCGTGCGCTGCTCGGCGCACCGGCCGACCTCGTGTGGCGACGTCGGCAGGTCCGGGCCTCCGATCCAGCCCATCGGTTCGCCTTGCGGGCGAACGCCGGGCTGCTGGTCGCAGTGCTCACGATCGGACTCGTGGAGGTCGCACTCGGCGTCTTCACGATGGCGCGGGTCTTCCGGGCGGTGGCGATCGGCGATCTGGGCTGGGTGCCGCGCGACACGCTGCTGGTCGCCGGGCTCACGCTCGCCGCGTTCGTCGCCCTCGTCGGCTTCTCGCGCCGGCGCTGGCGGTCGGCGGCCGCAGCCGCCCTCGCCGTGCCGACCGCCCTGCTCGCCCTGCACGCCGGGCGCATCCTCTGGTACGCGAGCGCGACCATGGTGGTCGTCGTCGGCAGTGCGCCCTGGTGGGACGCCGCAACGTCGATCGCGAGCGCGGGCCTCGCGATCCTCTGCCTCGCCGCCGCATTCCACTGGTGGCGCGAAGACGTCGCCGTGCGCGCCGCGCACGCCGTGAACCCGAGGAGATCCAGATGACCCATCACCCCGACCGCCCCGAGCTCACCGAGCTGCTCGACGAGGAGCGGCGCCTCGAACGCCGGCCGACGCGCGCCGCACGCGTCTTGGTCTTCGTCGCCGCTGCCGGCCTCGTGGTCGCGGCCGGCGCAGGTGCGACGCTCGCCGCAAGCGCGGCCAACTCCGTGGCCGAGTACGACGCCCGGATGACCACGCCGGCGTCGGACGACGCGCTCGACGAGGCATCCGCTGCGCCTGTGGCCGACCCGGCGGCGACCGAGGCGACCGAGGTGCCCGACTCCGTCGCGCCCTCGACGGGCGGGACTTCGACGACTGACCCGGCGCCCTCGACCGAGGCGACGACGACCGTCGAGGGTGCCGGAATCCCCGGGGCCGTCGGCACGAACGCGGCCGGCTCGCCGATCTTCGACGCCTCGACCGACATCGCCGTCATCCCACGGCTCGCGGACTCCCACGGCGACGACCCCGCGAACACCGAGATCTGGCTCACGCAGCAGGGCATCATCGCCGACTGCATGCTCGAGGCCGGGTTCACGTACACGTTCACGCCGTACTGGCTGCGTGTCGAAGGCGATTGGGGCACCGGCTGGGCGGGATACACCGACGAGTTCAAGCTCGCCCTCGACGGTGCGCCCGACCGCCCGCTCGGCGACGACTACGACTGGACGACGGCCGGCTGCATCGGCTACGCCGTGCACGTGACCGGCATGGACGACGCGCACTGATCAGCAGGCGCGCAGGATGCCCCGGTGCCGACACGGCCCGGGGCATCCTGCCCGTTTTCCACCCGCGCCGCGGCATCCGCCATACTCACTTGGGGCGTTGAACGAGGAGGAGCATGCGCGCAGTCCGCTACACCGAGTTCGGTGCCGAGCCCGAGGTCGTGGAGGTCGATCGACCCGCATGCCCGCCGCGCGGCGCCATCGTGCGCGTGCGCGCCACTGGCCTGTGCCGCAGCGACTGGCACGCGTGGATGGGCCACGACGACACGGTGCGACTGCCGCACGTGCCGGGCCACGAGTTCGCGGGCGAGATCCTCGAGCTGGGTGCCGAGGTCTCGCCCGAGAGCGGGTGGACGGTCGGCGACCGCGTCACCGCGCCGTTCATCAGCGCGTGCGGCCGCTGCCCCGAGTGCCTGAGCGGCAACGAGCAGGTCTGCGACCAGCAGCAGCAGCCCGGGTTCACCTACTGGGGTTCGTTCGCCGAAGAGGTCATCGTGCACGAGGCCGAGCTGAACCTCATCCGGCTGCCCGACGCGCTGGGCTTCGTCGAGGCAGCGTCGCTCGGCTGCCGGTTCGCGACGGCGTACCGCGCGGTCGTCACGCGGGGCCGGCTGCAGCCCGGCGAGCGCATCGCGGTGCACGGCTGCGGCGGGGTCGGGCTCTCGGCGATCATGATCGCGGTCGCGGCGGGCGTCGAGACCTACGGGGTGGATGTCTCGCCGGCAGCCCTGCAGCTCGTCGAGAAGCTCGGCGCCATCCCGGTCGAGGGCGGCGAGGGCGCCGCGCAGCGGGTGCGCGAGATCAGCGAGGGCGGCGTCGAGCTCTCGATCGACGCGTACGGCAGCCCCGAGACCTCGCTCGCCAGCGTGCGCAGCCTGCGCAAGCGCGGCCGGCACGTGCAGATCGGCCTCATGGTGGGGGATGCCGCGTCGGCGCCCATGCCGATGGACGCCGTGATCGCCGGCGAGCTCGAACTGCTCGGCAGTCACGGCATGGCCGCCCACGAGTACCCCGACATGCTGGGTGCCGTCGCGAGCGAGGCGTTCCGGCCGATCGAGCTCGTCGGGCGCACGATCCGCCTCGACGACGTGCCCGAGGCGCTGGCCAAGATGGGCACCGCCGGAGCGCAGGGCTCGGGCATGACGGTCGTCGAGCTGTAGGCGTCGGCAGGTTCGCGGCGAGCGCCGGATCGTCGCCCGGGCGATAGGGTCGGGCCATGCCCCGCCCCGACCGCTCCGCCCTGCTCGTCGACCCGCGTGACCTCGCCGCGTTGCTGTCCGGGCCGAACCCGCCGCTCGTCCTCGACGTGCGGTGGCGGCTCGATCGGCCCGACGGGCGCCCCGAGTATCTCGCGGGGCACCTGCCCGGCGCCGTCTACGTCGATCTCGACCACGAGCTCGCCTCGCACGGCGCGCCGGTCGACGGGCGGCACCCGCTGCCGACGGTCGAGGTGCTGCAGCACGCGGCGCGGCGCTGGGGACTCCGCCGAGGCCGACCGGTTGTGGCGTACGACGACGCGGCCCAGATGCCGGCGTCGCGAGCGCGGTGGCTGCTGCGCTACGCCGGCGTGTCCGACGTGCGACTGCTCGACGGCGGATACCGCGGCTGGGTCGCCGCGGGCCTTCCGGTCGAAACCGGCGAACCGGTCGCACCCGAACCGGGCGACATCGAGCTCGAGTACGGCGCCCTGCCGGTGCTCTCGATCGGCGAGGCGGCGGCGCTGCCGTCGGGTGGCACGCTGCTCGACGCGCGAGCGCCCGAACGCTATCGGGGCGAGGTCGAGCCGATGGACCCGCGTGCCGGGCACATCCCCGGCGCCCGCAACGCTCCGGCCGCGAGCGTGCTCGACGCCGACGGGCGGTTCCTCGACGCCGACGAGCTGCGCGCACGATTCGAGGCGCTCGGCGTACAGGACGACGCGCCCGTCGGCGCGTACTGCGGATCGGGCGTGAGCGCGGCCACCACGGGTCTCGCACTCGAGCTCGCCGGGTACGAGCCCGCGCTCTACCCCGGATCGTGGTCGCAATGGTCGAACCACCCCGACCGGCCGGTCGCCACCGGGCCCGACGCGGGCTGATCAGCGCCGGCTGTCAGGATCGGCGCCGCGTCCGGCGGCGTATCCCGCGGCGCAGCGCATGGCCGGATGCCTCAGCCGAGCGCCGAACGTGCCGTGCGACGCGCGTGCGCGCTGAGGTCGTCGCCCCGCCGCGCGAGGAAGTCCTCGAGCCGCCCCGGGTCGACCCGGCCGATCTCGCGCAAGGCCACGCCGACGTTCGTCTGCACGAAGTGCACGGGGTCGTCGGCGAGCAGCTCGCACAATGCGAGCGGGTCATCGAGGTCGCGGGCGCGGATGATCCAGAACGCCGCGGTGATCGCCGTGCGACGATGCCACCACTCGTCGTCGCGCGCGAGCGCGAACAGCGGGTCGCGCGGCTTGTCGAGCAGGTACCAGCCGATCACGCGCGGTGCCGCGCGGTCGATGAGGTCCCACGTGTCGATGCGGTCGAGCCGCCGCATCCACAGCTCGAACATCGCCCGCCGGTCGGCGTCGGTCGTGCGCCGCTGCCGTGCCCTGAAGTCGAGGACGCTCACCGCGGCGACCCGCACCTCGTAGGTATCGTCGTCGAGCATCCGGTCGACCTCGTCGAGCGGCATCCCGACGTTCGCCTTCGCGATCTCGAACACGGTGCCCATGCGCACCCCCAGCACGGGAATCGAGGCATCCGCCATGCGCTTCATCGTCCTCTCGCGCTCGGCGAGCGAGACGGATGCCTCGAGCTGCCGCCGCACCGAGGCGGCGGTGGGCGGGCCGCTAGCGGCCGATGCGGTGGACGACGCCATGTGGTCGATCATGGCCGGGGGCAGCGGTGCTGTCGAGGAGCCGGCACCCCGAACATCGCCTCGGTTGGTCGCTCTCTGGGCCGAACCCGGGGCGCGGCTTCTGAGCATTCGTGCCGATTTCTGGTCGCAGCCGTACGTGCCGTGAGTCCTGCCCGTCGTGCGGTCGCGCCGGGAACCGCGAGGTGGACGCATCCCGCATGACCGATCTGCCCCGAGGCTGCCTCAGGCGGTGGGCGTGCGCGCTGACTGCCATGCGAGGCGGAGCACATCGATGACGTCCTCGGGGTTCGCGTCGGCGGCCTCGGCCTCGGCGATGAGTTCGCGGATGCGTCGCACGACCGCGCCCGGCAGTACCGCGGCCTCGGCGGCGACGCGGGTTCCTGCGGCGGTGCGGGTCACGACGAGTCCGTCGCGTTCGAGCATCTTGTACGCCTTGGCTGCGGTGCCGGGCGCGACGCCGAGATCGCTGGCGGTCTGGCGAACGGTGGGCAGCCGTTCGCCCGCGCCGAGCTGCCCCGAGACGATGAGGCCGCGGAACTGGCGGTAGATGCCGAGCATCGGGCTCGTCTCATCGACCGGGGGCACGATCGATTGGGCGGTCATCGCACGGCCTCGGGGTTGGGGAGGTGTTCGACAGGGGCCGCCGTTCGGTGTCGCGACGTCGAGCGCCCGATGCGACTCGCAACGAGCAGAAGGAGGATGAATGCGGTGATCTCGAGGGCCGGGGCCAGCAGACCGCCCGCGGCGGCGAACTCCGAGTACCGCCATGACGCCTCGTAGGTTTCGCCCTGCGCATCCCCGACGGTCAGCTGCGAGAAACTGCCCGACCGGCCGATGAACCGCCAGGCGCCGGCGAGTGCGAGCAGCATCCCGCCCGTCGCGATGCGGACGACTCCCGACGCGATCTGAACCCGAGCCGCCTGCTCGGCACTCACGGTCTCGGGGCGCCGGAACGACCGGATCGCGTTCGCTCGCAGCGTTGCCCACGCCACCACGACCAGCGCGGCCGCGCAGACGAGGACCGGTACCCCGAACGACCACCCGTAGAACCAGGGCCGGAGCGGACCGATTGCCTCCTCGTTCGGGACGGCGATCTCGACGTAGATGTATCGGCCGCGATCATCCGCGGACGACGCCATGCCGGCCGCGATGGTCGTCGTGAGGAGAACAGCAAGGGTCACCGATGCGCCGAGAAGACCAGCCCTCGGGATGAACGTGGTCCACGTGCGACGGGCGACCGACAAGACCGGCTGTTCCGGCGGAGCGGAGCCCCGGAACACGATGAGGACGAGCGCGACGGTGAGGGAGAGGGTCGCGACGAACACCGGAGTGGCGTACTGCCACCACTCGACGATGTCGACCAAGTTCAGCATGTACCCGCGCACCACGTTCTCAATCGCGAACCCGACGATCACCAAGATCGCCCCGATACCCACCGCGAGGTGCTCGCGCCGGTAGCCCACCGCGACCGACTCCACGGCGAGCGATGTCATCGGCGTGCGCTGCCGGCGATCCTCGCGCGCCCGGGCGACGATGAGCACGATCCCGGTCACGACTGCCGCGACCACGAGGGAGAACAGTGGCAACGAGAACGCGAAGGTCAAGAAGTCGAATGGGCTGAGCGAGGCGATCCTGTCGTAGGGCATACGAGGCATCCGATCGATCTGGGCTGTTGTGTCATATGTCTAACACAACTTGTGCCACTGCGCGAGTACAAATCCACCCGATGGATGAGCGGTAGCCGACGCGCAGGCGTCGCGGAGTAGCCTCGCCACATGGATGCCGATGTCGCTGCCTGGCCGGCGCTGAGGGTCGACGACTGGACCGCCACGCGCGAAACACTGCACCTCTGGTTGCAGGTCGTCGGCAAGGTCGAGCTGGCGTCGACGGTGCTCGTCAACCACTGGTGGAACGTCGCCTATGAAGTGAGTGCCCGCGGTCTGCGCACCCGGCTCATGCACGCGCTCGACCGGCCGTTCGATGCGGAGTTCGACTTCGTCGACCAGGTGCTGGTGCTGCGGACTGGCGATGGCAGCACCGAAACAATCGCCTTGCGCCCGCGATCGGTCGCCGACTTCTTCGCGCACGTGACACAGGCGTGCGCCCGACTCGGGGTGCCGTGCACGATCTCGGCACGACCCAACGAGGTGTCTCCGGCGATCCCGTTCGCCGAGGACACCTCTGATCGCGCCTACGACGCCTCCGCCGCGCACACGTTCTGGCAGCAGCTGCTGCGGGTCGAGCGGGTGTTCGCCCGCTGGCGTGCCGGGTTCGCCGGCAAGGCGAGCCCCGTGCAGCTGTTCTGGGGATCCATGGACCTCTCGAGCACGCGCTTCTCGGGCCGGCTCGCACCGCCGCCTCGTGTCGCCCCGCCGAACTGCCCGCCCTGGGTGATGGAGGAGGCCGAGTCCCGTGAGAACGCGGCCGCAGGATTCTGGGCCGGGCGTGCCCATCGATTCGCCGGTGAGCGGGTTGATCCAGTCGACCCATTGCGCGTACTGGCCTGGAGTGAGTGCGCCTTCGCCGATCAGGTCTCCGTTGCCGTCGACGACGGAGAACTCGGCCAGTGCCGTGCCGCCTTCGAGGTAGTAGTCGTCGGCGCGGGAGCGATCGGACTCGAGGTATCGGCGCGCGTCGGCCCCGGAACCCCGGTACAGGATCACTCCACCACGCATCGCCTTCCTCCGAGCTACCTCAGGTTCTTGCAACTACCTACGGTAGCATACGTCCATTCACTCCGGGTGTTGCATTGGTCGTTCTCTGCGGGCGAGATCGTTTCGTTCCGCGCGGTGCGTCGCGGGAACTGCGAATACAAGGTAGTAACGCTCTGAAGAGTTCGGATTCGGTTCGGCAACTCGGCGGCTTGCCGAAATCTAGTTTGCGGCTTCCGTTGACTGCAGTACGCGGACGGCTGGCCAATCAGCTGGGGCCCAGTCGAGTCCGGGCAGGGATGAAATCGAAACCCAAGTCAAGGCGTCGTGATCGGTACTTCGCTCTGGTGCTCTCGCCTTTAGCGACGCCCGAAAGCAGGTGAGCTTGATTACCAGCCCATCGGTGGTCGTGACGTCACTTGTTAGTTCGTCGCCGACCTCAATCAAAACGTCGAGCTCTTCGTGTATCTCGCGGACAAGCGCCTCGCGGAGCGACTCGCCAGGCTCGAGTTTGCCGCCAGGGAACTCCCATTTCCCACCGAAGGTTTTGTCGGGGTTCCGACGGCAAGCAAGAACCTCATGCTCGCGCATGATTATTGCGGCCACGACTTGTAGTTCGTTGTGGGCGGCTGCCATGAAGCCACTCTAGACACGCGAGCCTGCTGGGCCGTGTTCAAGCTCGCGAAGGGTTGATGCTGCTCTAAGCTCCGGAAGGAAGGAGGCGCCGGAATGCTACTGGTCGAGGAGGACTCGCTCGACGACGTCCTGCAGGTGGTGTTTAAACACCTCCTCGAGTCAGGTAAGCAGATCGCGCCGAGCAAAGGGTCCGCACTTGAGCAGCTCGGCGCGGCAATCGAGCTACGAAACCCGCTTGCTCGACTTAGCCGAAGTCAGCGGCGCAGCCCGATCTTTAGCGCTCTCGGGGAGTGGCTCTGGTACCTATCGGGGACGGATGAGGTTGCTCCGATCGTCCACTACATCCCGATGTACGAGAGGTTTGCGGTTGCGGGCAGGGTGGAGGGCGCGTACGGGCCTCGGTTGTTCGGAGATGGTCAACGCCTGATGGAGGTAGTAAAGCGGCTGCGTAGCAAGCAAGACAGCCGCCAGGCCGTAATCCAACTGTTCGAGCATTCGGACCTGTCGAATCAGAAGGACATTCCATGCACCACAACGCTCCAGTTCTTTCTCCGTGACCAAGCGCTGCACCTGGCCGTCACGATGCGCTCCAATGATGCGTACCGTGGATTGCCCCACGATGTCTTTGCATTCACGATGATTCAAGAAGTGGTCGCAAGGTGCCTCGGCACCGAGGTTGGGACCTACATGCATTTCGTCGGGAGTCTTCATCTGTACGATTCGGACGCTGCTGCGGCCACCGAGTTTTTAGAAGAAGGTTGGCACCACCTGAAGCCCATGCCGGCGATGCCTAAAGAGGATCCCGAAGGTGGCTTGCGATGGCTGCTCGGCGTTGAAGAGCAGATTAGGAGTGGAGACTCGAAAGCTCCCGGGCCTGCAGATTTCGGCACGCATCCATACTGGGACGACCTCGGAAGGTTGCTGCTCGCGCACCGTGCAACGTCCGAGTCTGACTTTGTCCGTATTCGAGAGAGTCTGGACGACGAGTTCTACGCCATCTACATCACTGATAAGCATGCACGATTGGATAAGCACTGAGTGCGACGAAACTACGTTGAAGATGCGCGGCGAATCTCAGCCGCGATCGATCTATATGAAGCCCAGGTCGGACCATTGCCCGGGATATCTGAACCCGAACATAGGGAAGCGTTGATCGAGCAGATCATCGATTCGGAGCAGCGGGTTCGCTACTTTGGCTTGCTCCAGTCGCGCCCATTGAGCGCCGCGAGCGGTGACCCGCATGACGATGCGTTCGACCCCGTCAAAGCATCGATCATCCATCGGGACCGAGGAGATCTCGACGAGGCCATCTGGCTGGCTTATCTTTTCGTGCATTTTGGCCGACACCGCAGAGCAGGCTGGCGCTACGTTCGAGACGTCTACGGGGCACTTGGAGCCGAGCCCTGGACATGGGAGCGTACGTCGAATGACATCACGTCTTTCAGATTCTGGCTCGACGACCACCAGGAGGAGCTGCGACGATCCCCAGGCCCCCACGGGTTCGGCAACCATCGCAAGTATGAAAGCCTGAAGGCTTGGACGCCGACTGGAACAGGTGAGGCTTTCGAAAGCTACATCAATTGGGTGCATGACGCCGGTGATGATCACGAGGCCAGGCTTTCCACCTTTGATGCAGCGACACCAGAGTCGCGATTTGAGGCTATGTACAAGTCGCTCGGCGACGTCAAACGGCTGGGGCGCATCGGTCGATTTGACTACCTCATGACGCTGAAGAAACTGGGGCTCGCTGATATTGCGCCACCGCATTCGTATCTTGTGGGAGCCACTGGCCCTCTCGCAGGTGCTCGACTTCTGCTCGAAGAAGAAGGCACCCACAGCCTGAGTGCGCGGCAAGCGCAGGAGGCGTTGCGCGAATTCTCAAACTTGACCGGACTTCCGCCCGATGTAATGGAGGATGCCGTATGCAATTGGCAGAAGAGCCCGAGCAAGTACCTCAGGTTCTCAGGCTAGATCCATCCCACTTATAGCGTCGCTTTAGAGTATTGAGCTGGTTGAACTGGAGCACGCCAGCATGCTGAAGCTGACCGATGACTATGCCCGGAGCGACCCCCGCTCGGGAAGCCAGTCGAAGTACGTCACGTTTAGTGGGACCGCGCCCGGTGAGTCCGTGGAGCTGCCCGGTGCCGCGCGGCACCAAAGCATCCCGCGCGAAGCTATCCGCTTCCTCTTCGATCGCAGCACTACCAGCGGCATCTGCACCAACACCAAAGTCGTCGATGAAGGTCTCCTCTGCACCATGTAGGAGGAGGTGTGCGATCTCGTGAAACACCGTGAACCAGAAATGATCATCGCTTAGATGTCTGGCGGTCAGTGCGATTATGCGTCGGCCGCCCATTCCTGTGAGCGCTGCTCCGCTCAGAGCAGCTCCCTTTGGAGGGCGGACGACCACGACTGCCACGCCAGCGCGGCCCGCGATCCTCTGAAGTGCTGGCACGAACACCGCTGGATCGGCTTCTTTCGTGAGCGCTCGAATCTTGTCTAGCTGGGCCCGCAACTCCTGCGCCGACCAATCGGCGACATCGAGTTGAGCTGCTTCAAGCTGCGCTTTCCTGAGCCAGACCGCAAGGGTGACAGCATCTGAGGAGAACGTGTCTGACGCGCGATAGTGAGTGTTGCTACTCGCCTGTGCTACGAGGGCTGCGCCCTCCTCGGCATTCTCAACGTCGAGGAACTCAAGACCCAGCTTCGCTTGTTCGCGCCAAGACTCGCTCTTCGCGATCCAGCCCAACTGCACCATTTGGGCGATCGGCATCTGCTGAGCGAGTTGGTCGGCAGACAGCCAGAACAGGCTCTCGCGATACTGTCGCTCGCGGGTCAGCCAGAACTTGGCCGAGCCTCCCAAGCACGCTGCAAGCTTCGAAGCGAGATCCTCGGATATTTCCGTTTCACCTTGGATCAGGCGACGAGTTGCAGGGTCGCCGATTCCGAGCTCATCTGCAAGGTCGTCTGCTGTCCAGCCGCGCCGCTCCAAGATCGCCCGGATGGAGTCGCCTGGCGTCGAGGCCCAACGTGGTTCGAAGGTGCTAACGGCAGTAGTCACGCTTCCTCCGTGGGCTTGAGCTCATCCAAGCGGATTCGATACTGATCCAGGCCCACCCCATCGTCAGTGGCCCCGTTGCTCTGAAGTTGCATCAACCGTGCCAGAAGGTGCCACCGCTCATTGATTTCGACACACACCTTCGCCGGATCCTCCGGGAACACCTTAACGCCGATCGGGATCTCGCCCAAGGTGTCAGCAGCCAGCAGCTCGGCAAGGCGTGCCTGGAGGTCAATTACATCATCCGGCCCAAGTGCGTCGACCTGCGGATGGATACAAAACTCGCGAAGGTGCCGAGTGCGAAAGCTCAATTCCAATGTAGGGCCTGTCCCAGATGGTGAAGGAGCTGGTTGAGCTACGCCCCTGATGCCGAACGCCGTGCCCGAAACACTACCGGCGTATCCAAATTTGCTGGATAAAAGCGTATTGAGCCAGGGTCGTGTCGCGTGGGCAGGAGTCTGCACGCGACCGACATCGAGGAAGCGACCCAAGTTAGTCCCTGCGTCTCATGAATCTGGAAATGTTTCGTCTCGCTAGCCGGCGCGTCCGCGCCTCCCGGGCGGCAGGAGCCCTCGGTCGCGGGCCTTCGTGATCCAACCCTGGGCAGTCGACAGGGCGACGCCGTTGATCTCCGACATCGTCGCGCTCGGGTTCCTGTCGTTCTTCCGGGAGAGCTGGCCGTGCTGCAGGGCGACCAGCTCGTAGAAGTCGGGCGTCTTCTTCGGGTCGCCGATCGGGTTGAGCAGGTCGCGCTCGCTGATCTTGTGGCCTGACGGCAGCACGATCTTGCCGCCGGATCTCGTCTCGGTGCGCTTCATCGCGAACAGCCGCTTGTTGATCGCGGCCTCGATGCGGGCGGTCGGCAACTCGCGGAGGAGTTGGCTGGTGATCGGTTGGCCGCCTCGCCAAGGAAGGTAGATGACACCGGTGATGCGCACTTCCTCCGGTACGGCGAACGTCTGGCGCTGCAGGCGGATCATCACGCGTGTGTGCGTCGGAATGTGTTCGATCCATCGCCAGCGGCCGTCGATCGTCTCGTTCTGGTCGGCCACGGAAACGCGGTACTGCTCATTCGGCGCGGTCATCCACCGGTCGTAGCCGAGCAGTTCGTCGATCTCGAGCGACGGGTCGTCACCTCGGTCGCCCGGGAAGTGGAGATGCAGGTACCACTCTTCGGGGAGGTCGTCTGCGACGAGGAGTCCGTCTCGAGACTGGTCCGCCCACCAGGGGGACTCGGGTAGGTCCATGGCACGAGTCTAGCCACACAACTCAGATACTTGCCGAAACCCATGTGCGGTGATAATCTCAGGTACTTGCAAATAGCCGCGCGTGGGTCGGCATGCACGAGATGCCAGCCGGCGGCCGATGAGTCGAGGGGGAGCGTTATGGCCGACACCGCGTGGAGGGTCGAGTATCTGAGCCGAGTAGAGGCGGCCGAGCGTTGTCGCATCCCGGTCTCGAGCTTCGACAAGCTGCGCCACGACGGGCTTATCCCCGAGCCCGACGCGCGCATGGGCAAGCACCTGCTCTGGAGTGCCGACACGATCGACGAGCTGCTCGCGCGGGGTGGAACGGAACACTGATGGCTGGGCGGCCGACGAAAGACACCCCGTCGCGCGTCGATCCGCGCACGGGCCGGCCGCTGCCCGAGGGCATCCGCTGGCGCGCCGACCGCCAGCGCTACCAGATCCGCGTCGTCGCCCCGAGCGTCGAAGGTGGCGCCGCCGAGCGCTCGCGCACCTTCCTCACCCTCGCCGAGGCCAAACGCGAGCTCGCGAAGATGGTGGCCGGCCGCAACCCGAACGGGTCGATGACGCTCGACCAGTGGTACGACACGTACTGGCCTGCGATCGAGTCGTCGATCCGCCCGGCGACGGCGCGCAGCTACGGCGTTGCCTGGCGGCTCCGCGTGAAGCCGAGTCTCGGCCGGCACCGGCTCGATGAGATCACCTCGCCCATGATCGAGTCGGCGATGGTTGCCTGGTCGGGCGGGGCATCCGCCAAGAACGACGCACTCGCGGTGCTCTCCCGACTGCTCGACGGTGCTCGCCGTTCGCGGTTCATCGACTACAATCCGGCCCGCGAGGTGAAGCGGCCGAGCATGCGCGAGTCGATCTCGCCGGTGTCGCGTGCGCTCACGCTCGAGCAAATCGCCACCTTGCTCGACCTCATTCCCGACGGCGTCTACCGCCGCTACTTCGCCGCCCTCGTCTACACGGGCATGCGCGCGGGGGAGGCGACGGCACTGCGCGTCGGCGACGTCGACTTCGGGCGCGGCGTCATCCGCGTCAGCCGCTCGCTGAGCCCGGGCATGCGCGGCGAGCTCATCGAGCAGTCGCCCAAGAGCCACAAGTCACGGGATGTCCCGCTGATCGACGCGCTGCGTCCGTACGCCGAAGCCGCCGCGCGGGGCAAGCGGGGGAGCGACCTGCTGTTCGACGGACCCGACGGCGGGCGACTTACCAACCACAACGCCCGCCGCGCGGTGGGCTGGGAGGCGCTGCGCGAGGTGATCGGCCGACCCGACCTGCGCATCCACGACCTGCGGCACACGTTCGCGACGATCCTGTTCGACGCCGGCGCCACCGCGCCCGACGTGCAGGCGACCCTCGGACACTCGAGCCTGCAGGTCACCGAGCGCTACTCACGCGCTCGGGAAGGCGTCGCGATCCGAGCCGGCGCCGCGTTGAACGATGCGCTCAAGCGAGCCGACGAAAGCACGGGCAAGAGCACCGACAGAAGTATCGGCCGGAACGCCGACAAGCGCACCGCGAAGACCGCCGGCCCAGAACCAGAAATGGCACAACGCCGAACCAGGCGAACCGTTAATGGCACATTAATGGCACAGCCTCACCGACGGCCTCGCGGAATGTCCCGCTAACACGAAAAAACCCCCGGTGAACCGGGGGTTTTGACTGTGGCTCCGACCGGCATCGATCCGGTGACCTTTCGATTTTCAGTCGAACGCTCTACCAACTGAGCTACAGAGCCCGGGGCATCCGCTTCGCAGAACTGCACGAGAAAGATGCCTCGATAAGGAGAAAGCCCCTTCTCTCAACCAAGGGAAAGGGCTTGTCGCCTGAGCGACCCTGACGGGACTTGAACCCGCGACCTCCGCCGTGACAGGGCGGCACGCTAACCAACTGCGCCACAGGGCCTCGTAAAGAAGCTATTCAATTGTACTCACCGTTCGGCGTGACCCCAACGGGATTCGAACCCGTGCTGCCGCCGTGAAAGGGCGGTGTCCTAGGCCGCTAAACGATGGGGCCGGAGGTTCTTGCCTGGCAGAACCACCGAGAGAAAAGCATACGGGTAACGAGACGAGATTCCAAAACGAGGGCGACCGGATGCCGCGACCCGCGCATTTCCGCACCCGACCGCTCCTCGCCCGAGTGAATCGAGCGGGGAGAGCACGCGCAGTTCGCACCCGGCTTCGCGCGTTCTCTGCCCACTCGATCGGAGATTGGTGCGAATCGAGGGGGTCGCGCGCGCCGCGCCGAGCGAGCAGTCGCGGTGGATGCTGCGGGCGGCACCGTTCGCGCCACGCGCGACGCGAATGCCCGGATCACGCGACGCCCGTGCCTATCGTGGGCAGCGACCGCCTGCACGACACGAGGCGCGGGGGACTTCCGCGCGGACGGGGAACCATGGACCGAACCGCTTTGTTCCGCCCGCGCACCGGCGCGCGGCACGACGCGGCGCGGCCCTACGGCGAACGCCGGCCCCACGGCGAACGCCGGCCCCACGGCGAACGCCGGCTCCGCGGCATCCGCCCCGGCTCTGCCCGCCGGACCGTCGCCGCCCTTGCGATCGTCGCGCTCGCGATCACGCTGCCCATCCTGCAGCCGGCCGCGCCGCCGGCGCACGCGGCGACCTACCCGACGTGGGACGAACTGCAGGCGGCGAAAGCGAATACCGCCGCGGCCGCGGCCGCAGTCGAGCAGATCAAGGCGCTGCTCGTGCAGCTCGAGCAGAACGTCGCGGCGACGCGCGCCGAGGCGGAGCGGCGCACCGACGAGCTCATCGTCGCGCAGCAGAAGTACGACGATGCGGTGCGGCGGGCCGACGAGATCCAGGCCCAGGCCGACGCGTCGGCCGCCGAGGCCGACACCGCCAAGCGCAACGCGGGGCAGGTCGCGGCGCAGCTCTACCGCACGGGCGGCAACGACCTCACGATGAACCTGGTGCTCGATCAGGGCGACGCGAAGGCGACCGACGAGCTGCTGAGTCGGCTCGGCAACATGGACAAGATGGTCGAGCGCACGTCGACGGTCTACCGTCGTGCGCAAGAGAAGTCGAACACCGCGCGATCGCTGGGCGCTCAGGCCGAGGTCGCTCGCGGCGAGCGCGAGCAGCTGCGCATCGCCGCCGAAGAGGCCCTGCAGGCCGCGCTCGAAGCGCAGGCGGCCGCCGAGGCGGCGCTCGCCGAGTCGCAGCAGAAGAAGATCGAACTCGACCAGCAGCTGAAGTTCCTGCAGGACACCGAGGCCAAGACGACCGCCGCGTACGAAGAGGGCGAGCGCATCCGCAAGGAGGAGGAGCGCCGCCGAATGGAGGAGGCGATGCGCTCGGGTTCGCCCGGCGTGGTCGCGAGCTCGGGTTGGGCGCGACCGGCCGGTGGTTACATCACATCCGGGTACGGCGCGCGCGGCTCGATCTGCTCGGGAGGGGGCTGCTCGGGTTCGTTCCACTACGCGGTCGATCTGGGCACCGGATGCTCCGCACCCATCTATGCGGCGAACAGCGGCATCGTCCGGTTCGCGGGCTGGTCGGGCACGTACGGCAACTACGTGCAGATCGACCACGGCGGCGGCATCTGGACGGGGTACGCGCACATCCGCCCCGGCGGCACGTTCGTGGGTGTCGGGCAGTGGGTCGACGCGGGGCAGAACATCGCCTCCTCCGGCACCACGGGGGCGTCGACGGGGTGCCACCTGCACTTCGAGGTGTGGGAGGGCGGCGGCCGCATCAACCCGATCTCGTTCATGGCCGATCGGGGCATCTACTTCTGAGGTGGGGGCCTCGGATCCAGCGTCCACACCAGCAAGATCCATGGCGGATGCCTCGCGCATCCGTTCGCCGGAAGGGGGATCGGCGATGACCGAACCGAATCGAACTCGACCCGTGTCGCGGGTGAAGCCGGCGACGGTCTTCTCGACCGTCGCGATCGGCGCGGTGACCGCGTCGGTCGCGGTCGTCGGCGGTGCTGGGCCCGCCGTGGCCGACGACTACCCGTCGTGGGCCGAGATCGAGCAGGCCAAGCAGAACGAGCAGACCAAGCAGGCCGAGATCGCCCGGCTGGGTGAGCTGTTGGCCGGGTTGCAACAGCAGGCGGATGCCGCGATCCAGGCCTCGCAGATCGCCGACGAGGCATGGCGCAATGCCGTGATCGCGCGGGACGCGCAGGTCGAACGCGAACGCGTGCTCGCCAAGCGGGCGGGCGAGGCCGAGGCCGTCGCCGAGATCTCGCGCATGAGAGCGGGGCTGCTCGCCGCCCACCTGGCGCGCTCGGCGGGCACCGATCTCGGCGCCGAGCTGGCCTTCTCGGGCGATCCAGAGGAACTGCTGCAGCAGCTCGGCATGGCGGCCCAGCTCGGCTCCCGGTCGCAGACGATCTCAGAGCAGGCGACGGCCGACCGCAACAGTGCCGAGTCGCTGCGCAGGCAGGCCGACCGCGCTGCGTCCGAGCGCAAACGGCTCGCGGCGGCGGCCGAGCAGCGCGCCACCGAGGCACGCGCGGCGGCGGATGCCGCGGCCGCCGCGGTGGCGGAGGCCGCGCGTCGTTCGACCGAGTTGTACGCCCAGCTCGCCTCGTTGAAGGACACCACCGCCGACCTCGAGCGGCAGCGTGCCGAGGGCATCGCGCGTGAGCAGGCGGAGGCAGCCGCGGCAGCGGCGGCAGCGGAGGCGGCAGCGGCAGCTGCAGCCGCCGAGCAGGCCGCGAATCCGCCGACGTCGGGCGGAGCATCCGGCCCCGCCCCTGCGCCCGACCCGGCGCCCGCGCCGCCCGACGGATCGGCCGTGGAGGCGGCGATCGCCTACGCGAGCGCCCAACTCGGCGAGCCGTACGTGCTCGGCGGCGCCGGACCCGACGTGTGGGACTGCTCGGGCCTCACGATGCAGGCGTACGGGTCGGCGGGCATCTGGATCGGGCCGCACAGTGCGACCGCGCAGTACCGCACCCTCGCGGGGCAGGGCAAGGCGGTGCCGCTCGGGCAGATCCAGCGCGGCGACCTGCTGTTCTGGGGAGGCGGAGGCGACTACTACCACGTCGCGATCTACCTCGGCGGCGGGCGCATCCTCGAGGCGCCGCGCGAGGGAGTGCCAGTGCGCGACTACTTCATCTGGGGCTCACCGGCGGCCGCGGCGCGCCCCGCGGCCTGACCCGCGACACCGGCTCGCCCTCCTGCCGACCCGACGCGCCGGGGACGCGTGTTGCCGCTTGATCGCGCTGGAAGCGACGACGAGCGTCCCCGCGGCGGGCGTGGGGCGCGCCGGGGACGCGTGTTGCCGCTTGATCGCGCTCGAAGCGACGACGAGCGTCCCCGCGGCGGGCGTGGGGCGCGCCGGGGACGTGTGTTGCCGTTCGATCGCGCTCGAAGCGACGACGAGCGTCCCCGCGGCGGCGTGGGCGTGGGGCGCGCCGGCGGAGACGCCGAGGGGGCGAGCCGCACGGGCTCGCCCCCTCGGGAAGCGCGACGTCAGTGACCGGCGGGCGGCACGTACGCCTCGATCGCCTTCTGGATCAGGCGCTCGGCCTCGGCCGCGTCGGCCCAGCCCTCGGTCTTGACCCACTTGCCGGGCTCGAGGTCCTTGTAGTGCTCGAAGAAGTGCTCGATCTCCTTGCGGGTGTACTCGGGGATGTCGTTCACGTCCTGGATGTGGTTCCACCGGGGGTCGCCGGCGAGCACCGCGATGACCTTCGCGTCGCCGCCGCCGTCGTCGGTCATGTGGAACACGCCGACCGGGCGCACCTTCACGCCCACGCCCGGGAACAGCGGGTAGTCGAGCAGCACGAGCACGTCGAGCGGGTCGCCGTCGTCGCCGAGCGTGTGCTCGAAGAAGCCGTAGTCGGTCGGGTACACGAAGGTCGTGTAGAGCACGCGGTCGAGGAAGACGCGGCCGGTCTCGTGGTCGACCTCGTACTTGTTGCGGCTCCCCTTGGGGATCTCGATGACGGCGGTGTACTCGCCCATGATGATGTGCTCCTTCAGAACGTGGAAGTCTCGCCGGCCGCCCGGGAACGGGCGCGCGATCGGCGGAATAAGGTTACCCCGATGCCTTCCGACCAGCCTTCCGAGCAGCGCGCGGATGCCTCGAGCCCACGCCGCCCGCGCTTGACGCCGCCGATCGCCGACATTCGTCGCGCCGTGAGGGCCGCCCTCCACCTGCCCGCGGGTCACGGCGTAGGAGATTCGGGCCGACACGCCGAACCCGCGGGGGTCGCACCCGGCGTGTCGCCCGAGACTCCTCCGTCGCGCACCGGTGCGGCGGCGGCGCCCCCGTCCAACGCGCCGCTCGCGCTCGTCGCGCTGTCGGGCGGGGCGGACTCGCTCGCGCTCGCAGCCGCCACGGCTTTCGAGGCGCCCCGGGGCGGATGGCGCGCCGGCGCGGTGATCGTCGACCACGGACTGCAGGATGCCTCGGCCGAGGTCGCGGCACGGGCCGCCGCACAGGCGCGCGAACTGGGGCTCGATCCCGTGCTCGTGCGCCGGGTCGACGTCGACGCGGCGGGAGGCGACGGCCCCGAGGCGTCCGCCCGCGCCGCCCGCTACGCCGCCCTCGATGCGGCCGCCGACGAGACGGGGGCGGCCCTCGTGCTGCTCGGCCACACGCTCGACGACCAGGCCGAGACGGTGCTGCTCGGGCTCGCGCGCGGATCGGGGGCGGCGAGCCTTTCGGGCATGGCGCCCGCGAGCGGCCGGTACGCGCGGCCGCTGCTCGGCATCCGCCGTGCGACGACCCGTCAGGCGTGCCTCGACGCGGGGCTCGACCCGTGGGACGACCCGCACAACTCCGACTCCGCGTACGCGCGCGTGCGCGTACGCGAGCGCGTGCTGCCGGTGCTCGAGGCTGAGCTCGGCCCCGGCATCGCCGAGGCGCTCGGGCGCACGGCCGAGCAGCTCCGCGAGGACGAGCAGGCGTTCGACGACCAGATCGACGAGTTCATCGAAGAGGTCTGCGCGCCCGCCGAGGCGGGCATCGCGATCAGCGCCGGATGGCTCGCCGCCAACCCGGCGGCGATCCGCCAGCGGGTCATCCGGCACGTGGTGCACAGCGAGTTCGGGGTCGCCCTCAGCCGCACCCAGACCCTCGAGGTGGCCCGACTCGTGACCGACTGGCACGGTCAGGGGCCGATCGATCTGCCGGCCGGTGTCCGCGCCACTCGGGCGGGAGCGCACGTCGTGCTCTCGACCACCGGGTCGACCGAGGTCCTGCCCCACGACCACTGAGGTGACGCGGGGCAGGACGGTGCCGATCAGGCGTCGTGGTTGAAGGCGTCCGCCGGCGGGATCGGATCGTTCGGGTCGAAGAAGCTCGCCGCGCTGTGCAGCTGACCCCCCAGGATGACCCGTTTCACCGCGAGGAGCTCCCACGCCACGTGGTCGACCTTCGCGACGAGCTCGTCGAGTCTGGTCGTCAGCTCGTTCAGGCGGTCGTCGTGATCCGCGACCGTCTGACCGGTCGTGGTCGCCCAGTCGCGCAGCTCGTGCAGTCGCCTGAGGTCGTCGAGGTAGCGCTCCAACTGGTCGAGGCGGGCGTCGTCGCTGAGCTCGAGGTTCGGCAGCTTCTTGCGGCGGTCGACCGGGACGGGGTCCGACATGATCCACTCCTTCTTCGCGCGGGGTGCGCCGGGCGTCCTTCGCCCGTGCGGACAGCGTCCTCCGGATGCCGCGGCCGGCGGATCAGGGACAGCACCGAGATCGGGCTCAGACGAAGTACCCCGAGG
This sequence comes from Agromyces intestinalis, assembly GCF_008365295.1. Lineage (NCBI taxonomy): Bacteria > Bacillati > Actinomycetota > Actinomycetes > Micrococcales > Microbacteriaceae > Agromyces > Agromyces intestinalis. The sequence goes on from NZ_CP043505.1 coordinate 2,660,937, forward strand.
TGTGCGCCCCGTAGCGCTGCGACGTGTCGCGCAGGAACCGCTTCACCGAGTCGAGCTCCGAGCGCAGCGCGGCGAGCTCCGAGCGCGCGGCGGCGATGTCGGCGTGCAGGCCGTCGAGTTCGGCGGCGGCCTGGCCGCCGAGCCGCAGGGCGGTGACGGTTCCGTCGACGATGAGCGGGCCGTCGACGAGCACCGCGCCCTTCGCGCGGATCGCGACGCCGATGTCGGGCGCCTTCGCGCGGTTGACCGCCGTGATCGCCGGCTTGGCGGCGGTGTCGCTCGCGATCAGGATCGGCTCGTCGTACAGCAGCGCCGTGATGTCGGGCAGGCCGTCGAAGACCTTCGGATCGATCTCGAGATGCTGAATGGGGATGTCGGGAATGCGCATGTCGTGCTCCTTCTGCGTGTCGGTGGGAGGGATGTGCCGGGTGCGGGAGCACCTGTGCGGACAGCGTCCTCCGGATAACGAGGGCATCGGATCAGGGGCAGCACCGAGATCGGATGCTGCGGGCGGCGTAGGCTCGTGGCATCCGACCGCTGGAGAGAGAGGGATCGCGAATGGACGCGCGCGAGATCGAGGCCGACCTGACCGAAGTGCTCGTCACCGAAGCCGAGGTCCACGCGAAGCTCGCCGAGCTCGCTCGCCGGATCGAGGCCGACTACGAGGGTCGCGACATCCTGCTCGTCGGCGTGCTGAAAGGCGCGGTCATGGTCATGGCCGACCTCGCGCGCGAGCTGCGCAGTCACGTGCAGATGGACTGGATGGCCGTGTCCAGCTACGGTGCCGGCACGAAGTCGAGCGGTGTCGTGCGCATCCTGAAGGACCTCGACACCGACCTCACCGGTCGGCACGTGCTCATCGCCGAGGACATCATCGACTCGGGCCTCACCCTGAGCTGGCTGCGCGAGAACCTCGAGTCGCGGGGTGCCGCGACGGTCGAGATCTGCGCCCTGCTGCGCAAGCCCGATGCCGCCAAGGTCGAGGTCGACGTGAAATACGTGGGCTTCGACATCCCGAACCAGTTCGTCGTCGGGTACGGCCTCGACTACGCCGAGCGGTATCGCAACCTGCGGGATGTCGCGATCCTCGCGCCGCACGTCTACAGCTGAGCGGTCACGGCTGCAGCTGAGCCCACAGCGAACAGACAGGTGCCGCTCGGGTACGCGACGGTAGCCTTGCAAGACCATGAACATGAAGAAGATCCTGCGCGGGCCGATCATCTACATTCTGCTCGCGATCGTCGCGGTCTGGATCGGCTCCAGCCTGATCACCGCGTCGGGATTCAAGCAGGTCTCCACCCAGGAGGGCCTCGCGTTCCTCGACGACGGCAAGGTCGCCGCCGTCAAGATCGTCGACGGCGAGAACCGGGTCGACCTCACGCTGAAAGAGGCCGACGACGAGTTCGGCAAGCAGGTGCAGTTCTACTACGTGACGCCGCGCGGCGCCGACGTCGTCGCGGCGGTCGACGCCGCGAAGCCGAGCGACGGTTTCAACGACGAGGTGCCGCAGCCGAACTGGTTCCTCTCGATGCTCGGCATCCTGCTGCCCCTCGTGCTCATCGGCCTCTTCTTCTGGATCATGCTCTCGGGCATGCAGGGCGGCGGCAACCGGGTCATGCAGTTCGGCAAGTCGCGCGCGAAGCTCGTCTCGAAAGAGAGCCCCAAGGTCACCTTCGACGACGTCGCCGGCGCCGACGAGGCGATCGAAGAGCTGCACGAGATCAAGGACTTCCTGAAGGACCCGGCCAAGTTCCAGGCCGTGGGCGCGCGCATCCCGAAGGGCGTGCTGCTGTACGGCCCTCCCGGCACCGGCAAGACGCTGCTCGCCCGCGCGGTCGCGGGTGAGGCGGGCGTGCCGTTCTACTCGATCTCGGGTTCCGACTTCGTCGAGATGTTCGTCGGCGTCGGCGCGTCCCGCGTGCGCGACCTGTTCGACCAGGCCAAACAGAACGCGCCGGCCATCATCTTCGTCGACGAGATCGACGCGGTCGGACGTCACCGCGGCGCCGGCCTCGGCGGCGGGCACGACGAACGCGAGCAGACCCTGAACCAGCTGCTCGTCGAGATGGACGGCTTCGACCCGAAGACGAACGTGATCCTCATCGCCGCGACGAACCGCCCCGACATCCTCGATCCGGCGCTGCTGCGCCCCGGCCGCTTCGACCGGCAGATCGGCGTCGATGCGCCCGACCTCAAGGGTCGGCAGAAGATCCTCGAGGTGCACTCGAAGGGCAAGCCCCTCGCCAAGGGCGTCGACCTCGAGGTGCTCGCGCGCAAGACGCCGGGCTTCACCGGCGCCGACCTGGCGAACGTGCTGAACGAGGCCGCGCTGCTGACGGCACGCAGCAACGCGCAGCTCATCGACAATCGCGCCCTCGACGAGGCCGTCGACCGCGTGATCGCGGGCCCCCAGCGCCGCTCGCGGGTCATGAAAGACAAGGAGAAGCTCATCACCGCCTACCACGAGGGCGGCCACGCCCTCGCTGCGGCGGCGATGAACTACACCGACCCGGTCACCAAGATCACGATCCTGCCGCGGGGCCGTGCACTCGGCTACACGATGGTGCTGCCGCTCGAAGACAAGTACTCGGTCACCCGCAACGAGCTGCTCGACCAGCTCACCTATGCGATGGGCGGCCGCGTCGCTGAGGAGATCGTGTTCCACGACCCCTCGACGGGCGCCTCGAATGACATCGAGAAGGCCACGGCGACCGCGCGCAAGATGGTCACCGAGTACGGCATGTCGGCGAACGTCGGCGCGGTCAAGCTCGGCCAGTCGCAGGGCGAGGTGTTCCTCGGTCGCGACATGGGCCACCAGCGCGACTACTCGGAAGAGATCGCCGAGAAGGTCGACGCCGAGGTGCGCACGCTCATCGAGCAGGCGCACGACGAGGCCTGGCAGGTGCTCAACGACAACCGCGACATCCTCGACAAGCTGGCCGCCGAGCTCCTCGAACAGGAGACCCTCGACCACAACCAGATCGCCGAGATCTTCAAGGACGTGAAGAAGTTGCCCGAGCGCCCGCTGTGGCTCTCGAGCGACAAGCGCCCGGTCTCGGATGTGCCGCCGATCACGTTCCCGGCCGACAAGCTGCCGATCGACGGCGGCATGGTCGACGGCGGCGTCGACTCGGGCGACACCCCCACCGAGCAGAAGACGCCGGCGCGCTCGCCGCGGCAGAAGCCGCGACCGGCCACGGCGTGACCGATGGCATGGCCGACGTCGACGTCGAGCGCATCGCACGGGCCGTTCGCGAGATCCTGCTCGCGATCGGCGAGGATCCCGATCGCCCGGGGCTCGAGCGCACGCCCGAGCGTGTCGGCGAGGCCTACGCCGACTTCTTCGGCGGTTTGGCGATCGACCCGCTGAGTCACCTCGCCGAGAGCGTGCCCGTCGGCGAGAACGACGGCGGCGCTGCAGCCACGGGCGAGGCGGTGGTGCTGCGCGATCTCGACTTCCGTTCGGTGTGCGAGCATCATCTGCTGCCGTTCGTGGGGCGTGCGCATGTCGCCTACGTGCCGGGCGACCGGGTGGTGGGGCTCGGGCGGATCCCGGCGGTCGTCGACACGCTCGCCCGCCGGCCGCAGCTGCAGGAACGCCTGACGGAGGAGATCGCCGACACCCTGCAGGCGGGTCTCGGCGCGCGCGGGGTGCTCGTGGTGCTCGACGCGCAGCACCGCTGCGTGACGACCCGGGGCGCGCGGCAGCAGCACAGCTCGACGGTCACCGTCGCGAGCCGCGGTGCGCTCTCGGAGCCGGCCGCGAGGGCCGAGATCATCGCACTCATCGGCGCGGGCTCCGCAGATGAGTGAGCCAGCGCCGGATGCCGCGGCGCCCGCGTCGGCGGCGGGCACGCCGATGCTCGTGATGGGCGTGGTGAACGTCACCCCCGACTCGTTCAGCGACGGCGGCCGGTGGTTCGACGCCGACGCCGCGATCGCGCACGGGCTCGAGCTCGTCGAGCAGGGCGCCGACCTCGTCGACGTCGGCGGCGAGTCGACGCGTCCGGGCGCGGCCCGCGTCGACCCCGACGAGGAGTTGCGCCGGGTGGTGCCGGTCATCCGCGAACTCGCGGGCCGGAGCATACGGGTCAGCGTCGACACGATGCGCGCTGCGACCGCCGCGGCCGCCGTCGAGGCGGGGGCCTCGATCATCAACGACGTGTCCGCCGGCCTGGCCGACGCGGCGATGGCCGAGATCGCGGCAGCGTCGGGCGCGACGTACGTCGCCATGCACTGGCGTGGGCACTCCGACCGCATGGACCGGCTCGCCGAGTACGACGACGTCGCCCGCGAGGTGCGCGACGAGCTCGCTGTCCGCGTCGACGCGCTGGTCGCAGCCGGGGTCGATCCCGGGCGCATCGTGCTCGACCCGGGCCTCGGGTTCGCCAAGCGCGGCGACCAGAACTGGCAACTCCTCGGCCGGCTCGACGAACTGCAGGCGCTCGGGTTCCCGGTGCTCGTCGGCGCGTCGCGCAAGCGGTTCCTGGGCGCGATGCTTCCCGACGAGGCATCCATCGACGAACGCGACCTGCCCACCGCGGTGATCAGCGTGCTCGCGGCGCAGCAGGGCGCGTGGGCGGTGCGCGTGCACGATGTGGTCGCCACGAGACGAGCGCTCGACGTGCTCGGTGCATGGCAGAGTGGTCGACGTGGCTGACCTGCGCGATCGCATCACCCTCACCGGGCTGCGCGTGCACGCCCACCACGGGGTCTTCGACTTCGAGCGGCGCGACGGGCAGGAGTTCGTCGTCGACGTGGTCGCCTTCGTCGATCTCGCGCCGGCTGCGGCCGGCGACGCGCTGGGCGAGACCGTGCACTACGGCGTGCTCGCCGAGGAGGTCGTCGCCGCGGTGCGGCGCGACCCGGTCGACCTGATCGAGACGGTTGCCGAGCGCGTCGCCGCGGTCGTGCTCGCCCACGACGCGGTGCAGCAGGTCGAGGTCACGGTGCACAAGCCGGGCGCGCCCATCGGCGTTCCGTTCGAGGATGTCTCGGTCACCGTCGTGCGGGGGCGCGCATGAGCCGCGCGGTGGTGGCGTACGGCGCGAACCTCGGCGACCGCGAGGCGACGATCGATCGAGCGGTGCGCGAGCTCGCCGACACTCCGGGCGTGCGGCTGGTCGCCGTGTCGCCGGTGTACGAGTCGGCGGCGATCAAGCTCGACGGGGTCGACCACGAGGCGCCCGGGTACCTGAACGGCGTGGTCGTGCTCGAGGTCGAGCTCGCACCGCTCGTGCTGCTCGAGCGACTGCTCGAGATTGAGGCCGCGCACGGTCGCGACCGCAGCCCCGACGCTGAACGCTGGGGCGATCGTACGCTCGACCTCGACCTGATCGACGTCGACGGGCTCCAGGTCGACGACGAGCGGCTCACGCTGCCGCACCCGCGAGCCTGGCAGCGCGCGTTCGTGCTGCAGCCGTGGCTCGACGTCGAGCCCGACGCGGTGCTCGCCGGCCGGGGGCCGATCGCCGTGCTGCGTGCGCAGGCCGACGACGAGGTGGTGCGGCGATGAAGCGCACCCATCCGTCGACCCTCGTCGCCTTCGCCCTCGGCGGACTCGTCGCGGGCTACCTGCTCGATCTCAGCATCGTCACGGCCGGCCGCCCCGCGCTCGTGCCGCCCATCTCCCTCGCCGTCACGCTCGCCGGCATCGGCGTCATCGTCGTGCTCGTCGCCTGGCCGATCCGGCGTGCGGTGAAGGGCACGTCGAAGCGCCGCATCGATCCGTTCCACGCGATGCGGGTCGCCGCGCTGGCCAAGGCGTGCAGCGTGAGCGGCGCGCTCGTGATCGGCGTCGCCGGCGGCATCGCGCTGTTCCTGCTCACTCGGGTGGTGGTGCCGGGCCTCGGCAACGTCTGGCTCGCCGTCGCGACCGCCGCCGGAGCCGCACTCCTGCTCGCGGGCGGCCTGGTCGCCGAGTGGTGCTGCACCCTCCCGCCCGACGACCCCGAAGCCCAGAAGGAGACCCACGCGAATGCCTGATGCGCCCGAGCACGACGTCGAGCCCGAGGCATCCGAGCCGGCCCTGCCCGAACGCGCCCTGCCCGAGCGCGCCGCCACCGAGGCGCCGGCCGAGGCGCCGGCCGAGGCGCCGGCCGACGCGCTCGACCACGTCGACGCCGACTGGCGACGCGTCTCGCCGAAGTACATCGTCGTCGAGGTGATCGGCTCGCTCATCGGCACCGTCATCGCGGTCGCGGCGCTGCTCGTCATGTGGAGCGTGCTCGGTTGGGCATGGGGGCTGTGGGCGGCGCTCGCGCTGGCCGTCGTGGCGATCGTGGGCATCGCGTTCGAGCCCCGCCGGGTGCGCTCGATCGGCTACCGGCTGCGCGAAGACGACCTGCTGTTCCGCCGCGGCATCATGTTCCACCGGCAGGTGGCGGTGCCGTACGGCCGCATGCAGCTCGTCGACATCACCCGGGGGCCGGTCGCCCGCGCGCTCGGCCTCGCCGATCTGAAGTTCGTCACCGCGGCCGCCGCGACCGCGGTGACCGTGCCCGGTCTGCCGGCCGACGAGGCCGACCGGCTGCGCGACCACCTCGTCGAGCTCGCCGAGTCGCGCCGGGCCGGACTGTGACCGGCGAGACGGGCATCGCGCGCGCGTCGACGGGCCTCGCCGACGGCGAGTGGCATCGGCTGCACCCGGCCAGCCCGCTGCTGCGCGGCGGCCTCGCGTTCCTCGCGGTGCTCGGCATCGTGATCGCGAACCTCCGCGAGCGGCTCGCCGAATTCCTCATCCCGGTCTTCTCGCCCGACGCCGACGACGCGTTCGACACCGGGTTCGGCGATTGGCGCAACGACTGGGCGAACGACCCGATCGGCGGCATCGTGTCGCACGGATGGCTCGGGTGGGCGCTGCTGGGGCTCGTGGTCGTGCTCGTCGCGATCATCGCGGGGTTCTGGCTGTCGTGGCGGTTCCACTCGTTCCGCATCACCGACGAGGCGGTCGAGGTGCGCAGCGGCATCCTGTTCCGATCGCACCGCAGCGCGCGACTCGACCGCATCCAGGGCATCAACGTGACCCGGCCGCTGTTCGCGCGGCTGTTCGGCGCGGCGAAGCTCGACGTGTCGGTCGCCGGGCAGTCGGGCAACGTGCAGCTGGCGTATCTCGGCTCGGCGCTCGCCGACGGGCTGCGCGCCGACATCCTGCGGCTCTCGTCGGGTGCGCGCGCCGCGCGCGCGGCGGCGGGCGCGGGCGGCGCGCGCGGCCCGGGTGCGGCAGGGCCGGGCGCCGCGGCCGGGCTGAGCGCAGCGGCCGATGCGGATGCCACGACGGATGCCGCGGGGCACGCGGGCACCGAGGCATCCGCCCGATCGCGCACGGCCGACCTGCTCAACCGGCGTGTCGACGAGTTCCTGGCCCCCGAGCTCGACCCCGCCCTCGCCCCGCCCGAGTCGGTCGTGCACCTGCCGATCGGGCGGGTGATCGGCTCGACCCTGCTCGGCGGATGGACGATCTGGCTCATCCTCATGATCGCGCTCATCGTCGCCGGCACGATCAACGGCTGGTTCTGGATCTGGTTCTCGATCGTGCCGGGCGTGATCGGCCTGGCCAGCTACGCCTGGTCGCAGATCACGAAGTCGCTGCGGTACTCGATCGCCGGAACGCCCGACGGCGTACGCATCGGGCACGGCCTGCTGTCGACGGCGAACCGAACCATTCCGCCGGGGCGCGTGCACGCGATCGAGGCGTCGCAGTGGATCCTGTGGCGACCGTTCGGCTGGTGGAGCGTGCGCGTCAACCTCGCCGGGCAGTCGATCAGTGCGAACGCCGAGTCGCAGACTCGCACCATCGTGCTGCCGGTCGGCACCGCCGACGACGTGCGTCGGGTGCTGGCGCTCATGCTGCCGGGCGAGCCGGGCGCGCTCGACGCGCTCGTGCCCGCAGGGCTCACCGGGCGCGGCGACGACGGCGGCTTCGAGCCCGCGCCGCGCCGCGCAGCCTGGCTGCACCCGTTCTCGTGGCGGCGCATCGGCTGGGCCGAGCGCGAGGGGGTCGCGGCGCTGCGTCGCGGCGTGCTCTCGCGCAGCCTTGTGCTGGTGCCGCTCGCACGGCTGCAGTCGGTTGCGGTGAGCGACGGACCGCTGCGACGGATGCTGCGCCTCGCGACGATTCGGCTGCACACCGTGATGGGCCCGATCACGCCGCGGGTGCCCGTGCTCGACGCCGTGGCGGCCGAGCGCGCGTGGGCGCACCTGGCGGGCGAGGCGATCGTGCGGGCTGCCGGCGACACCTCGCACCACTGGGGCCTCGCGGCGATCGGAGCCGCCGACCCTGCGCGATCGTCTGAGGCGGAGGTCGGCGAGGCCGGGGTCGGCGAGGCCGGGGTCGGCGAGGCCGGCGCCGGCGAGGCCGCGGTCGGCGAGGCGGGAGTCTCGGGTGCCTGAGCGGGCGGGGCGTCTGGGCGTCGGCGCGATCGGCGCCGGCCGGGTCGGCGCGGTGCTCGCCGCGGCGCTGGGCGGCGCGGGGCACGCGATCACCGGCGTCGCGGCGGTGTCCGAACGCAGCCGCGACCGTGCCGACGCGATGCTTCCCGGCGTGCCGGTGCTTGCGGTGCCCGACGTGGTCGAGCGCAGCGAGCTGGTGTTGCTCGCCATCCCCGCCGACGAACTCGAACAGCTCGTCGCGGGGCTCGCCGCCGCCGGCGTGTGGCAGCCGGGGCAGCTCGTGCTGCACACCGCGGCGGGCTACGGAACCGACGTGCTCGAGCCCGCGCGCCGTGCGGGGGCGATTCCGCTCGCCGTGCACCCCGCGATGAGCTTCACCGGCACCACGATCGACGTGGCGCGACTCGTCGGCACCTGGTTCGCGGTCACCGCGCCGGCACCCGTGCTGCCGATCGCCCAAGCGCTCGTCGTCGAGATGGGCGGCGAGCCGTTCGTCGTCGCCGAGGCCGACCGGCCTGCCTACGCCGAGGCGATCGAGACCGCGGTGTCGTTCTCGACCGCGATCGTCGACCAGGCCAGCGGCATCCTCGGCGGGATCGGCGTGGCCCGGCCGGGCGCGGTGCTCGCGCCACTCGTGCGCAGCACGGTTGAGAACGCGCTCGCCCGCCATGACGGCGGACCGCTGCCCGAGGTCGGGCCGCTTCCAGACGATGCGGGTAGCATCGATGAGGCCGGAACCGACCGGCCGCCAGGAGGTACCCGGTGACCACGCCCGCCGTCGCGACCCGCATCGTCGACACCATCTCCGCACTGCGTGGCATCCTCGCCGAGCGACGTGCCGGCGGAGCATCCGTCGCCCTCGTGCCCACCATGGGCGCGCTGCACGACGGCCACTTCGCGCTCGTGCGCCGCGCCCACGAGCTCGCCGACGTCGTCGTGGTCTCGATCTTCGTCAACCCGCTGCAGTTCGGCGCCGGTGAAGACCTCGACCGCTACCCGCGCACGCTCGACGCCGACGTCGCCGCGCTCGAGCGGCTGGGCGTCGAGCTGGTGTTCGCGCCGAGCGCGGCCGAGATGTACCCGACCGGGCCGGTCTCGACGCTGGTGACCGCCGGCGAGGTCGGTGCGCTCTACGAGGGCGCGTCGCGCCCGGGGCACTTCGACGGCATGCTCACCGTGGTGTCGAAGCTGTTCCATATCGCCCAGCCCGACGTCGCCGTGTTCGGGCAGAAGGATGCGCAGCAGGTGTTCCTCGTCGAGCGCATGGTGCGCGACCTCGACCTGCCGTTGCGCATCGAGATCGTGCCGACCGTGCGCGAGGCCGACGGGCTGGCCCTCTCGAGTCGCAACCGCTACCTCTCGGCCGACGACCGCCGCGCCGCACTCGCGCTGTCGGAGTCGCTCCGCGCCGCCGAGCGCGCCGCCGCCGACGGCGTCGCCGAAGCACTCGCCGAGGCCGACGCGGCCTTCGGCGCGCACGACGTGCAGCCCGACTACCTGGTGATCGTCGACCCCGAGACGTTCCTGCCCGTCGCCGACGACGCGACCGGGCGCGCGATCGTCGTCGTCGCCGCGCGTGTGGGCACCACCCGCCTCATCGACAACTCGGCGATCACGCTGGGCTGAGCGCGCGGCCGGGCGGGTGCCGGCTGAGCGCGCGGCCGGGCGGGTGCCGGACGAGCGACGAGTGCTGCGGATGCCTCGGGCGGCCGCGATCAGGCGCGCCGAGGTCGGCAGCGTAGGCTTGGGATGCTGTTTTCCGCCGCACGAGAGAGAGCCATGGCCGACACGCAGAACGCCGCCGCCGACGAGCCCACCGCTGAGGAGATCGCCGCCGAGATCTCCGAGCAGAAGGCCGTGCGGCTCGCGAAGCGCGACCGCCTGAACGACGGCGCCGACCTCGGTGGCGGGGCGTATCCGGTCAGCCTGCCGATCACGTCGACGATCCCCGAGGTGCGCGACCGCTTCGTCGGCCTCGGCGTCGACGAGCAGTCGGGCGAGCGGGTCGGGCTCGCCGGCCGGGTCGTCTACTCGCGCAACACCGGCAAGCTGTGCTTCGCGACGTTGCAGTCGGGCGACGGCAGCCGCATCCAGGCCATGGTCTCGCTCGCCGAGGTCGGCGAGGAGTCGCTCCAGGCGTGGAAGGAGCTCGTCGACCTCGGCGACCACGTGTTCGTCGAGGGCGAGGTCATCACGAGCCGTCGCGGCGAGCTGTCGATCATGGTCAGCGAGTGGCGCATCGCGGCGAAGGCCGTGCTGCCGCTGCCGAACCTGCACAACGAGCTCAGCGAAGAGACCCGGGTGCGCAGCCGTTACCTCGACCTGATCGCGCGCGAGCAGGCCCGGCGCAACGTCATCGACCGCGCCAAGGTCAACGCCAGCCTGCGCACCACGTTCGCAAGCCGCGGGTTCATCGAGGTCGAGACCCCGATGCTGCAGGTCATGCACGGCGGGGCATCCGCTCGCCCGTTCGTGACGCACTCGAACGCCTTCGACACCGAGCTCTACCTGCGTATCGCGCCAGAGCTGTACCTGAAGCGCGCCGTCGTCGGCGGCATCGAGCGGGTCTACGAGATCAACCGCAACTTCCGCAACGAGGGTGCCGACTCGACGCACTCGCCCGAGTTCGCGATGCTCGAGGCCTACCAGGCGTACAGCGACTACCACGGCATCGCCGACCTCACCCAGCAGCTCGTCCAGGACGCGGCGGTCGCGGTGTCGGGCTCGCACGTGGTCACCTGGGCCGACGGCACCGAATACGACCTCGGCGGCGAGTGGGCGCGCATCTCGATGTACGACTCGCTCTCCGACGCGGTCGGCGTGCAGATCACCCCCGAGACGCCGATGGCACGCCTGAAGGAGCTGGCCGACGCCGCGGGCATCGAGATCGATCACCCGCTGCCGGGCAAGTACGTCGAAGAGCTCTGGGAGCACCACGTGAAGGCCCACCTGGTCGCGCCGACGTTCGTGATGGACTTCCCGCTCGACACCTCCCCGCTCGTGCGCTGGCACCGCAGCATCCCCGGCGTGGTCGAGAAGTGGGATCTCTACATCCGCGGCTTCGAGCTCGCGACGGGCTACTCCGAGCTCGTCGACCCGGTCGTGCAGCGCGAGCGGTTCGTCGAGCAGGCCAAGCTCGCCGCCGGCGGCGACCCCGAGGCGATGCGCCTCGACGAGGAGTTCCTGCGCGCGCTCGAGTTCGGCATGCCGCCCTCGGGCGGCATGGGCATGGGCATCGACCGGCTGCTCATGGCGATCACGGGCCTCGGGATCCGCGAGACCATCCTCTTCCCGCTGGTCAAGTAGCGGATGCCACAGCCACACGGATGCCTCGCATGAACGGATGCCCCGCATGAACGACTACCTGCCCAAGGACGAGCTCGAGCCTCGCGACCCCAAGAAGCCGTCGACGACTCGCGTCGCGATCTGGATCATCGTCGGGGCGATCGGCCTGTACCTGATCGGTTCGGGCGTGTGGGGCATCATCACCGGCGGGCAGTGAGACATCCGGCAGTGAGACATCCACAGGTAGTCTGAGGGGACTATGGACGATTTCTGGGCGAACGCGATCTGGTCGCTCGCGCCGACCGTGCTCATCGGGCTCATCTTCTGGTTCGTGATGCGCGCGCTGTTCCGGGCCGATCGCACCGAGCGCGACGCCTACGCCCGGATCGAAGCCGAAGAGCGCGCGAAGCGCGCCGCTCGGGAACGACCGGCGAGCTAGCCGGGCATGGGGGGCACGGGGGAGACGACGGCGCTGGTCGTCGCGGCCCTGCTCATCGCGCTCGACCTGGTGATCCGCGTCACGGCCATCATCGTCGTGCCGCGCAATCGTCGGCCCACCGCGGGCATGGCGTGGCTGCTCGCGATCTTCTTCATCCCGTTCATCGGCGTGCTGTTCTTCCTGTTGATCGGCAACCCGAAGCTGCCGAAGGCGCGCCGCGCGAAGCAGGCCGAGGTGAACCGGTACATCCTCGAGTCCACGCACGGCGTCGAGCGCGTCAGCGACAGCGGGTCGTGGCCGGCATGGTTCGAGGGCGTGGTGCGCATGAATCGCAACCTCGGGGCGATGCCGCTCATCGGCTCGAACAGTGCGAGCCTGATCAGCGATTACGACGGGTCGCTCGCGGCGATGGCCGCCGCGATCCGCGGCGCCGAGCGGTACGTGCACGCGGAGTTCTACATCTTCGCCTACGACGAGACGACCGCCGACTTCTTCGACGCGATGGGCGAGGCCGCCGCGCGCGGCGTCGAGGTGCGGGTGCTGCTCGACCACGTCGCCTCGTACCGGGTGAAGGGCTACCGCGCGACCCTGCAGAAGCTCACCGAGATGGGCGTGGAGTGGCAGCTCATGCTGCCCGTGCAGCCGTTCAAGGGCAAGTACCAGCGACCCGACCTGCGCAACCACCGCAAGATCCTCGTCGTCGACGGCGAGGTCGGGTTCATGGGGTCGCAGAACATCATCGACCGCAGCTACAACAAGCCGTCGAACCTGCGACGCGGGCTCAAGTGGAAGGAGCTCGTGGCGAAGGTCGAGGGCCCGATCGTGTCGGGGCTGGATGCGATCTTCGCGACCGACTGGTACCTCGAGACGGGCGAGGCCCCGCGCCGTGAGGAGTTCGTGTCGGCGTTCGAGCAAGAGGGCGCCGCACAGGATCTCGACTGCCAGGTCGTGCCGAGCGGGCCGGGGTTCTCGAACGAGAACAACCTGAAGCTGTTCCTCGCGCTCCTGTACGCAGCACGCGAGCAGGTCATCATCACGAGCCCGTACTTCGTGCCCGACGAGGCGATGCTGTACGCGATCAGCGGCGCGACCCAGCGCGGCGTGCACGTCGAGCTGTTCGTCTCCGAGATCGGGGACCAGGCGCTCGTCTACCACGCGCAGCGCTCGTACTACGAGGCGCTGCTGCGCGCGGGCGTGAAGATCTACATGTACCGGGCGCCGTACATCCTGCACTCGAAGCACTTCTCGATCGACGACGACGTCGCGGTCATCGGGTCGAGCAACATGGACATCCGCTCGTTCGAGCTGAACATGGAGGTCTCGTTGCTCGTGCGCGGCGCCTCGTTCGTGCGAGAGATGCGCGAGGTCGAGGCGTCGTACCGTCGCGAGAGCCGCGAACTCACGCTCGAGGAGTGGCTGCAGCAGCCGCTGCGCTCGACGGTGCTCGACAATCTGGCGCGGCTCACGAGCGCGCTGCAGTAGCGCACCGCCCGCGAGGTGCGGGCGCGTCGGCCCCGACCCGGGTGCCCGCGACCCTGGCGGCGATCGTCGCGCGGCCGACACGTTCCTGCAACACGCGCTCCATAGCATCGCATCGTCCCGCCACGTGAGGCTCGCTCGGAAACCGGCCCGCGATCGGCGGTGATCGGCGTGCGCGGGCTGAGACAATGCTTGCAACAATGATGCAGCGATTCGCCGAAGTACGCATGAAATCTGCGCAGAAGTCGTGACAACACAGTTTGGCTGCGTGATTGACTGTTGAAACGCGCGTTTCCTGCCACCCGCTCGAACGCGCGAACACCCGAGGTCTGCAGATCCAGGCCGGGTAGCACCCCAAGTGACACCCCGCAATCGAACTGGAGAATCCATGACGTTCCGACGCGTCGTCTCCGGGGCCGGGGTGGCTGCGCTCGCCGCAGCCACGCTGTTCACCGGAGTCATGCCAGCGCAGGCGGCCACGCCGACCCCGAGCGCGCTGCCCATCAGCTTCCCGATCTCGCCGCTGGTCGCACCACCGGCGTCCTACCCCGCCCAGACGGTGCTCGCCCCCGTCGACGTGCTGCCCGACGACGCCTCGATCGCGCGCGGCGCGGTGCCGTACCACGAGATCGCGCCCAGGCTCAATCAGCTGCAGGCGCAGAGCGACCGCATCTCGGTGCAGGTCGTCGGCCAGTCGGTGCTCGGCCGTGACATCCACCTCGTGACGATCACGGCGCCCGAGACGCCCGCGCAGACCGCGCAACAGGCCGAGTGGCGCAGCGAGATCAAGCACGACGCGGCCGCAGCGGCCGCCGATGCCGAGCTGATGGCCGGCTACAAGGTGCCCATCTGGTTCAACGCGAACATCCACGGCAACGAGTGGGAGGGCACCGACGGTGTGCTGCCCTACATCGAGTACCTCGCGACCGCGCCGATCGAGGAAGTCGGCGAGCTGCTCGACGGCTACCGCATCTACTTCACCGTCACGAACAACCCCGACGGGCGCGCGCTCGGCCAGCGTGCGAACGGCGACGGATTCGATGCGAACCGCGACATGATCACGGGCGTGACGCCCGAGGCCCGCATCATTCGCGACCTCGCCGGGGTGATCCAGCCGACCTTCTACGTCGACCTGCACGGGTACACCAACGTGCTGCAGATCGAGCCCTGCGGCCCGCCGCACGGCGAGAACTACGAGTACGACCTCTTCCTGCCGCACGCCTACGAGGCGGCGCTCGACATCGAGCAGGCCGTCGTCGAGGCGAACATCCCCGGCAACACGTACCTCGCGGCGAACGGCAACGCGACCACGGAGAACACCGGCAAGATCAAGATCCCCTACCGCGACATCCGCGCCGGCTGGGACGACTGGCCGCCGATCTTCACGCCGCAGTTCATCGCCTACCAGGGCGCCGTCACGAACACCGTCGAGTTGCCGCTCGGCCGCACGAACAATGCCGAGACGAACCAGGCGAACACGCTCGTGAACGTGCAGGTCGCGAAGGTCGTCATCGAGACCGCGGTCGACTACGTCGCGACCAACGCCGACGCGCTGCTCGAGAACCAGATCGAGATCTTCCGCCGGGGTGCCGCGGGTGAGGAACTGCGCACGATCCCGGCCGATCCAGACCCGGCGACCGTGCCCGGCCCCGACCAGTGGGCCGAGATCTGGGACGAGAGCGACGTGTTCCGTGCCGAGTTCCCGCGTGCCTACGTGATCCCGATGGGCGACGGCCAGCGCTCGGACACCGACGCGGCGCGCCTGGTCGACCAGCTCATCGCGAACGGCGTCGAGGTGTCGCGGGCGACCGCGGCGTTCTCGGCCGACGGCGCCGAGTACCCGGCCGGCAGCTACGTCGTCGACATGCACCAGCCGCTGCGCGGCATGGCGAACGTGCTGCTCGCCGACGGCACCGACATCACGGACCGCACGGCCGCGATGTACGACATCTCGGCGTGGAGCCTCGCGCTGCTCTGGGGCGCCGACGTGGTTGCGGTGGGTTCGACGACGGATGCCTCGCTGCCCGTCGCGGTCGAGGCCGTCGACGCCGCAGCGGCCACCGGATCGGTGCCCGAGGCCGCCTACCTCGAGCTCGCGACAGCGGGCGCCGCGGAGTACCAGGCGATCAACGCCCTGCTCGACGCGGGCGTCGCGGTGTCGGCCTTCGAAGACGGCGGCGTGATCGTCCGCGGCTCCGACCGGGCGGCGGCGCAGACGGTCGCCGACGCGTACGGCGTCGCGTTCACCGCGAGCGACGGCCTGCGACTGCGCACCGAGCCGAGCCAGGCGCTCGACCGGCTCGTGGTCGGCTACACCGGCACCCAGGACGACCGCGTCACCCTGCAGCGGCTCGGCTTCACCGACATCCGGCTGCTGAGCGCGTCGTCGATCACGTCGGGCGAGATCGACCTGGGTGAGGTCGACGTGCTCTGGATCGGCGCCAATCTCGCCTTCACCGGCGGCAACGCCGGCGGTGCCGCGAAGGTGCAGGAGTTCCTGGACGCGGGCAAGGGCGTGGTCGGCAAGGGCACCGCGATCTCATCGTTCGCCACGACGTTCGGACTCGTCGCGGTCACCGCCACGAGCGGTACGAGCGGGTCGAACGGCATCGTGCGGGTCTCCGACGCGGACGGCGGGCTGCTGTCGACCTACGCGAAGGACACCGCGTTCGTCTCCCCGGCGGTCTGGTACACCGATCTCGGCGACAACGCCGCGGTCGAGCAGACCTACGCCGGCGAGGCACCGTTCATCGCCGGCCACTGGGCGGCATCGAACGGTCGCGCCCAGGCGGATGCCGCGGGCAAGGCGTCGGTGGTCTCCGCGACCGGTCCGACCGGCTCGCGAGTCGTGCTGCTCGGCACGTCGGTGAACTACCGCACCCACCCCGTCGGCAGCTACCCCGACATCGCGCGCAGCCTGTTCTGGGCCGCGGGCGATGAGGGAGCGGCGGTCGTGCCGCCGGTCATCGAGGAGGACCTCACCGATGATGTGCGCGGAACGATCAGCGTTCCCGACAAGGCCGAGCCCGGCGAGACGATCCGCGTGACCGTGGGCGCCGAGCACGACGGTGCGGTTCTCGAGACCGTGCTCTTCTCGACGCCGGTGTCGCTCGGCACGGCCGCGGTCGTCGGCGACGGCTACGAGACGACCATCCCGGCGGACACCACGATCGGCGAGCACCGGGTCGCGGTGCTCACCGAGTCGGGCGAGCTGCTCGGATGGGACGACCTGACGGTCGTGCCGGTCGAGGTGGAGGTCCCGAACGAGCCCGGCCCCGGCGGGCCCGGAACGGGTGGCGGCACCGGCGGTACCGGCGGCAGCGGCAGCGGCGGTGGCGGCGCCGGCGGGGGCTCGTCGGCGGCCGGCGGCCTCGCCGGCACGGGCGTGGAGCTCGCCCTGCCGATCGCGATCGGCGCCGGCGTGCTGCTGATCGGCGCGGCCGCCGTGCTGATCGCACGGCGCCGGGCGCAGGGCGCGGGCGAAGCCGAGTAACCACTCGGGCCCCGCGTGAACGGGCCGCCGCCGACCGGACCCCCAGCCGGTCGGCGGCGGCCTTCGCCGTCGTCGACGGTCCGCGATCGGCGGTGCGCGCCCTCAGCTGCGCGGGCGCAGGCGCACCGTCGGCAGCTCGGGGGCCGGCAGCGGTTCGCCGTCGTAGCCCGCGACGGTGCCGAACGGCCCGTCGGGCTCGCCGCCCGAGATCACGTCGGCCTGCCAGCGCGCCCGGGCCTCGGCGATCTCGTCGTGGCTGCGGCCGATGAAGTTCCACCACATCACGAGTTCCTCGCCGAACGGCGCACCGCCGAGCAGGACGACGCGCACCGGGGCATCCGCCGTCGCCCGCAACCGCACGCCGTCGTGCCCGGCCGGAACGAACCCGAGCTCGCTCCACTCGAGCGTCGCGGTGTGCCCGGTCTCGGCCAGCGGGTCGGCGTCGTCGGGTGCGTCATCCGCTTCGCCCTCGAGCGCGCGCACGGTGACCCGCACCGGCCCGCGATCGACCAGGATGCCGTGCTCGAACGACTCGTCGAGGTCGATCCATGCCTCGCCTCCGGCGGGCAGCTCGATCTGGGCGCCGACCAGCGGCGAGAACACGGTGACGGATGCCTCGGGCTCGACGTACGGCAGCGACCCGACGAACACCCGCACGATCGCGTCGTCGACCTCGACGGGTACCGTCTCGGCGTGCTCGAAGAACGGCAGCGCGCGGCGGGCGGTGTCGGGCAGCGCGACCCAGAGCTGCACGCCGTGCAGGGTCGAGGTCGCCGCGGTCGACACCTCGGAGTGCGAGATGCCCCGACCCGCGGTCATCAGGTTCACCTCGCCCGGCCGCACGTACGCGTGCACGCCCGTCGAGTCGCGGTGCTCGATCTCGCCCTCGAAGAGCCAGCTCACGGTCTGCAGGCCGGTGTGCGGGTGCGGCGGAACCACCATGCCGCCGGTCTGCGCCACATCGTCGGGGCCGTAGTGGTCGGCGAAGCACCAGGCGCCGATCGTGGTGCGGCCGCGCTGCGGCAGGGTGCGTCGCACGGCCATCGCGCGCGGGCCGCCGAGCGGCACGTCCCGCGGTGTCAGCACCCGCACGAGCGGCGCCGTCGGCTGCTCGGGCGGGCAGAGCAGTTCGACGGGGTCGCGTTCGAGGTTGCTCATGGCGGCATGCTACGCCTGCGCCGCGTGCCGTCGGGGTCGCTCGTCGCCGCCTGGAGTGGCTTGAGGCGGCGACGAGCGACCCCGATGCGGAAGCGTCACGGGCTACGATGTCGGCATGGCATCCTCGACCTCCGTTCGCCGCGTCGCGCTCGCCGCGGCCGCGCTCGCCTCCGTGTTCGTCCTCTCCGCGTGCGCTCCCGGCACCTCGTCGGTCGAGCACTTCCCGGGGCTGCCCGTCGTCGAGCACGCGGCCGGCGACGACGAGGGCGGTGCGGGCGAGGCCGAGCAGGAGGGCGGCGACGGCCGGCCGGTCGCGATGTGGCTCGAGCAGGGCGGCAAGATCGCCGTCACCGTGTGGGGGTCGTCGACGTGCGCGCCGATCGGCGAGCGCATCTCGGTCGTCGAGCCCAAGGGCCAGGGCAACACCGTCGCGATCTCGCTGAAGGAGTACGGCGACGGGATGTGCACGATGGACTTCGTGCCGCACACCACCGTCTTCTGGACGCCCATGAACATCACCACCACCGAAGAGCTCACCGTGCAGGTGGCCGACACCGAGGTGACGGTTCCGGTCAAGTAGCGGTCAACCCGCGAGCGGTTCGTCCGCGTCGGAGGCCGTCGCACCCGTCGGGTGCGGCGGCCTCTCGCGTCGCAGCACGAGCAGGTCGCCGATCTCGCAGCCGAGCACGTCGCAGATGGCCTGCAGCGTCGAGAAGCGGATGGCACGGGCCCGGTCGTTCTTCAGCACGCTGAGGTTCACCACGGTCACGCCGACGAGTTCGCTGAGCTTCGCGAGGGTCATGCCGCGTTCGGCGAGCAGCTCGTCGAGCCGGCAGTGGACGTCGGATGCCTCGTCGGGATCGGCGGGCGCCATCAGACGAGCCCCTCGGCCTCGTGCTGGAGGCGCTCGCCGATCTGGAACGCGGCGCCGATGACCGCGAGCGTCAGCACGGCGAAGAACGGCGCCCAGTTCGTCGAGAACATGATGCCGTCGTAGGTGTACTCGCTCACTGCCGAGAGTGCACCGTTGACCGACATGGTCTGGAAGACCGTGCCGAACACCCAGCCGCCGGTGACGACGGCCGAGCCCCACCAGATGATGCGGGTGTTCGCCCGCGTGAACGCGCGACCGCGCGCGAGGTTCCAGGCGAGCAGGGCGAGCAGCACGATCGCGCCGATGATGGAGCAGCCGACGACGATGGGCTCGGCCACGAGCGCGAACTGCGTGGCGATGGCCGGGGAGGGGACGGTCACGACGGCCTGCTCGACGGCGACCTCGACGGATGCCCCGTCGGGGCCGATGGGCAGGGTCGACGGCTCGCCGATGAAGGGGACGAGCACCGGCACGTCACGGCCCGGCAGCACCTCGACGAGCCGCGAGATCGCGATCCACGCGGTCGTGCCGATGGCGACCGCCGCGATCGCGATGGTGAGGAACATGCCCACCTGGTCGCTCGGCCGCAGTCGGAACGGGTTCGTGGTCTGAGACATCCGTCAGCCTTTCATATCGAAAATCGATAGTAACGATGATCGATACGGTACGACACCGGGCGCGACATCCGCAAGCCTCGCTCGGCCTGCGCTGATCGATCGGCGCTGCGCCCACGGCGAACACCCGCGTATCTCGCAGCCGAGATGTTTACGCTCGTTCTAACGACGCCCCGTCCGCACCGGGGTCGTGAGGAGTTGAGCATGTTCGAGAGATTCACCGACCGAGCCCGTCGTGTCGTCGTCCTGGCCCAAGAAGAGGCCAAGATGCTGAACCACAACTACATCGGCACCGAGCACATCCTGCTCGGCCTCATCCACGAGGGTGAGGGCGTGGCCGCAAAGGCGCTCGAGTCGCTCGGGATCTCGCTCGACGCGGTGCGCGAACAGGTTCAAGACATCATCGGCCAGGGCCAGCAGCCGCCCACCGGGCACATCCCCTTCACGCCGCGCGCGAAGAAGGTCCTCGAGCTGAGCCTGCGCGAAGCGCTGCAGCTCGGCCACAACTACATCGGCACCGAGCACATCCTGCTCGGCCTCATCCGCGAGGGCGAGGGCGTCGCCGCCCAGGTGCTCGTGAAGCTGGGCGCCGACCTCAACCGCGTGCGCCAGCAGGTCATCCAGCTGCTCTCGGGCTACCAGGGCAAAGAGCAGGTGCAGGTCGGCGCGAACGAGCAGCAGCAGCCGCAGGGCGGCTCGCAGATCCTCGACCAGTTCGGCCGCAACCTCACGCAGGCCGCGCGCGAGGGCAAGCTCGACCCGGTCATCGGGCGCGAGAAAGAGATCGAGCGCGTCATGCAGATCCTGTCGCGCCGCTCGAAGAACAACCCCGTCCTGATCGGCGAGCCCGGCGTCGGCAAGACGGCCGTCGTCGAGGGCCTCGCGCAGGCGATCGTGAAGAACGAGGTGCCCGAGACCCTGAAGGACAAGCAGCTCTACTCGCTCGACCTCGGCTCGCTCATCGCCGGCTCCCGCTACCGCGGCGACTTCGAAGAGCGACTGAAGAAGGTCACGAAAGAGATCCGCACGCGCGGCGACATCATCGTGTTCATCGACGAGATCCACACCCTCGTGGGTGCCGGTGCCGCCGAGGGCGCGATCGACGCGGCCTCGATCCTGAAGCCGCTGCTCGCCCGCGGCGAGCTGCAGACCATCGGAGCGACCACGCTCGACGAGTACCGCAAGCACTTCGAGAAGGACGCCGCGCTCGAGCGCCGATTCCAGCCGATCCAGGTCGCCGAACCGAGCCTGCCCCACGCGATCAACATTCTGAAGGGCCTGCGCGACCGCTACGAGGCGCACCACAAGGTGTCGATCACGGACGGCGCGATCGTCGCGGCGGCGAATCTCGCCGACCGGTACATCAGCGACCGCTTCCTGCCCGACAAGGCCATCGATCTGATCGACGAGGCCGGCGCACGCCTGCGCCTCTCGATCCTGTCGAGCCCGCCCGAGCTGCGCGAGTTCGACGAGAAGATCGCCGTCGTCCGCGCCGCGAAGGAGACGGCGATCGAGGAACAGGACTTCGAGAAGGCCGCATCGCTGCGCGACGAGGAGAAGAACCTGCTCGGCGAGCGCCTGCGCCTCGAGAAGCAGTGGAAGTCGGGCGACGTCACGACCACCGCGGTCGTCGACGAGGGCCTGATCGCCGAAGTGCTCGCCCAGGCCACCGGCATCCCGGTGTTCAAGCTCACCGAAGAGGAGAGCTCGCGCCTGGTCTTCATGGAGAAGGCGCTGCACGAGCGCGTCATCGGCCAGGAGGAGGCGATCTCGGCACTCTCGAAGACGATCCGTCGCACCCGCGCCGGACTCAAGGACCCGAAGCGCCCCTCGGGGTCGTTCATCTTCGCCGGCCCCACGGGCGTCGGCAAGACCGAGCTCGCCAAGGCGCTCGCCGAGTTCCTCTTCGACGACGAGGCCGCGATGATCTCGCTCGACATGAGCGAATACGGCGAGAAGCACACCGTGTCTCGGCTGTTCGGCGCCCCTCCCGGGTTCGTCGGTTTCGAAGAGGGCGGCCAGCTCACCGAGAAGGTTCGGCGCAAGCCGTTCAGCGTCGTGCTGTTCGACGAGATCGAGAAGGCGCACCCCGACATCTTCAACTCGCTCCTGCAGATCCTGGAGGAGGGGCGTCTGACGGATGGTCAGGGCCGCGTGGTCGACTTCAAGAACACCGTGATCATCATGACCACGAACCTCGGCACGAAGGACATCTCGGGCGGCCCGGTCGGGTTCCAGATCGAGGGCGACTCGCGCACCGGGTACGACCTCATGCGCGCGAAGGTGAACGAAGAGCTGAAGAAGCACTTCAAGCCCGAGTTCCTGAACCGCGTCGACGAGATCATCGTGTTCCCGCAGCTCTCGAAGCCCGAACTGCTGCAGATCGTCGACCTGTTCATCAAGCGACTGGCCGAGCGCATGCTCGACCGCGACATGACCGTGGAGCTCACCACCGCGGCCAAGGAGCGGCTGATCGAGGTCGGGTTCGACCCGGCGCTCGGCGCCCGCCCGCTGCGCCGCGCGGTGCAGCACGAGGTCGAAGACCGACTCAGCGAGAAGATCCTGCACGGCGAGCTCAACTCGGGCGACCACGTGCACGTCGACTTCACGAACGGCGAGTTCGTGTTCACCACGTCGCAGCGCGCGTTGCCCGTGGGCGTCGGCGTCAACACCGGGGCCGCGATCGGCACCGGCTCGGCCACGCCCGACCTGGCGGCCGCGTCGGGCGAGTAGCGCGGCGGTTGCCTGAGCGAGGGGCGGATGCCACGTGGCATCCGCCCCTCGCTCGTGCGCGTCGTCCGCGTCCGCGGGCTCGGTGCGACTGCGCCGGAGGCCGTGCGGTCAGGCGGCGGTGCCGCGGCGGAACGCTGCGGTCATGCGGCCGATCAGCCTCGCCTGCGGAACGACCACGGGCACGACCGGGCCATCGGTCTGCGGCCGCGCGGGGTGCGCGGTCGCCGCACCCACGGCGATGAGCTCCGGACCTGCCGAGGGCCTGCGGCGTCGGAGGACTCGCGAGGTCGGCGCTTCGACGAGGAAGTACGTCGCGGTCGACAGGACGAGCGAGAGCGCGACGACCAGGCTGCCGACGCTGAGCAGTGACGGATAGTCGTGGATGCGGAGTCCGTGCTGGTGGACCCAGTACAGCACCGGGTAGTGCCAGAGGTAGAGGCTCAGCGAGATGAGCCCGAGGAACCTGGCCGGTCGCCATTCGAACAGCCGGACCAGCACGTTCCGGCTCGGGTCGCCGACCGCCGGCGCGATCGCGAGCAGCAGCATCGCGATCGCGGAGCCGACCGCCGTCGTCAGCGTGAACGCCCAGACCAGGTCGTTCACATGGAAGGTGAGCGCGATCGCGGCGAGCAGGGCCACCATCACCCACGACGCGCGAACGACGGTTGGTGAGGGCAGCCGCAGCTTGCCGGACTGCAGCATCGCGAGCACGGCTGCGGCGAGAGCTCCGATGCCGAAGCCGTCGGCGCACCCGATGGTGCTGTGCAGGAGCACCGCCTCCCACGTGCGCCCCCACGTGCGCGCGGCGAGCGCGTCGGCGTCCAGCCCGACCGACGACGCGACCAGGGTGATGTTCGCAGCCAGGCCGAGCGCCAGCAGGATCACGCCAGGCACGAAGACCGCGACGACACGCGGAGCCCTGACGCGAAGCGCGATGAACACCCCGAGCGCAGCCAGCACCGGAACCGCCAGGTAGAACCCGAGCTCGGACGTGAGCGACCAGGCCGGGAGGATGCCGGTGCTGATCCAGTCAGGACTCAGCGACTGCACGAGGAGCAGGTTCGCCGCCAGCGTGCCCGGATCTGAGATCGTGCCCAGCGGTGACTGTTCGGCCACGGCAGCCACTTGCACGTTCGTCGTGTTGGACGACGCGAAGACGAAGTTGACGACCAGGAAGATGACCAGGTACGCGGGGAAGACGCGAAGCGCCCGGTTGGCGAGGAACCGGCCGGTGCGCGGAAGCCGCCGGCCCGAGACGAGCGCCGACGCGAACGGGAGGTAGATCAGAAAGCCCGAGAGGACGAAGAACATCGTCAGGCACGCGTGCAGCGGCTGCACCGCGGTGAAGGCGGCCGAGATGGCGCTGGCGTTCACGGTGGAGATGACAATGTGGCCCATCACGATGCCGAGTGCCCCGAGACCGCGCCACCCGTCGAGCCCGAGCAGGCGCGGCGGCGGCGCACTGCGTGCCGAGTCGGGTGCTTGGGTCACCTGCGCCATGCTATTTCGGGCGCCGCCGCCTGGGGTCCCCCAGTTCGAGGGGCCGCACACCGCGCGACTACACTCGGTGCGTGGCCGACTTCACGGTGCGCCGGGCGCGCACGAGCGACATCCCCTCGATCCTCGCCCTCGTGGAGCCGCTCGTGACCCGACGCATCCTGCTCGGCAAGGAGCGGGTCGACCTGTACGGGGCGGTGCAGGAGTTCCGCGTCGCCGAGACCACCGCTGGCGAGGTGATCGGCTGCGGCGGCCTGCATGTGATGTGGGAAGACCTGGGCGAGGTGCGTACGCTCGCGGTCGCCGACCTGTGGCTCGGCCGCGGGGTCGGGCATGCGCTGCTCACCGCGCTCGAGTCCGACGCGCGCGAGCTCGGACTCAGTCGACTGTTCTGCCTGACCTTCGAGGTGGGCTTCTTCGGGCGCAACGGGTTCCAGGACATGGGCGACGAGACCGTCGACCCCGACGTGTACGCCGAGCTGGTGCGCTCGCACGACGAGGGCGTCGCCGAGTTCCTCGACCTTGCGCGAGTGAAGCAGAACACGCTCGGCAACACGCGCATGCTGAAGCTGCTGTAGCACGCGTGACGGGCGGCGGCGCCTCGGCACGCCGAGCGTGCGGCGCGGGGCGGGCACACCTCGGACGTACCCTGTGCACATGTCGACGAATCGCACCCCGCAGGGCCGGGTCTCGCCCGCGGTCTACCGTCGGCGGCGCCTGGTCGTGCTGCTCGGCCTGGTCGCCGTGATCGTCGCGATCGTGCTCATCGTGGTGCGACCGGGGGCGAGTCAGGGCGAGCCGGCTTCGAAGGGCGGCCCGGCCGCTGCGAACGAGACCGAGGCCCCGCCGTCGTCGACGGAACCGGCGACCGCGATCCCGACCGAACCGACCGCGGCCGACGGCGACCCGTGCGAACCCGATCAGGTGCTCGTCGAGGCGGTCACCGACCGTACCGAGTACGCGGCCGACCAGCAGCCGCAGCTGTCGGTCACGATCACGAACACCGGCACGAACGCCTGCGTCCTCAACGCCGGAACCACCGCCCAGGTGTTCACCATCCGCAGCGGCGAGGAGCAGTACTGGGTCTCGACCGACTGCCAGACCGATCAGGTCGACGCCGAGGTGCTGCTCGCCCCCGGTACCCCGATCAGCTCGTCGGTTCCGATCATCTGGGATCGCACCCGGTCGAGCCCCGACACCTGCGACCAGCCCCGCGAGGCGGTGCCCGCCGGGGGAGCGTCCTACCACCTCGACGTGAGCGTGGACGGCATCGAGTCGGAGGCGAGCAAGCAGTTCATGCTGTTCTGAGCGCCGGCCGATCGTCGCCCGACGCCTCACGCCCGCGAGCCCGCGTCCTCCGGTGGGTCGGCCTGTGCCAGCGTCTCCCGTGCCTCGCTCAGAGCCGCGTGGACGACGCCGTCGCCGTCGGCCGGCACGCCCTCGAGATCGGCGAGCGCGCGATGCGCGGCATCCGTGTCGTGCAACCGCAGGGCCAGCTCGACCAGGTATGCGAGCGCACGCGCCCGATCGGCCGGGGGCGCATCCCCATGGCGCCGGAGTGCGCCGACCAGGATCTTCCGCCCTTGCTGAGCGTCGCCGTGCGAGTCGCCCACCACAACTGCGTTCTCGACGGCCCGCGCGAGCGGGGTCTCCGCGGTCGTCGTCCACGATGTGGTGTCATCGTCGCCCGCCCGCACGGGTGACTCGGCCGCTCGCGTCACCCGGATCCAGTTGCCGGCCGGGTCGATCAGGCTGAAGCCGCTGAGGCCGCCGTTGTTCGCGCGTTCGCGCGGCCTGGTGATGCGGGGGAACCCGCTGAGCGGTATGCGCCCGTAGCGGGCGCGCAGACCTTCGCGGAACCGCTCGTGGAGCGGCCTGGGGTCGGGAACCGCGATGGCGCAGGTCGAGTGGCTCGCCTCGGGATCCCAGCCGGGCATCCCGTAGTAGTGCAGGTCGATGGCACCGGCTCGGAGCGCGACGTACGGGTTCGGACGCAGCTGCCGGTAGGTGAGCTCGAGCCCGAGCTCGGTCCAGAATGCGACCAGTTCGTCGACGTCGCCGCAGGGAAGCATCGGCACCGTGGTCGCGGCAGCCGCCGCGCGCGCGAAGCCGTCTTCGGTCGGGCTCGTCATCGTCTCACGCTATGCCACCCCCCGACGGTTCGCGACCGCCGAACCCCGCGGCCGCGCGACGCCGCCGGGCCCTGGGATCGACCGCGGCCGCAGTGGCATCTTCACGCTCGCTACGCTGGACGGATGGCAGGCAAGGCGCGAAAGAAGCCGCAGCAGCAGACCCTCGAGTTCCGCTCGCAAGCACTCGCCGAGGCGCTCGAGAAGCAGGACATGGCGGCGGTCGCGCTCGCACTGCGCCACGGCAACACCGTGGTGCCGCTCATCAAACCGGGGCCGCGCGACAACCCGCTCGACGGCGGCGAAGTGTGGACCTACCGCGACCCGAACACGGGCGAGGTCGCGCTGCTGCTGTTCAGTGATGCGGCGAACAAGCCCGCGAACCTGCCTCCGGCCGTCGGTCTGCAGAGCCCCGCGTGGTTGCGGACGTTCCTGAAGCGGTACGAGGCGACGATCACCACGGTGTTTCTCGACATCGCCGGGCCGCATCCGATGCAGGCGTCGCCGAGCGAACTGTTGCGCGCGCTCGACGTGTAGCCGCCTCGGTGGTGGTGGCGTCTGCGCCGTCCGCGCGGCGCGGCGCGCGCGCCACCTGCCCCGCCCAGCGGTCGCGCTCCCCGCTGCCGCTTTGCGCCAGTTCGCGGCATCCTGCGCCATCTTCGCTGGCGCGGACGGCGCCGAAGTGGCGCAGACCGGATGGCTCGGGCGGAGCGCACCGTCATGCGCACAGTGGCGGCGCAGCGCGGCGGGATGCCCCGCTCAGAACGCCGCGTCGAGTTCGCGCTCGCGCGTCGTGGAGGAGGCACGCATCGCCTGCTCGACCGCGGCGTGCACGCTGCCCGCGTCGACGTCGAGCAATCGTGTGTACCCGAGTCGGCGTGCCTCGGCGCCGCGCTGCTTCGCCGCGGTGACCGGGCGGATCTCGCCGGCAAGGCTGATCTCGCCGAATGCGGCGAGCTCGTGCGGCACGGCGCGGTCGCGCACGGCCGAGGCGATGGCGATGGCGATCGCGAGGTCGGCGGCCGGCTCGATGAGGCGCACGCCGCCCACGGTCGACACGTAGACGTCGTGCTCGCCGATGCGCCGCAGGCCCGCGCGTCGTTCGAGCACCGCGAGGATCATCGCGACACGTGACGGGTCGACCCCGTTCACCACGCGACGCGGCTGGGGCGCCTTGGTCTCGACGACGAGCGCCTGCACCTCGACGGGCAGCGCCCGCCGCCCCTCGAGCGCCACGGTGACGCAGGTGCCGCTGACCGCGGTGCGCGAGCGGCTGAGGAACAGCCCCGACGGGTCGGGAACCTCGGCGATGCCGTCGCCGGTCATCTCGAAACAGCCCACCTCGTCGGTGGGGCCGAATCGGTTCTTCAGCGCCCGCACGAATCGCAGCGACGTCTGCCGGTCGCCCTCGAACTGGCAGACCACGTCGACCAGGTGCTCGAGCAGGCGGGGGCCGGCGATCGTGCCGTCTTTCGTGACGTGGCCGACGAGGAGCAGCGGAAGCTGGCGCTCTTTCGCGACGCGGATGAGGGTCGAGGCGACTTCGCGCACCTGGCTCGGCTGGCCGGGCAGCCCCTCGGAGAGCGAACTGGCGACGGTCTGCACCGAGTCGACGACGAGCAGGTCGGGGGAGACCTCGTCGACGTGCCCGAGCACGGTGGCCAGGTCGGTCTCGCTCGCGAGGTACAGTTCGGGCGTGAGCGCGCCCGTGCGACCGGCCCGCAGGCGCACCTGCGCCGCCGACTCCTCAGCGCTGACGTAGAGCACGCGCCGCCCGGTGCTCGCGACGCGGGCGGCGACCTCGAGCAGCAGCGTCGACTTGCCGACGCCGGGCTCGCCCGAGAGCAGGATCGCGGCGCCCGCGACCAGGCCGCCGCCGAGCACCCGGTCGAACTCGCCGATGCCGGTGGCCCGGTGCGCGGTGTGCTCGGCCTCGACCTCGGCGATCGGTCGCGCCCGCCGGTCGCCCGCGGGGATGATCGCCGTCGGCATGCGGCTGGGTGCGGCGGCGCCCGCCTCGGTGACGGTGCCCCACTGCTGGCACTCGCCGCATCGACCGACCCATTTGATGGTCGACCACCCGCACTCGGAGCAACGGAAGGTCGGTGCGGGGCGGGCCATGCGGTGACAGTACCGCGCGCCTCGGACATCGGATGTCGCGACTCCCGCCGACCGTCGATTCGCCCGCGACCGATTCGCCCGAGCCCGATTTGGCCGAGCCGTCGCCGCCGTCTACACTCGATCCCGGTGACGTGTCCGAGCGGCCGAAGGTGCAACTCTCGAAAAGTTGTGTAGGGTAACCCCCTACCGTGGGTTCAAATCCCACCGTCACCGCCAGCTGAAACCCCCGCAGATCCCGTGGAAACACTGGGATCGCGGGGGTTTTGCGGTGCGCGCGGAGCCGCAGCGACTCTGGACACCCGAGCGGCACCGTCTCTACGATGCAGAGCGTGCGCTACTTGTCGCTCGACGCGCTCCGGGGGTTCGCCATTCTGGGCATGATCGTCGACCATTCGGCGGCGTACTTCCCGATCGACCCCGGCGACGACGAAGGCATCTTCGAGGTCCTCGACGCACGGGTCTTCGTGCTCGTGATGGGCCTGTCGGCCGGCATCACTCTCGCGCGCGCGGCCCAACGCCCGCGTATCGCCTACGTGAAGACCTGGTTGCGGCGCGCGGTGCTGATCATCCTGCTGGGTGTGCTGCTGAGCCTGCACTTCTCGGGTGTGCCCGTCGTGCTCGAGAACCTGGGGCTGACGATGGTGCTGGCCACGCCGTTCCTGTTCCTGCGGACCAGATGGCTGGTCACCGCGATCGTCGCGTGGCTCGTGGTGGGGCCGATCGTCCGTCTGCCGATCGAACTGCTGCTCGCCGGGCCGGACTCCCCGGCCGTCTGGATGGCGTACTCGCCCCTCCAGCTGCTGCTACTGAGCGAGGACTACCTGGTGCTGGGCTATGTGCCCGTGCTGCTGCTCGGGGTGCTGCTGCACCGCATTCAGTTCGGCCGCCTCGCTCCCACCTTCGTGATGCTCGGCGCCGGACTGGTGCTCGCCGTGATCTCGTTGACCGTACTGCGACCCTTGGAGACCGCGGCGGGATGGACCGGCTTCTGGACGTGGTCGGCCGCCGGCCTCGCCACCGCGGCGGCCGTGGGGCTGTGGGGCGTGACCACACTCGCCTTCGATCTCGCACCGTTCCGCGTACGGCTCTGGGCCGCCAAGCTCGGCCGGCCGCTCATCGACATCGGCATGCTGTCGCTGTCGGTGTACACGCTCCACGTGCTGCTGCTCACGCCGCTGTGGGTCGCCGCCCTGCACTTCGGGTGGCAGGGCATCGAGGTCGGCGTCAGCGACCGTCTCTACCCGCTCTGGCGCGACTGGGAGAGCCCGTACGCGTGGTGGATCCTGATCGGAGTGCTCGTCGTGTGCGTGCCGTTCGCACTGATCTGGAACCGTACGCTCGGCCCCGGGCCGGTGG
Source organism: Agromyces intestinalis (assembly GCF_008365295.1). Classification (NCBI taxonomy): domain Bacteria; kingdom Bacillati; phylum Actinomycetota; class Actinomycetes; order Micrococcales; family Microbacteriaceae; genus Agromyces; species Agromyces intestinalis. The sequence continues at coordinate 2,690,506 of NZ_CP043505.1, forward strand.
AGCGCCTGCTGGGTGTCGCGTCGTTGCGGCATCCTCCCTCGTACCTGACGGTGGTCGCGCCGGTTCCTCCGGCTTCGTCGACGGTCGAGCCGCGACCGGGAGAGGTTGTCAGCGGCGGGCAGTAGCCGATCGTCGCGGGTGATGCCCGCGACGGCGAACCGCATCAGGTGGCGGCGGCCTCCCGCGCGCGAAGGTCTTTGCGAAGGAGCTTGCCGGCGCTGGATTTGGGGATAGCGTCGATGAACTCGACCCGGCGCACCTTCTTGTGCGGCGCGACCTGCTCGGCGACGAACGCCGTGATCTCTTCCTCGGTCAGTGCGCTGCCGGGCGCGGCCACGATGAACGCCTTGGGGATCTCCTGCTGGTCGTCGTCGAGCACGCCGATGACGGCCGCATCCATCACCTCGGGGTGGCCGAGCAGCAGGGCTTCGAGTTCGGCGGGTGCGATCTGGTAGCCCTTGTACTTGATGAGCTCCTTCGCGCGGTCGACGATCGTGAAGTACCCGCTCTCGTGGTAGACGGCGATGTCGCCGGTGTGCAGGAATCCTTCGGCATCGACGGTCTCGGCCGTGGCGTCGGGCCGGTTCAGATAGCCCTTCATCACATTCGGACCCTTCACCCACAGCTCGCCCGGCCGGGTCGTGCCGTCGGCCTCGAACTCCACGATGTCGGCGCCCGTGGCAGGATCGACGAGCTTGCAGACCTGGTTCGGCAGCATCACCCCGACCGAGCTCAGGGGGATGTCGGGGCGGTCCACCGGCAGAGTGATCGCCACCGGGCTGAGTTCGGTCATGCCGTAGCCCTGCAGCAGCCGGGTTCCGATGCGGTTTCCGGCCAGTTCGGCGGTCTCGCCGTCGAGCGGCGCGGCGCCCGAGGCCACCATGCGTGCGCTGGAGAGGTCGAATCGGTCGACGATGGGATGCTTCGCCAGTGCGAGTGCGATCGGTGGAGCGATGTAGAGGTAGGTGCACCGGTACGTCTCGATGTTCGTGAGGAACTCGACGAGGTCGAACCTCGGCATCGTCACCACGGTCGCTCGCTGCTTGAGCGGGAAGTTCAGCAGGATGCTCATGCCGTAGATGTGGAAGAACGGCAGGACGGCCAGCATGCGGTCGCCCGCCTCGAGATCGAACGCCGGGCGGACCTGCTGCACGTTTGCGACGAGATTGCGGTGCGTGAGCATGACGCCCTTGGGCACCCCCGTCGTGCCCGCCGAGTACGGAAGCACCGCGGCGTGCGTGGCCGGGTCGAAGCTCGGATCCGGCGCCGGGCGGCCCTCGGCGAGGAGTTCGCGCAGGCCGGGGTGCCCGGCGGCGTCATCGAGCACGATGACCTGATCGTCGGGGATGCCGGCGGCCGCGGCGGCCGCCGCGGCCTGCGGCAGCAGCGCGTTGACCGTGATGAGCCAGGCGGCCGCAGCGTCGGTCAGCTGCCGTTCGATCTCGCCGGCGGTATAGAGCGAGTTGATCGTCGTGACCGTGGCGCCCGCACGCAGGATGCCGTGGAACACCGTGGCGAACGCCGGAACGTTCGGGCACAGCATGGCCAGCACCGTCTCGGTCGTCACACCGCGCGCGGCCAGCGCCCCGGCGAACGCGTCGACCTGTGCACGCAAGGTGCCGTAGGTCGTCTCAGCGCCGGTTGCGGGGTCGATGAGCGCGACGCGGCCGAGATCCTCATCGGCGAGGGTTCCGAAGACGTAGTCGTAGACGGGGACCTCGGGGATATCGACGTCGGCATATGGACTCGTGAACATGAGGTGCCCCTCCCACATCGGTTGTACGCCGATCCGTCCGCCGCCGCAATCGCCCGGGACTGCTCGCCGCACCCGGCGCATCCTGACGAGGCGAGCGTGCCATGCGTGGCCGTAGACTGCGTGCACGCCGCGCCCGTGCCGGCGATGCCCGACCGTCGCATCATCCGGAGGAACCGCGTGGGGTCACCGACGACCGTCCCGAGTGAGTCCGGCTCCGGCGAGTCCGGCTCCGGCGAGCCCGTATCGAACGAGCCCGGGTCGAGGCATCCGGTCGCACCAGTCGCGCCCGCGGGCCGCGACCTCGTGATCGACCTCGCGCGCGTGACCGCCGTGGTGCTGGTGGTGATCATCCACCTGCTCATGATCGGTGTGGGCTTCGACGCAACGGGCGCGATCGTGATGTCGCGCCCGCTCGAAGCCCAGGCGGGGTTCGCCGGCGCGACCTGGATCGGCCAGATCATGCCGCTCTTCTTCGTCGCGGGCGGGTTCACGGGGCTGGTCGCGTGGCGGAGCCTGGTGCGTCGCGGCGGCGACTGGGTCGACTTCGTGCGGGGGCGCACGCTGCGGCTCGGGCCGCCGACGCTGCCGCTGTTCGTGTTCTTCGCCGTCGCGATCGGCGCCGCGACCGCGTCCGGCGTGGACCCGGCGATGCTCGCCTACGTGGCCGCGGGCACGGGCTCGCCGCTGTGGTTCCTCGCGGCGTTCCTGCTCGCCCAGGTCCTGGTGCCGCTCATGGCCCGACTGCACGAGCACACCCCGGGGGCGACGATGGCCGTACTCGCCGCGGGCGCGATCGTCGTCGACCTGGCGCGCATCGCGACCGGCATCGTCGATATCGGCCTCGTGAACCTGCTGTTCGTATGGCTGTTCGTGCAGCAGCTCGGGTTCTGGTACCGCGATGGATGGTTCTTCCGCCGCCGTGCGCTGACGCTCGTCGCGCTCGCGGCCGGTGCGTGGCTGCTCATCGCGCCGCCCGTCGTGGCGGGATGGTACAGCGCCGACATGCTGGTGAACCTGAACCCGCCCACCGTGCCGCTCATGCTGCTCGGCATCGCGCAGGCGTCGCTGCTCGCGGCGCTGCACCGCCCCCTCGACGCGTTCATGCGCACGCGCCCGGTGCAGGCGGTCGCCTACGTGGTCGGCAGCCGTGCCATGACGATCTACCTCTGGCACCTGCCCGTGATCATCGCCGTGATGGGGCTCACGCTCGTCATCCCCGGAGCGGCACCCGAGCCGGCGAGCGTCGCGTGGTGGCTGACCCGCCCGATCGTCTTCATCGTGGTCGCAGCGATCGTGCTCGGCATCTCGATGTGGTTGGTGCGCTTCGAACGCGTGCCCACGGCGATCCTCGAGGGCAGGCGTCGGCCGGGAGCCGCCGCCGTCGTCGTCGCGGCCGTGCTCGCGTTCATCCCGACGTTCCTCGTGATGGAATTCTTCCTCGACCTGCGGATCGCGATCGTCGGCGTGGTGCTCGGCGTCGGATCGCGGCTGCTGCTGCGCCCGCGGCGGACCGCGATCGACGGTGCGGCGCAGGCCGCCACGGGCCGAGCGGGCTGAGGCCGCGTTACTCGGCGGCGAGCTCGACGAACCGCTGCAGCAGGCGCAGCGGCTCGGTGACGGTCGTGCCGCGCACGACCTCGGCGATCGCATCGAGCTCGGACGACGGGAAGTAGCCGTAGTCGCGGTACAGCGTCGCGCGGGCCCTGAACGAGTCGGTCGTGACCTCGGGGTGGAACTGGGTCGCGTACACACGCGAGCCGGTCGCGCGATACACCTGCACCGGGCAGGTCGACGACCCGGCGAGCAGTGTGGCGCCCGAGGGCAGGTCGGTCGTCGCCTCCTTGTGGCCGACGAGAGCGGTGAACGGCGCGGCCAGCCCGGCGGTGAGCGGGTCGGTGCGGCCCGCCTCGGTGAGCGCGACCGCGACCGGGCCGACGGCCTCGCCGTATTCGGGGCCGACGACGCCGCCGAGCACGCGCGTGAGCACGCCGATGCCATAGCAGGTGAACAGCACCGGCAGATCGCGGACGAGCCCGTGCTCGGCCAGCCGCACCAGGTCGGCTTCGACGCGGCGCTGCACCGGCGACTTGGAGGATTCGGGCGTCGTCACATTGAACGGGCTGCCGCCCACGACCACCGAGGCGAATCCGTCGAGGTCGATCGAGTCGAGCGGGTCGAGGTCGAGGCGCAGCTGCACGACCCGCTCGGCGGGCAGGTCGGCGGCGAACCGCACCGACTCGGCTTCGGCGTCGGCGGCGGCCGCTTCGGGGCGCACCGTGACGAGCAGCACGGGTCGGTGGTCGGCGGGCATGCCCCCATCGTCCCGCGCCGGGCGGACGAGTGCCAGTTGCGTGACGCGCCGTGCACGTCGGACGATGGCGCACCGACGCACCGGCGCACCGACGCACCGACGCACCGACGCACCGGCGCACCGGCGCACCGACGCACCGACGCACCGACGCGCCGCGCCCTCGCGGGCCGCTCGTTGCCGCTCGGGTGCGTGCGAAGCGACCACGAGCGACCCCGGTGGAGTCGAGGGTCGGCGTGCGGGCCTTCACCAGCCGCCGCGCGTCGGGGTGTGCGGCTCGCGGGCCTCGTCGGGCATCGTCATCTCGGCGCGCACCCCGAGCAGGCGGATCGGCCGGCCCGGCTCGATGCGGTCGGACGCGAGGCCGAGCAGCGCCGCGGTCACCGCTTCGCGGTCGCCGGTCACCGGGATCTTGCGCTGGTACGTCTTGGTCAGGAACGGCGCGTACCGCACCTTGAGCGTCAGGCCGACGACCGGCCGACCCTCGGCGGCGATGTCGTCGAGCACATGGCCGGCGAGCTCGACGAGCGCGGCCTCGACCTGCGCGGGGTCGGCGAGGTCCTGCTGGTAGGTCGTCTCGCGGCTGCGACCGCGGGCGACCCAGGGCGTGTCATCCACCTCGCGCTCCCCCTCGCCGCGGCCGAGCGTGCGATACCAGGGGCCCATCCGCGGCCCGAACTCGGCGACGAGCGTGTCGAGTTCGGCACCTGCGAGCCCGGCGACGGTTGCGATGCCGAGCCCGGCCAACCGTCGCGACACCTTCGACCCGATGCCCCACAGGTCGATCGTGGGCCGGCCTCCCATCACCTCGAACCAGTTCTCGCGGGTGAGCCGGAACACCCCCTGCGGCTTGCCGAATCCGGTCGCGATCTTCGCCCGAACGAGCGTGTCGCCGATGCCGACGCTGCAGTGCAGCCGGGTCGCCGCGAGCACCGCAGCCTGGATGTCGCGGGCGTACCGCTCGGGATCATCGGTGCGCACGCCGACGAACGCCTCGTCCCAGCCCAGCACCTGCACGGTCGCGCGCGGCTGTGCGCGCAGCGTCGCCATCACGACGTCGGATGCCTCGCCGTAGCGCTCGGCGTCGACCGGAAGGATCACCGCGCCGGGGGCCTTGCGCGCCGCGATCCGCAGCGGCATGCCCGAGCCGACGCCGAACTCCCGCGCCTCGTACGATGCGGTCGACACGACCGCGCGCTCGGACGGGTCGCCCCGCCCGCCGACGATCACCGGCTTGCCCGCGAGCTCGGGACGGCGCAGCACCTCGACTGCAGCGATGAACTGGTCGAGGTCGACGTGCAGCACCCACGACCGTGTGCTCGCGTCGATCGGCTCGGTCATCGCGGAACCTCGGCTCAGCGGCGCTTCCGCGTGGAACCGCCGCCGCGTTTCGGCTTGCGGCCGGCGGATCCGCGAACGGGCTTCCGACCCGGATGCTTCGCGCCGGCCTTGTTCGCCCCGCCCTGCTTCGTCGCCTTCGCCGCGCCCGACCGCTCGGCGGCGCGCGACGCGGGCTTCGAGGCATCCGCCTGCTCTGCGCCGTCGGCGCCGCGCGAACTGCGCGCCGACCGCCCGCGCACCACGCCCACGAACTCCTGGATGTCGGCGTCGTCGCGCTCGATGCGCCAGACGAGGGCGATGCGGGTGGACGGGGCGTCGGTCACCGGAACCGCGACGACGTCCTTGCGGTGGTGCAGGCGCGCGAGCGAGTGCGGCACGATCGCGTAGCCGGTGCCGGCGCCGACGAGCTCCATCGTCATCGCGGGGTCGGGTTGCACCGGAGCCTCGGGCTCGTCGGCGAGATCGGCGAGCGTGATCGTGTCGGCCTCGGCGAGCGGATGCTCCTTCGGCAGCGCGGCGACGGCCACTTCGTCCCACAGGGGAATGCGATGCAGGCCGTCGTCGTCGACGGGAAGCCGCACGAACGCGAGGTCGGCCTCGCCCGCGCGGAGCGCGTCGAGCTGCACGGGCTCGTCGACGCGCCGCGCCTCGAGCGGAAGGTCGGGTCGGCGCTCGGCCCAGGCGCGCAGCCATCTCGCGGGGCTCACGCCCTGCACGTAGTCGAGCCGAAGCGCCATCCGATCAGGTTATCGGGCCGATCGGCTACGGTGGCAGGGTGAGCAAGCAGGCCCAGACCATGAAGCCCGAGACCGCGGCGAAGAAGCTCGGGGTGCTGCTCGAGGCGACGCCCGAAGAGTTCCGTTCGGCCCCCGTGACACGCGACGAGTACAACGCGCTGCAGGCCGACCCGCCCGAGTGGCTGCAGACGTTGCGCCGCGAGGGCCCGCACCCGCGCCCGGTCGTCGCCGCGAAGCTCGGCATCTCGAACTCGGGCCTGGCGCGCGGCGGCATCACCGAGCCGCTCACCACCGCCGAGATCAAGGCACTGCTCGCGGCGCCGCCCGAGTGGCTGGTGCGCGAGCGCGCGACCCAGGCCGAGGTGCGTGCCGAGAAGCTGCGTGTCGCCGACCGTGACCGCGGTCGCGCGGCGATGCGCGAGGCCGAGTCGGGCGGCCGCGGGCGCTGACCTGCGGCGAGGATTCCGCCCGCTGCGCCACTTCGGCGCCCTTTGCGCCATCCGGGGTGGCGCAGAACCCGCCGAACTGGCGCAGCCGTGGGTGTAGTGAAGTGCCGCGCGGGGGCACGAGGGCACGGGTTCAGCCGTAGCGCGCCCGCAGCCAGCCCACGAGATCGCCGAGTTCGCGGTCGTCGACCGAGTGCGCGAGCCCCTCGTAGATGCGTGCGTCGAGCTCGACGTGCTGCGGCAGCCACACCTGCGTGTGCGCGACGAGGTCGGCAGGGATCACCTCGTCGGCCGACCCGCGGCCCCACAGCACCGGCGGACGCACCTCGGCGAGGCGCGCATCGCCCGCCCGCTCGGCGGGCAGCACGAATCCCGCGAGCGCGGCCGCGAACGCGAAGCGGTCGGGATCGCGACGCAGCAGTTCGAGCGCCATCGCCCCGCCCTGCGAGAACCCGACGAGGCCGATGCCGGATGCCTCTGGCGCGACCCGGTCGAGGCAGTCCACGATCGCCGTGGTGGATGCGTCAGCGGTCTCGGCCGCGGCATCCGCCCCGTGATCGAAGAGCGGGAACCAGGCGAAGCCGTACCCCGCGTCGATCGGCGCGCGCAGCGACGCGATGACCGGCTGCAGCGGCAGGTACGGCGCGAGCCCGAACAGGTCGCCCTCGTGCGAGTTGTACCCGTGCAGGAGCAGTAGGAGCGGTCGGCCGATCCGGTCGGCGGAACCGGCCGACCACAGCACGGCCTCGTCGTCGATGCGCATCACGGCATCGTACGGGAATCACGCCGCGCGAACGGGCGTGGGGCAGAATCGACCCATGAGCGTGCGAACCCCGGATCCCGACTGGCATCCCGATGAGCCGTCGCAGACGCCGCCGACGAACCCGGGCTGGCTGAGCGATCTCGAACTCGCGCAGGTGCGGGGGCGGCTGCCGCTGCTCTATGTGGAGGCGGTTCCGGTGCGGGTCGACGGGCTCGGACAGATCACCGAGGTCGGGCTGCTGCTGCGCGCGAACTCCGTCGGCGAGATGACCCGCACGATCGTCTCGGGGCGGGTGATGTACGGCGAGACGCTGCGCGACGCGCTGTTCCGCCACCTCGAGAAGGACCTCGGGCCGATGGCGTTCCCGCTGCTGCCGGCCTCGCCGGTGCCGGCTACGGTCGCCGAGTACTTCCCGATGCCGGGCATCTCGCCGTTCTCGGATGAGCGGCAGCACGCGGTGTCGCTCGTCTACGTGGTGCCGGTGACGGGCACGTGCGAGCCGCGCCAGGACGCGCTCGAGGTCACCTGGATGCCTCCGGCGGAGGCCGCGAGCTCGGCCGTCGGCGACGAGCTCGAGGGCGGTCGCGGGGTGCTGGTGCGCCGGGCGCTGGCGTCGGCGGGCGCGCTCGGGTAGGCGGGCGCCGTCAGGCGCTGCCGCGCGTGACCAGCACTGGATCGAAGACCACCGAGGTCGGTGCGCGATCGGGGTCGCGCACCTGATCGATGAGCATGCGGGCCATCTCGGCCGCCATCTCCTCGATCGGCTGCCGCACGGTGGTGAGCGTCGGCCGGGCGATCGTCGAGATGACCGAGTCGTCGAAGCCGACCACGGCGACGTCCTCGGGGACGCGTCGGCCCTCGGCCTGCAACGCGTGGATCGCGCCGAGCGCCATGAGGTCGTTCGACGCGAACACCGCGTCGACGGCGGGGTCGGCCTCGAGCAGCTCGGCCATCGCCCGCTCGCCGCTCTCGAGCGTGAACTCGCCGGCGGCGACGTGCGGGAACGCCTGTCCGTGACGGGTCATCGCGTCGAGGAACCCCCGCGCGCGGGATTCGGCGCTCGGCACGTCGAGCGGGCCGGCGATGAGCGCGGCGTGTCGCGCACCGCGGGCGACGAGGTGCTCGGCGGCCAGGCGGCCGCCGTCGTAGTTCGAGACGTCGACGAAGCTGAGGGCCGCGCCGCCCGGCGGGCGGGCGAACACGACCGCGGGCAGGCCGGCATCGGCGAACGCACCGGGCAGCGGATCGTTGGCGCGCGTCGAGACGAGCACCGCACCGTCGGCGACGCCCTGCCGCACGGTCGCGAGCACGTTCGCCCGGTCGGCGTCGGACTCGGCCAGCAGCAGCAACGACTGCGCGTCGAGCGTGCGCAGGGTGCGGAGGAGCCCGCCGATCACCCGGCTGAAGAACGGGTCGGCGAAGAGGTCGTACTCGGCGCCCGTGACATCCGATGCATCGGTGCCCGAGATCGCGACGACGACGGTGCCGGTGCGCCCGCTCGCGAGCGAACGCGCGGCCCGGTTCGGCACGTACCCCGTTTCGGCGACGGCTCGGCCGACGATCTCTTTGAGCTCGGGTGCGACCCGCCTGGTGTCGCGGAGCGCGCGCGACACGGTCGCGCGCGAGACACCGGCGACGCGCGCGACGTCGTCGAGCGTGGGAGCCCGAGTGCCGTGCGGTTTCTCCATTCATCGAACCTAGCATCGCTGGGGAACGCGGTTCCCGAGGAATCGCACCAGGTGCGAGCGATTCTCGGAACGGTTCCCAACTGGGATGCGCAACAGGCACCGGGGCGCCGGGTTTCCGGGTGATACGGGAAAGCGCGATCCGAAGCGGACGCGAAGCGTTCGGATGTCCCGGCGAGTCTTCGGCGACGCACTGCTGCGATGCGCTGATCCGCGGAATTCCGGGCGAGCGACGCCTCTGGTCGACCCGGCGAGCTGAACCGAATCGGCGCAGGAGCGTGCATCGTTGCCCCCTTGACAGGGGACAAAACCGAGGGGAATACTCGGAGATCTGGTGTAAGAGCGCTATCCCACGCATCACGAGTGCAGCGATGGTCCTGCTCAATGACGAGACGACCCGGCCGATCGAGCGATCGGCCTAAGGAGAACGCACGTGACCCTTCACACCCCGACCGCCTCAGCGCGGTCCCGATCCGGCCGCAGCCGGATCCTCGCCACCGCGCTCGCCGCGGTGTTCATCGCGACGACCGCGGCCCTCCCTGTGACGGCCGCCTCCGCCGCGCCCGCCAACCTCTCGCAGGGCAAGCCGGCGACGGCGTCGTCGGTCGAGAACGCCGACTACACGCCGGCGTCCGCCGCGTTCGACGGCGACCCCGGCACGCGCTGGGCGAGCCAGTGGAGCGACCCCCAGTGGATCCAGGTCGACCTCGGCGCCCGCGCGTCGATCGACCGCGTCGACCTCAGCTGGGAAGGCGCGTACGCACGTTCGTACGAGATCCAGGTGTCCGACAGCGGCACCGGCGGGTGGACGACGATCTATTCGACCACAAGCGGCCCCGGCGGTGTCGAGTCGCTCGATGTCGAAGGCGCGGGCCGCTACGTTCGCCTGCTCGGCACCGAGCGGGCCAACGGCTACGGCTACTCGCTGTGGGAGTTCGCCGTCTTCGGCACCACGGGCGACGGCACCACCGGCCCCGACCCCGATCCCGAACCCGGCGGTCCGGTCGATGCGGGGCATCCGAACCAGCCCGGCCCGTTCACCCAGCCCAGCGTGGTGCGGGTGACCGGCGGTCACGGCGACTGGGACCTCTCGGTCGACGGCAAGCCGTACACGGTCAAGGGCTTCACGTGGGGTCCGTCGTTCGGCGAAGCCGGCGAGTACATGGACGACTTCACCGCCATGGGCGCGAACACGACCCGCACCTGGGGAACCGGCGCCGACACCGTGCAACTGCTCGACGTCGCTGCCCAGTACGGCGTGCGCGTCATCAACGGCTTCTGGCTGCTGCCCGGCGGCGGCCCCGGTTCGGGCGGATGCATCGACTACACGACCGACGCGAACTACAAGGACACGACGAAGGCCGACATCCTGAACTGGGTGAACACGTACAAGTCGCACCCCGCAACGCTCATGTGGAACGTGGGCAACGAGTCGCTGCTCGGCCTGCAGAACTGCTACTCGGGCGACCAGCTCGAGGCCCAGCGCACCGCGTACGCGTCCTATGTCAACGAGGTCGCACTCGCGATCAAGCAGATCGATCCGAACCATCCGGTCACCTCGACCGACGCGTGGACCGGGGCCTGGCCGTACTACCGGGCCAACACCCCGGCGCTCGACCTGCTGTCGGTGAACTCGTACGGCGACGTCTGCAACATCGAGCAGACCTGGGTCGACGGCGGCTACGACAAGCCCTACATCGTCACCGAGGGCGGCGCGGCCGGCGAGTGGGAGGTGCCCGACGACGCGAACGGCGTGCCCGACGAGCCCACCGACCTCGAGAAGGGCGAGGCGTACGTCGACTCGTGGCGCTGCCTGCGCGAGCACGACGGCGTGGCACTCGGGGCGACGTTCTTCCACTTCGGGCTCGAGGGCGACTTCGGGGGCGTCTGGTTCAACGTCATCCCCGGCGGCAACAAGCGACTCGGCTACTACACGGTCGCCGACATGTGGAACGGGTCGGCAGCCGACGGCAACACGCCGCCGCGCATCACCGGCATGGACATCCCCGGCTCCTCGGCCATCACCGCGGGCGAGCCGTTCACGGTCACGCTCGACGTGACCGACCCCGACGGCGATCCGCTGAACTACGTCACCTTCGTGAACTCGAAGTACATCGACGGCGCCGGCGGCGTGCAGTTCGTCGAGCACCAGCGCGCGGGAAACCGCATCACCATCACCGCGCCGCAGAAGCTCGGCGTCTGGAAGGCGTACGTGTACGTCGAAGACGGCCAGGGCAACGTCGGCGTCGAGACCCGGTCGTTCCGGGTGGTCGCCCCGGCGATCGACGGCACGAACGTGGCGCTCGGCAAGCCGGCCACCGCGTCGAGCTTCCAGGTGTGGGGCGACGACTACACGCCCGGCCGTGCGTTCGACGGCGAGCAGTCGACGCGGTGGTCGAGCGAGTGGGCGCCGACCGGGTGGGTCCAGGTCGACCTCGGCCAGCCCACGGCGTTCGACCGCATCCAGCTCATCTGGGAGTCGGCGTTCGCGAAGTCGTACGAGGTGCAGACCTCGAACGACGGCACGAACTGGTCGACGATCCAGACCGTGACGGGCGGGGACGGCGGCATCGACGACGTCCAGGCCGCCGGAAACGCCCGCTACGTGCGGCTGAATCTCACCGAGCGGGGCACCGACTGGGGCTTCTCGCTCTACGAGGTGGGCATCTACCGCACCAACTGATCCGGCCCCGGGGCGGAGCGCTCTCTCCCGCCTCCGCCCCGGGAGCACCGGCACCACCGCCGGCGCAACGTCACTCCGCCCTTCGGAACCACCGCGTTCCGTCGCAGGCGTGCCCTGAGCACGTCGACCCGAGCCCAGGCCGTTCGGCCGACCTCTCGAACCCGCGCACCACGCGCGAGTTCGCCATGCCTCCGAGTCAAGGAAGCCATCGCATGACCTCTCGATTCCATGCACCACCGTCCTCGAGCGCGGGCGGAGACGCCGGCACCGCCGCCGCGGTACCGACCAGCGCCGTCCGGCGCCCGCGCGCCTTCGCCGCGGCGCTCGCCGTGCTCGCCACGCTCGCCGTGGCATCCGCCTCGATCGTCGCCGCGCAGGCGGCGGCGGCCGCACCCGCCACGCTGCTCTCGCGCGGCGCCCTCACCGCCGCATCCACCTCCGAGGCCGGCAACCTCGGCCCGAGGTTCGCCGTCGACGGCGACCGCGCGACGCGGTGGGCCAGCCTTCCCTCCGACGACCAGTGGATCCGCATCGACCTCGGCGCGAGTCATCCGCTCGAACGCGTCGTGCTCGACTGGGAGGCCGCGTACGCGAAGTCGTTCGTCGTGCAGGTCTCGGACGACCAGCAGACCTGGCACACGGTCGCGACCGTCACCGACGGCATCGGCGGCGTGCAGACCCTCGAGTTCCTCGGCGCGGGCCGCTACGTGCAGCTCGTCGCGAGCGAGCGGGCGACCGGCTACGGCTACTCGCTGTTCGAGTTCTCGGTCTACGGCGACGGCGAGGTCGTCGACCCCGAAGACCCGCCGGCGTGGAACGACGAGGTCACGCACCACGAGTTCCAGGCGAACTGCGAGTTCTCGCACTTCCTGCCCGACGACCCGATCGTGTTCCCGGGTCGGGCCGGCGCCTCGCACCTGCACACCTTCGTCGGCAACCGCTCGACCGACGCGTTCACGACCACCGAGTCGCTGCTCGCGAACACCGCGTCGACCTGCACGGTGCCCCAGGATCACTCCTCGTACTGGTTCCCCGCGCTCTACCGCGGTGACACGCCCATCGAGCCCGACATCCCGATGACGATCTACTACAAGTCGGGCATCGACGACTACACCAAGGTCGTGCCGTTCCCGCAGGGCCTGCGGTTCGTCGCGGGGGACATGATGGCCACGGTCGACTCGTTCCGCACCGCACCCGGCGCGGTCGAGGGCTGGGAGTGCGGCGACCTCTCGAAGAGTTGGGAGATCCCCGACTACTGCGACCCGGGCACCGAGCTGAACATCCGCTACCAGGCGCCGTCCTGCTGGGACGGCATGCACCTCACGCCCGAGGAGTCGGCCCACATGGGCCACGGGGCGCACATGGCGTACCCGGTGAACGGGCAATGCCCGATGAGCCATCCCGTCGCGGTGCCGATGATCGAGTTCAAGATCGCCTGGCCGGTGTCGGGCGACCTCTCCGACGTGCACCTCGCGAGCGGTAGCGACCAGTCGTGGCACTACGACTTCTTCAACGCCTGGGAGCCCGAGGTGCTCGAGCGGCTGGTCGAGCACTGCATCAACGGCGGGCTGCAGTGCAACCCGCGCGGCTACGACCTGTACAAGCCGCACCGCGGCACCGTGCTCGACGAGCAGTACCAGCTCGTGCCCGAGACGCTGCCGACGGCCGCGAGGGCCGCGACGGCCGCAACGGCCGCGAGCGCAGGGGGCGCACGATGAGCCCGCGGCGAGGGACACGGATGCTCCGGGCCGCCGCCGCGGCGGCGATCGCGCTGCTCGTCCCGGCCGGGTTCGTTGCGGTGGCTGCGCCGGCCCAAGCGGCCGAGCCCGAGCTGCTCTCGCAGGGTCGGGCGGTGACCGCGTCGTCGGTCGAGAACGCCGACTACACGCCGGCCGCTGCGGCGGTCGACGGCGACCTCGGCACCCGTTGGGCGAGCACGTTCAGCGACGCGCAGTGGTTGCAGATCGACCTCGGCGAGCGCGCCGAGCTCGACCGGCTCGAGCTGGTCTGGGAGGCGGCGTACGGCGCCGAATTCCGCGTGCTGGCGTCGGACGACACGGCGGCATGGGACGAGGTCGGCCGGGTCGACGACGGTACCGGCGGCACCCAGTCGGTCGAGCTCGACGGGGACGGGCGCTACGTGCGCCTCGAGCTGACCCGGCGCGGCACCGGCTACGGCTACTCGCTCTGGGAGGCGCGCGTGTTCGGATCGCCCGACGACGGGCCGACCGATCCCACCGATCCCACCGACCCGACCGACCCCGGCGACCCGATCGACGGCGGCGGCGACCTCGGGCCGAACGTGCACGTTTACGACGATGCGACACCCGACGCGCAGATCCAGGCCGAACTCGACGCGGCGTTCCAGGCGCAGGAGACCGCGCAGTTCGGCACGCGCCGCGACCAGTTCCTGTTCAAGCCCGGCAGCTACGACGTGCACGCGCACATCGGGTTCGACACCGCGATCTCGGGCGCGGGCCGCAACCCCGACGACGTGCGCATCAACGGCGGCGTATGGGTCGACGCGCAGTGGTTCGGCGGCAACGCGACGCAGAACTTCTGGCGCTCGGTCGAGAACCTCTCGATCGTGCCGCACACCGGCGAGGCCCGATGGGCCGTGTCGCAGGCGGCGCCGATGCGGCGCGTGCACGTGCTCGGCGACCTCAGTCTCGCTCCGTCGAGCTACGGCTGGTCGAGCGGCGGGTTCATCGCCGACTCGAAGGTCGACGGCGTGGTGCGCTCGTACTCGCAACAGCAGTGGCTGAGTCGCGACTCGACGTTCGGCGGCTGGGAGGGCTCGGTATGGAACATGGTGTTCAGCGGTGTCGAGGGCTCACCCGCGCCGAGCTTCCCGAACCCATCGCACACCGTGCTCGACCGCAGCCCGCTCGTGCGCGAGAAGCCGTACCTCTACTGGGACGCCGACGACTGGGCCGTCTTCGTGCCCGCGCTCGCCGCGGACACCCGCGGCACCACGTGGGAGGGCGGCGCGACGTCGGGCGAGTCGATTCCGATCGACGAGTTCTACGTCGCGCAGCCGGGTGACTCCGCCGAGCGCATCAACCGTGCGCTCGTGCAGGGGCTGAACCTGCTGCTCACGCCGGGCGTCTATCACGTCGATGAGACGATCCGGGTGACGCGGCCCGACACGGTCGTGCTCGGCCTCGGCTACGCCACGATCGTGAACGACGGCGGCGTCGCGGCCATGAAGGTCGCCGACGTCGACGGCGTGAAGATCGCCGGGGTGCTCTTCGACGCGGGCACCTCGCACGCGCCCGTGCTGCTCGAGGTCGGCGAGCCCGGTTCGTCGGCCGACCACTCCGACGACCCGATCTCGCTGCACGACGTGTTCCTCCGCGTCGGCGGGGCGGTCGCCGGCAAGGTCGACGACGCCCTCGTCGTGCACGCCGACGACACCCTCATCGACCACATCTGGTCATGGCGGGGCGATCACGGCGACGGCATCGGCTGGAACCTCAACACCGCCGACCGCGGGCTCGTGGTGGACGGTGACGACGTGACGGCGTACGGCCTGTTCGTCGAGCACTACCAGCAGCACAACACGGTCTGGAACGGCGAACGCGGACGCACCGTGTTCTACCAGTCCGAGCTCGCCTACGACCCACCGAACCAGGCCGCCTGGATGAACGGCGACACGCTCGGCTGGGCGAGCTACAAGGTCGGAGACCAGGTGGACGAGCATCAGGCCTGGGGTGTCGGCGTGTATGCCTACAACAACGTCGATCCGAGCATCGTGACGCAGAGCGGGATCGAGGCGCCGGCGAAGCCGGGCGTGCGCCTGCGCAACCTGCTCACGGTTTCGCTCGGCGGCAACGGCATCATCCGTCACGTCGTCAACGACATCGGCGACGAGGCGAGCGGGGTCGACACGATCCCGAGTTACCTGGTCGAGTTCAACTGACCAGCACCAGAGGGTCGGGCGGCGCGGAAACCCCGTGCCGCCCGATTCTGGATTCCCCGGCGCACCGTCGCTCAGGCACCGCCGCGCGGCTCGAGCACGACGACCGCGGTCTCGGTGGGGCGCAGCGACGCGTGCACGTCGAGGTCGTCACCGTACGTTCGCCAGGTCGCCCACAGCCGCGACCGCTCGGCGCCCTCGGCGGCACGGGCGCGAACGCCGCGTGACCCGCCGTCGACCACGACCGTCGCATCGGGGTTCGCCTGCAGGTTGAGCCACCACGCCGGCTCGGGCGCCGCCCACCCGTTCATCGCGAGCGTGACGAGGTTCGGTCCGTCCTCGAAGTACGCGACGATCACGGGTCGCTCGCGGCCCGACCGGCGGCCGACGGTCGTGAGGTGCATCATGCCCCAGCGCCCCGGCTGCGGCGGTCGCAGGCCGAAGCGACCGGCGCTCACCCGGTACAGCCCACGGTGCACCACCCACGCCGTGCGCACGAACCAGCGCGGCGGAATGCGGGCGGAGCTCGCGGGCTCGGTCGAGGTGGATTCGGCGGTGCGGTGCTCGTCCATCGGCTCATCCCTTCGCTTCGGCCCACGATCCCGCGCGGGACCGAACGCGTCAATCGGCCGACCGGCCGGTTGACGTGCGGGCGACTCAGCCGATCGGCCGATGGGCGCTACCGCACCAGGCGAACCTCGTGGATCTCCTCGCCGAGGAACGGCACGTCCTGACTGGCGCCGTCGGCGACGAACCCGTTGCGGGCGTAGAACCGGTGCGCGCGGGGGTTGTCCTCGGCGACCCACAGGTAGACGCCCTCGCCCTCGCCGATGACGGCGTCGAAGAGCTGCTTGCCGATGCCCGTGCCGTGGTGGGCGTCGAGCACGTAGATGAAGTACAGCTCGCGCGGCCGCGGTGCGTCCTCGTCGCGTGCCGGGCCCGAACCCGCGAAGCCGACGATCTCGCCGTCGACGACGGCGGCGTACTGCAGGTACTCCTCGCCGCGCTCGGCGAGGTGGTTCCAGAGTTCGGCCATGCGGCGCGGCGAGAGGTGCTCGAACGCGGCGGCGCTGATCAGGTGGTCGTAGGTCTCGTGCCAGCAGGTCGCGTGCACGCGACCCAGTGCCTCCGCGTCGGAGTCGCGGATGGGGCGGATGACTGCTTGGGCAACGACGTCGGTGCTCATGTCGGTCAAGGGTAGGCGAGGCGTCCTCGCATACGAAATCGAGCCGTCGCGGGGTGCACGCAGGTGCGGCCGGGCGCAGCGATCGGGCGGGGTCTCAGTGGCGGCACCGAGCCGCGGTTCAGTGCCGCCCGCCGCGCGATCGAGGGTGGCCACGGTGACCGGGAGTCCGTGGCATCCGTAGCTTGCGACCATGCCCACACGCACACTCACCGTCATGACCGCTGCCGCCGGAGCCGGCGCCATCGCGGTCGGCCTCTCCGGATGCTTCGCCATCGGCGGCGGAGGTGGCCCCGTCGGATTCGACGGCGTCCAGTCCGCCACGATCCAGCTCGAATCCGTCGGCACGTTCGTCTCGCCCGAGGAGGGCGGGTACGAGGCGGCCGGTCGCGGATCGGGGTTCCTCATCACTCCCGACGGTCTGGCCGTCACGAACAACCACGTCGTCACCGGCGCCGGCACGATCAAGGTCTGGCGTGGCGGCGACACCACGAAGGAGCTGAGCGCCAAGGTGCTCGGCTCGTCCGAATGCCTCGACCTCGCCGTCGTGCAGCTCGAGGGTTCCGGGTATCCGTTCCTCGACTGGCGCAAGGGCGACATCGAGACCGCGCTCGACGTGTACGCCGCGGGGTTCCCGCTCGGCGACCCGACCTTCACCGAGACCAAGGGGATCGTGTCGAAGGCCGTCACCGGGGGTGAGACGCCGTGGGCGTCGATCGACTCGGTCATCGAGCACGACGCGCGCATCCGCGGCGGCAACTCGGGTGGCCCGCTGATCGACGCGAACGGCGCGCTCGTCGGGGTGAACTACGCCGGCAACGACGCGCTCGACTACAACTACGCGATCCACCGCGACGCGGTGCTCGAGGTCATCGGCGACCTCGTCGACGGTACGGACGTGCTCTCGCTCGGCATCAACGGCGAGGCGCTCGTCGACGAGGAGGGCACCGGGCTCGGCATCTGGGTCAACTCGGTGAAGTCGGGCTCGGTCGCCGACCAGGCCGGCGTCGAGCCGGGCGACCTGCTCACCACCATGGAGGGGGTCAGCCTCGGCGTGAACGGCACCCTCACCGAGTACTGCGACGTGCTGCGCACGCACGGGCAGGATGCCACGCTGTCGGTCGAGCTGTACCGCCCGGCCGAGGAGGCGTACTACCGCGGCCAGTTCAACGGCGAGCCGATCACGGCCGTGCCGGTGGTCGGGTCGGGCTCGGCGGGCGAGCCGACGGGCGACACCGTGACGGTCGCGGACGACTCGGGCGCGGTCACGTTCGACGCACCCGCATCGTGGTCGCAGATCGACGGCGCGCCGGTCACCGACGCGAACGGCACGACCTGGCAGGCGGCGTCGGCGGCGCCCGACCTCGCCGGCTTCGAGGGCACCTGGAGCACCCCGGGCGCGACGGTCTACGCCACGCCCGGCGTCGTGATGTCGCCGGATGCCGCGGCCGATCTCGTCTCGTCGGGAGCGGCCGAGGAGGGCTGCACGTCGACCGGGCGCGAGCCGTTCGACGACGGGTTCCACACCGGGGTCTGGGAGATCTTCACCGGCTGCGGCGGATCGACCACCTACGTGGTGGTCGGCGCGACCGACTACGACGGCACCTACACCACGATCGTGGCGGCGCAGGGGATCTCGGACGCCGACCTCGAGGGCATCGACCAGGTGCTCGGCACCTTCTACGCGAGCTACTGAGCGTCCGCACGGCGAACGGGGTGGGGTGCCGGACGGCACCCCACCCCGTTCGTGGTCGGTTGGGCTCAGCCCTGCGCGCGGCGGTTCGTGCGCTGGTTGCGGCTGGGGCTCACGAGGCTGCCGACGCGAAGCGGCTGCTTCGCCGACGTGCGGCCCTGCGAACCGGATGCTCCGCGCTTCGCGCCCGCCGCTTGGGTGGGCTGGCCCGACGCCTGGCGCTGGGCGCCCGTGGTCTGCGCGCCACGGCTGTGGCCCTGGCCGCGCTTCGGGGCGCTGGCCTTGGCTTCGGCCGGACGGCCCGAACGGTCGCGCCGGCGCGGGCTCGAGACATCCGCCGCCTGGCCCTGGCCGCCGCGCGCCGCGCGCTTGCGCTGCGCGTTCGCACCCTGCGACCGCCCGCCGCCCTGCTGGGGCGCGGCCGACTTCGGGGCCGGCTTCACGTAGGGCGCCACCTGGCCGACGAGCGCGGTGACACTCGGCGACGACGGAGAGACCCGCTGGGGCGTGACCTGGATCGCGGCCTTGCGCAGCAGGCTCTTGAGGTCGCCCATCTGAGCGGGCATCGCGATGGTCACCACGTCGCCCTCGCTACCCGCGCGGGCGGTGCGGCCCGAGCGGTGCAGGTACGCCTTGTGCTCCATCGGCGGGTCGACGTGGATGACGAGCTCGATGTCGTCGACGTGCACGCCGCGGGCCGCGACATCCGTGGCGACCATGACGCGCACCGAACCGTCGCCGAACGCGGCGAGGTTGCGGTCGCGCTGCGGCTGCGACAGGTTGCCGTGCAGGTCGACCGCGGGGATGCCCTGCTCGGTGAGCTTCTTCGCGAGCTTCTTCGCCTGGTGCTTCGTGCGCATGAAGAGGATGCGACGGCCCATGCCGCTCGCGAGCGTGCGCACGAGCTCGTTCTTCTGGTCGGTGTCGGCGACCTCGAACACGTGGTGGGTCATCGCCGCGACGTGCGAGGTGGCCTCGTCGACCGAGTGCAGCACCTCGTTGTGGAGGAAGCGCTTCACGAGCTTGTCGACGCCGTTGTCGAGCGTCGCCGAGAACAGCAGGCGCTGGCCGTCGGTGGGCGTCTTGTCCATGATGCGCGTGACGCCCGGCAGGAACCCGAGGTCGGCCATGTGGTCGGCCTCGTCGAGCACGGTGATCTCGACGGCGTCGAGGGTGACGTGGCCCTGCTTCATGAGGTCTTCGAGTCGGCCGGGGCAGGCGACGACGATGTCGACGCCGGCGCGCAGCGCGTCGACCTGGCGCTTCTGGTTGATGCCGCCGAAGATCGTGGTGGTCTTCAGGTCGTAGGCGGCGGCGAGCGGTGCGAGCACCGCGTCGATCTGGGTCGCGAGCTCGCGGGTCGGGGCGAGCACGAGGCCGAGCGGGCGACCCGCGCGGCGGCGGCCGCCGGCGAGCTTCGTGCCGAGGCGCGCCACCATGGGCAGCGCGAAGGCGATGGTCTTGCCCGAGCCGGTCTTGCCGCGGCCGAGCACGTCGCGGCCGGCGAGCGTGTCGGGCAGGGTGTCGGCCTGGATCGGGAAGGGGGAGGTCTTGCCGTCGGCCGCGAGCACGGCGACGAGCGGGGCGGGCACGCCGAGCGCGCCGAAGGTCAGGTCGGTCATGAGGTCCTGTTCGGGTGGGCACCGGGGTTCAGGGCGCAGCCGGATGCCACGCCCGGGCGCGCATCGTGGCGCGAACCCTGCGGTGAGAAATGGGCGAAGGCGCCGGTCGGCGCATCCGTTCGCCGTATGAAATCCATCGGGCCGGAAGCCCGGAAAGCGTGTCTACGACGCAGGCCGCACGAACGGCGGCCGTGCACCACCATAGCGGATGCACCTGGACGACGCGTTCAGCGAGGCATCCGCTCGCCCACCGGCACCTCTTCGCGGAGGGTGTTGCCGGCCTGCGGCAGCGGGCACGACCACGACGGGTCGTACGCGCACGACGGGTTGTACGCGAAGTTGAAGTCGATGACGAGGCTGTCATCGTCGGCGCCGGGGCCGAGGTCGGCGCCCTTCATGGTGTCGAGCAGGTAGCGCCCGCCGCCGTAGGTGCCGCCCGGCGCCCCGGCGAGGGAGTCCTTCACCGGCAGGAACAACCCGCCCGCGTAGCCCGTGATGCGCCAGACGTCGAGCGTGCCGAGGTACGGCAGTCGCACCGTGCCGACCAGCAGCATCGGGATCGTGCCGTCGGTGGCCGTGTCGACCGTGATGCGCACGGTCTCTTCGGGGCGGCGCACCCTGAGCTCGAACCGCCAGTCGGGGTCGTAGGTGCCGACCGTCAGCCCGGTGAATCGGGCGCGGTCGTCGGGCAGCAGCGGCGACTGCGGATGCCCGGCGAACAGTTCGTCGCGGCCCGACTTCCACAGGTCGTGCCCCGCGCGCGGGTCGCGCACGCTGAGCTGGCGCACGCCCGCGTAGAGGCCGGCGACGCGACGGCGCCAATCGGCCAGCTGCAGGGCGGCGAGGGTGGCGCTCATCGGTCGGCTCCGGATGCGTCGGGGCCGCCGGATGCCCAGGATGCCTCGGATGCCTCGGTGCCGGCGTGCTCCGCGGCATCCGCGGTGCCGGGCGGATCGAACGCCCAGCCGGGCGCGAGCGCCTTCAGGCGCGCGCCGCGCCACTGCCAGAACGACCACGCCGGGTACCAGAGCGCCGCGTCGGCGGCGGGGGATCCCGTCGATACGAGCAGCCGGTCGCGGTAGAGCGTGCGGCCGTCGGGCAGGGGAGAGATCGCCATCCGGTGATCCCACGAGCGCAGCCCGGCGCGCCCGCGCGTGATCGTGCCGCCGCCGTCGCGCAGCATCCGCACGCCGCGGGGCAGGCCGCCGGGGTACGACACGTCGACGAACGACTCGCCGACCGGCCACCGCCGGAAGACCAGCGTCTGCAGACGGTGCGTGCCGACCGGCCAGGTCGTCGGCAGGCCGCCGGGTTCGAGCGACGAGAAGTCGAGCCACGGCGCGACGACCTCGCGCAGCACCGATGGGCTGCGGATCGCGCGCCACGCGGCATCCGCATCGCAGTCGAGCCTCAGCTTGAGAAGCACCCGCATGTGCCGAGCGTAGGTGCCCCACCATCGAGTGGGCAATGAACGCGGCGTGGGTGGGCTGGGTGCGGCGTTCTTCGCCCACTCGATCGCGGGCGGGTGGGCGGGGGCGCTGGAGTGTGCGCGGGCGGAAGCGCGCGGGCACGAGGTCGGCGCGAGCGCCTAGACTCCCCGGCATGTCGGACGCGTTGTGGTGGGTTCCCTCGCTCGTCGTGTTCGGGGCCGCTGCGCTGATCGCGGCAGGTGCCGTCGTGGGGGTGCGACGGCTCGGCGCCGGGCGCGAGCAGCGTGCGCTCGCCGGCGTGCGTCGCGACGAGGTCGACGCGAAGGTGCTCATCGTGCGTGCTGACGAGGCGGTGCGCGAGGCCGAGCGCGAGGCGGCATTCGTCGAGGCGGGGTTCGGCGCGGAGGCCGCCGACCGGTTCCGGGCCGAGGTCGAGCGGGCGCGCGGCCCGCTGCGCGAGGCCATGCTGCTGCAGCAGCGCCTCGACGATGCGATCCCCGACACGGCCGCGCAACGGCGCGACTGGAGCCGGCGCATCGCCGAACTCTGCGCGGCGGCGCTCGAGATCGTCGAGCGAGCGGATGCCTCGGCCGCCGCCGCGCGGGCCGCCGAGCGCGACGCGGTCGGGCGCCTGCCGCAGCTTCGGGAACGCGCCGCGGCGCTCGAGGCACGGCACGCCGAGGCGCTCACGCAGTTCGACGCGGTCGCCACGCGGTACGCCGAGTCGGCCCTCGCGTCGTCGCGCGACGCTGCGGCCCGCGCGGCCGCCGCGCTCGCCGAGGCGCTGCGGATCGACGCCGGGGCGGCGTCGACCACGGGTGCCCTCGACGCAGCCGCGGTCTCGCGGCTCGAGGCGGTGCTCGCGCGCGCCGAGCGAGAACTCGCCGACGCCGAGTCCGCCGAGCGGCGCCTCGACGACGCGGCCGCCGCGCTCACCGACGACGAGCAGCGGCTCGCGGCCGCGCTCGCCGCGGCCAGAACCGAGGCGGATGCGGCGGCGCGCGACCTGGCCGACCCGCGGCTGTCGGCGGCCGCCGAGGAGCTGGGCGCCGCGATCGCCGCGTGCTCGGCCGCCCTCGCCCAGGCGCCGACCGGCCTGCCCGACCCCGTCGCGCGTCAGGCACGCCTGCGGGCGCTGCATGACCGGCTCGACACGGCGCTCGCCGAGGTGCGCCGTGCGGGCGGGCGGCTCGACGGCGCGAGGTCCGCGCTCGCCGGGGCGCTGTCGATCGCCGAGCACACGCTGCGCGAGGCATCCGCCGTCATCGATCGCGGACGCGGCCGCGTCGGCGCCGACGCACGCACCCGCCTGGCCGATGCCGAGCGCGAACTCGTCGTCGCCCGTCAGGAGCCCGACCCGGTCGCCGCGCTCGACGCCGCCCGCCGAGCCGCCGCCCGCGCCGCCGACGCCGATGCGCTCGCCCGCTACGACCTGTCGCGCTGAACGCACGGCGCGCTGAGCGCATGGCGCGCTGAACGCACGGCGCGCTGAGCGCGGGAGAAATATGACGCGGCCGACATGAGCGCCGGCGCCGCCGCCGGTAGGGTGCTCGGGTGAGTTCGTCCGCATCGCAGTCCAGGTACCAGGTCCGCTTCGAGCAGGGTGCCGCCGGCCTCGCGCGCATCGCCGACGGCGTCGACATCGTGGTGTGGGCCGAACCGCTCGCCGGTGACGAGACCGCCGCCGCCGCCGCGCTCGCCGCGGTCGAGGCGGCACCTGTGGGCGCCGAGGCATCCGTCGTGGTCTCCGGCTTCGTCGACGCGACCGCGACCGCCCGATGGATCCTCGCCGAGCAGGAGCGGCTCGGTCGCCGCGCCTACCTCGCGATCGTCGCCGCCGATCGCGGCGAGGGCTTCGACGCGATCGACCTGCTCGCCGCGGGCGCGGTCATCGACGCGCTGACCACGCTCGGCATCGACGACACCTCGCCCGAGGCCGCCGTCGTGTGCGCGTCGTTCGCCGGGCTGCGCCGCGCGGTTCGGCACCTCACGGCCGCGTCGGCCGCGGGCCGTGCCGCCGCCGAGTCGAGCCGTACGCACGAGCAGGTGCTCGCCGCGGCCCAGCTCGACGCGTCCGACGCAGCGCGCGTCGTGCGAGCCGGAGCTTCGGTCTAGGCTGCCTTCGCCAGCTTGCGGGCCCGGTGCGCTCGCACCTTCGCGCGGTTGCCGCAGCGCTGCATCGAGCACCAGCGACGCGTGGCCGCTCGCGACGTGTCGAGGTAGACCATGCCGCAGTCGTCGGCGCTGCACGCGCGGATCCGACCCAGTCGGTCGGGCGAGAACAGGTCGACGGCGTCGCGCGCGATCGTCGACATCGCCTGACCGACGGTCTGCACCGACCGCCCGGCCTGCCGGGAACCGCCCGCGAGGGTGGGCGGGATATCGGGGGTCGCGGCGACCAGGTTGATGACGTCGATGTCGTCGCCGCGCAGCTCCTGCCCGCGACTGGCCGCTAGCGCGAGCCGTGAGATCGCGTCGCGCAGCATGGTCGCGTCGAACAGGTCGCGCGTGCGCGCCGCGCCGATCGCCACGGGGAAGCGATCGCGCAGCCAGGCACCCAGGTCGTCGGGCGTGTGCAACTGCTCGCCGACGGACCCCTCGACGGCGAGCCCGCCCGTGTACCCGAAGTCGAGCGCGAGCGAGCCCGAGTCGAACCACCAGCGCTGGCCGTCGGGGGAGACGATCCACTGGCCGACGGGGACGGAGACGGTGGAGACGGTCACCGTTCTATCTAAGCGGCTGCGGCGAGGTGCTCGCGTCGCCCGGGAGGGCTGACTCGCCGGTCGTGCTCGCCCCGGTCGCGCTCGCTGCGAGCCGCCGCATCGCGGGCGTGATCTCGCGCCGGCGCCAGACGATGAGGTTCGCACGGTCGAAGCCGCGGCGGCACAGCCCGCAGCTGAGCGCTCGCACCGGCTGCCGGTAGCGGTAGTGCACGTGGCCCGCGGGGCAGCGACCGACCCAGGGTGCGAGCTCGGAGACGACCGCGCCGTCGTGCGTGCGCCGGCCGACGTACCCCAGGCCCGCGGCGATCTGCGCCCACTTGGGCCCGTGCCCGGCGCGCTCGCCGGCGAGCGCGTGCGCGACCTCGTGCAGCAGGATCTGGTGCACCTCGTCGTCGGTGTACCGGGCGGCGAGGTAGCGCGACACGGTGATGCGGCGGTGCGTGTAGTTGCACAGGCCCGCACGCTTCTTGGCGTGGTCGAAGCCGAAGCTCCATTCGGCGGGGTCGAGGTGCAACGCGATGAGGGCGTCAGCCCACCTCCGCACCGCGTCCAGATCCGCCATGCACGAAGAATAGCCCCGGCCCGGTGACACCGCACCGCGGTCGGGCGAGGTGTCTACGACACCGGTGCGAGGGGGACGCGCAGCAGGCGGTCGTCGTCGGGGCCGGGGGAGCCGCGCCCGTCGGTGTTGTTCGTGAGGAACCACAGTTCGTCGCCGGGGCCGGGTACCACGTCGCGGATGCGTCCGAACTCGCCGGGGAACCAGGACGCCGGGGTCGGCGCCGTGCCCGAGGCATCCGGCCCGCCCGTCGCCGGCGAGACCGCCCAGATCCGCTCGCCTCGCAGCGCGGCCAGGAACACCGTGTCGCCCACGATGGCGAGCCCGCTCGGGCTGGCCTCCGACGTCGGCCACTGCAGCACGGGGTCGCTGAACCGGCCGTCGCCCGCGATGCCCTCGACTACGGGCCAGCCGTAGTTGCCGCCGCGCGTGATGCGGTTGAGTTCGTCCCACGTGTTCTGGCCGAACTCGCTGGCCCACATGCCGCCCGAGGCATCCCACCCGATGCCCTGCACGTTGCGGTGTCCGAGGCTCCAGACCTGGTTGCCGAACGGGTTGCCGGGCGCGGGTGCGCCCTCGGGGGTCATCCGCAGGATCTTGCCGCTCAGGGAGGCCGGGTCCTGCGACGCCTCGCGCACGCCCGCATCGCCCGTGGTCGCGTACAGGAATCCGTCGGGGCCGAATGCGAGGCGCCCGCCGTTGTGGTTGCCCGCCTTCGCGATGCCGGTGAGCACGTCGTGCGGGGGGCCGAGCGCGTACGAGCCGGGCCCGCCGCTGAGCGGCATGCGCACGATGCGGTTGTCGTCGACCGCGGTGAACATCGCGTACAGATAGGCCGGGTCGGTGCCGTCGGTCGGGCGGTGCGCGAGGCCGAGCAGCCCGCCCTCGCCCGACGGTGCAACGCCCGGCACGTCGCCGACCGTGCGCAGCGAGCCGTCGCCGCCGACCTCGACGATGCGCGCCGTGTCGCGTTCGCTCACGAGCACGCCGCCGTCGGGCAGGCGCACCACCGACCAGGGTGAGACGAGTCCGGTCGCGATCGTCGACGGCGCGCCCGCCTGCTGCATCGGCACGGGCGGAGCCGACGGGGTCGCCGGTGCGGTGAGCGTCGGATCCGGCGAGGGCGACGCCGGCCCGGATGCCTCGGGCGAGGCGAGCACGCTCGGCGTGGGCGTCGGCCCGGCGCTGCACGCGGCGAGCGCGGCGGCGGCGAGCAGCGCGACGGTAGGCGCAACCAGGCGGGCGGACCGGCGGAGGCGGGCGGGCGGGTGCAGGCGGGCGGGCGGATGCCTCGTCGCGCGCCGTGCTTCGGCCGATCCCATCTGTCCAGTGTCGCGCCGACGGCGGCACAATGGGAGGATGCCCGCGAGGATCGACCTGAACTGCGATCTCGGCGAGTCGACGCCCGCACGGCCGATCGCCGACGAACCGCTGTTCGGCGTGGTGTCGAGCGCGAACGTGGCGTGCGGGTTCCACGCGGGCGACGATGACACCATGCGCCGTTCGGTCGAGCTCGCGATCGTGCACGGCGTCGTGCTCGGCGCGCACCCGGGCTACCGCGACCCCGACGGATTCGGACGCCGCGAGCTCGGCACGCCGGCCGACGAGCTCGCGGCCGAGCTGGTCGCCCAGCTCGAGGCGCTCGACGGGTTCGCGCGTGCGGCCGGCCAGCGGGTTCGGTACGTGAAGGCGCATGGCGCGCTCTACCACCGGCTCGGCGTCGACGAGGTCGCCGCGCGCGCCCATGCGGCGGCGATCGCCGCATTCGATCCGGCCCTCGCGGTGCTGGGCGCGCCGGGCGGCGCGCTCGAACGGGCCGCGGACGCCGCGGGGCTGCGGTTCGCTCGCGAGGCGTTCGCCGATCGCGGCGTACGGCCCGACGGGTCGCTCGTGCCGCGAGGCGAGCCCGGTGCGGTGCTCGCCGATCCCGCTGCGGCGGGCCGACGCGCGGTCGATCTCGCCGCGCGCGACGACGTCGACTCGATCTGCTTCCACGGCGATTCCCCTGGGGCCGCGGCGATCGGCCGGGCGGTGCGCGACGCACTCGAGGCCGCCGGGTTCGCGGTGCGGTCGTTCGCGACGGAGCCGGCGGCGTGACCCGGCGCATCCTGCCGAGTGGCGAGCACGCCCTGCTCGTCGAGTGCGCCGACCTGCCCGAGGTGCTCGCCCTGCACGACGCGCTCGACGCCGATCGGCCCGCGGGGCTCGTCGAACTGGTGCCCGCCGCTCGCACCGTGCTCGTCGTGATCGACCCGCTGCGCCTGCCCCTCGAGTCGGCCGAGCGGTGGATCCGGCGCACGGTCGCGGGCGCGCCGGGTGGTGCGTCGGGTGCGTCGGGTGCGTCGGGTGCGACGGGTGCGACCGCAGGCGCGGATGCCTCGGTTCAGACCTCGCCCGAACCGCTCGTCGTGCCCGTGGTCTACGACGGACCCGACCTCGCCGAGACCGCCGCGTCGCTCGGCGTGACGCCCGACGAACTGGTCGCGCGGCACACCTCGACGCGGTGGCGGGTCGCGTTCATCGGGTTCGCGCCTGGATTCGGCTACCTGGTCGGCGATGGCTGGCCTTTCGAGGTGCCCCGGCTCGCGTCGCCGCGCACGCGCGTGCCCGCCGGATCGGTCGGGCTCGCCGGGGCGTTCACCGGCGCGTACCCGCGTGAGACCCCCGGTGGGTGGCGACTCATCGGCCGCACCGAGTCGGCGGTGTGGGATCCGACTGCGGCCGTCCCGGCGCTGCTCGTTCCCGGGCGGTCGGTGCGATTCGAGCGGGTCGGCGCGTGAGCGCGGCATCCGGGCTCGAGGCGACGAGCGCGACGGAGGCTCCCGCGCTCGAGGTGCTCGAGCCGGGCCCGCTCGCGCTCGTCGAGGATCTCGGTCGGCCGGGCTTCGCGCACCTCGGGGTCGCGCCGTCGGGTGCGCTCGACCGCGGCGCTCTCGCGTTCGCGAATCGCCTGGTCGGCAAACCCGCCGACGCGGCCGGCCTCGAGCTGCTCGGTGGCGGGTTCCGGGCGCGGTTCACCGCTTCGCGCTGGTTCGCCGTCACCGGCGCGTGGGGCGCGGTGCGCCTCGATGGGCGCCGCATCGCACCCGACGCGGCCGCGCACGCCGACGCCGGATCAATCCTCGAGCTCGGCACGCCCGAGCGCGGCCTGCGCTGGTACCTCGCGGTGCGGGGCGGCCTCGACGAGCAGCCGGTGCTCGGGTCGCGTTCGACCGACACGCTCGCCGGGCTCGGCCCCCGACCGGTTGCGGCCGGTCGAGTGCTGCGGTTCGGCGCCGAGCCCGAGGCATCCGTACCCGCTTTCGACGGCGCGGGCGCGCCGCCGCCCGACGGCCCCGTCACCCTCGCGCTGCGGCCCGGTCCGCGCGCTGAGTGGTTCACGGATGCCTCGCGGCAGGCGCTGTTCGACGCGACCTGGCGCTGCTCACCTGCGGCCGATCGGGTCGGCGTGCGGCTCGACGGGGTGCCGATCGAGCGCCGCGTCGACGGCGAATTGCCGAGCGAGGGCACGGTGCCCGGGTCGATCCAGGTGCCGCCGTCAGGGCTGCCGGTGATCCTGTTGGCCGATCGGCCGGTGACCGGCGGGTACCCCGTGATCGCGGTCGTCGCCGAGGCTTCGCTCGACGCCGTGGCGCAGCTGCGGCCGGGCCAGCCCGTGCGCTTCCGCCACGCCTGATCCCCGCCGCCCCGCCCCGCCCCCGCCGCTCCCGCCGCTCCCGCCCCGCCCCCGTCCCCGTCCCCGTCCCCGCCGCCCCCGTCCCCGCCGTCGGGGTCGCTTGTTGCCGCTCGAGCGTCCACGACCCGACAACGAGCGTCCCCGCCCCCTGCCGTCGGGGTCGCTTGTTGCCGCTCGAGCGTCCACGACCCGACAACGAGCGTCCCCGCCCCCTGCCGTCGGGGTCGCTTGTTGCCGCTCGAGCGTCCACGACCCGACAACGAGCGTCCCCGACGCCGGGGGAGGGCGTCAGGCGCGACCCCGACGCGGGGGGGGGGGGGCGTCACGCGCGGGTTCGGCACCACGAGTGACGCCGACGCCGGCACCCGACGCGACGCGCGGGGGTCAGCGCGAGAGGAACACCGAGCGGGCCGGCGGCGGGCTGGGCACCGCCGTCGCGTCGACCACCACGCGGGCGCCCGCGACGAAGCGGCGCAGCTCGTCACCGTCGACGAGCTTCGCGGGGGCCGGATCGCTCGCGAGCAGGCGAGGCATCCGATCGAAGGGCAGCGGCGACGCCGATGCGTACATCACGACGTTGCCGAAGCGGCGGCCCTTCAGCATCGACGCATCGGCCGCGATCGCGACGTGGGCGTGCACGTGCTGCAGGGTCGCGGCCTGCGAGCGGGCGAACGCGAGCCCGGCGCCGTCGGCGACGTTCACCGTGACGATGCCGGTGGGGTGCATGCGTCGGGCGAGCAGCTCGTGGAACTCCACGCTCGTCACGTGCGCTGGCGTGCGCGCGCCCGAGAAGATGTCGACCACCGCGACGTCGACCGCTCCGTCGAGACCGGCGGGCAGCTTCTGCATCACCTCGCGTGCGTCGCCCGTGCGCACCCGGATCTGCTCGCCGCGCGGCAGCGGCAGATGCTCGCGCACGAACTCGACGAGGTCGCGTTCGAGCTCGACGACCTGCTGGCGCGATCCGGGGCGTGTGGCCGCGACGTAGCGTGGCAGCGTCAGCGCGCCGGCGCCGAGGTGCAGCGCGGTGATCGGCTCGCCCTCGGCGGCGACGAGGTCGATCGCGTGCCCGATCCGGCGCACGTACTCGAAGCCCAGCCACTCGGGTCGTTCGAGGTCGACGTGCGACTGCGGAGTGCCGTCGACGACGAGGGTCCACGAGCCGGGCTGGTGGCGCGACGGCTCGAGGCGGGCGAGGTAGCCGCTCTCGGCGAGGCGGCGTTCTGGGGCGTCGGGCACGGATGCCACGCTACGCCCTCACCCCGATCGCCGGTCGAGGCTCAGCACGCATCCCACAGCACGAAGTCGAGCCGCGGGCCGACGAGCACCTCGGCGGGATGCGGACCGCGTTCGCGGAGGCGCTGCTCGAGCAGCCTCGGTAGCCCGTCGGGCGCCGCGGCGAGCACCGCATTGCCCTCTTCGGCTCCGCCGAGCACGGTCGGGTCGCCGGCGACGAGCAGGTCGGCCCCGGGCCGCACGCGCGCAACGACCCGCGCGAGTTCTCGCAGTCGGGCGAGCCCCGCGGCATCCGCGACATTGGCGACGAGCACGCCGCCCGCCGCGACGCGATCGAGCGCATCAGCCAGGAACCCGCGATCCGTCGTGAACGCGGGCGGCTCGAGACCCGTGTAGAGATCGAGCACCACGAGGTCGTACGCCGCGGGCGCGAGGGACGGCAGCGCCGTCGAGGCATCCGTCACCGAGATCGCCAGATCGGCACCCGCCGGAAGCGGCAGCCGCTCGCGCACCTGCCGAACCAGTTCGGCGTCGTGCTCGACGACGAGCTGATGCGAGCCGGGCCGGGTCGCCTCGACGTAGCGGGGGAGGGTGAGCCCGCCGCCGCCGAGGTGCAGCGCCCGGATCGGCTCGCCCGGCAGCCCGATCGCGTCGATCACGTGTCCGATGCGCCGCACGTACTCGAAGAACAGCCGCGTCGGGTCGGCGGGATCGACGTGCGACTGCGCGTGCCCGTCGACGAGCAGGGTGACCCCACCGGCGATGCCGTTCACGTCGAACTCGATGCCCATACCGGCATCGTGCCACCGGCGCGACCGCGCCGCTCGCCCTACGGCGTCCGCGACCCCGACGCCTGCGCCGCCTCGAACGCGTCGAGGGCTGCCGCGAGGAGCGTATCGCGATCGAGGCCCGTCGCGGTCGAGAGGCCCGCGATGCGGCGCTCGAGTTCGGACTGCACGACCGCCTCGGGCCGGTCGCGCAGAAGTGCGCCGATGACCGGCAGCACGATCGTGCCGAGGGCGTCGATGATGGCGACGATGCCGAGCACCCGCCAGTAGTCCAGGTTCGACGGCCACTCGGTCAGGACGGGCACGAGGATCAGCACCGCGACCGCCGCGACCGCCGCGAGGGTGATCCCGAGCGCCACCCGGACGGCGGGGTGCCGACGGCCGGCGAGCAGCAGGAGCAGGTTGGCGTGGGCGAGGCTCACCGCCCCCACGCCGGCGATGAGGAATCCGCGGCTGACGACGTCGAGGAATCCGCCCACCTCGGGCGACCACGGCAGCCAGATCGTCACGACGCCGAGCACGAGCGCGATCGCGCTGACCACGAGGCCGACGAAGCCGACCACGCGCACCGCCCGTGCGGCGATCGCCAGGTGGCAGAGCACGACTCCGCTGAAGCCCGCGACCAGCAGCGTGGTCAGCAGGACCCGCATCTGCGCGTCGCCGAAATCCGAACCCAGCAGCACGAGGATGCCGATGAGCGCGGTGATCGCGAGCGAGGCGACGAGGGCGATGACCGCACCTCTTCGGATGCCTCGCAATCGCGTCGCGCCGGCCGTTCGGGGCGTGACATCCGTCTGGTGCGTTCCTGCGTCGTCCTGGTGCGTTGCCGCCTCGGAATCGGGCATCCGGCCTCCTCGTCGAGCGGCGGACACATCCGCTGTGCACTGCCGCGTGCACCAAGAATGCCCGTTCGCGACCCGTCTGAACAGCCGTCCGCGCGGGGTTATACCCGAGATCGGCGACGAGGTCAAGAATCCGACTGGACATGGCGCGTCGAATCGCTTATAGTTGAGGTTTGCGCTCCCAGACCCAACTTGCCTTCATATTGCGGTCGGCTTCCATGCGAGTCCGGGGTCACTCGACCACCGGAGATGCATCCGTCTGAGGGGTCCTACTCTCCACCACCATCGACAGTGAACACGGCCCTTCATCGGGCCCCGGAGGTCATTTCCTTGGCTGCTGCGCGCAACGCATCGACGCCCACCCAGAAGAACGGACGCGGTGCAAGCCGCCTCTCGTTCGCGAAGGTCACCGACACCCTCACCGTACCCGATCTGCTCGCCCTCCAGACCGAGAGCTTCGACTGGCTCGTCGGCAACGAGGCTTGGCGTGCACGCGTCGAGGCTGCGATCGAAGAGGGTCGTCAGGACCTGCCCGAGGCCACCGGTCTGGAGGAGATCTTCGAGGAGATCTCCCCGATCGAAGACCTCGGCGAGACCATGCAGCTCTCGTTCTCGAACCCTGAGCTCGAGCCCGAGAAGTACACCATCGAGGAGTGCAAGGAGAAGGGCAAGACCTACTCCGCTCCGCTCTACGTGAACGCCGAGTTCATGAACCACCTCACGGGTGAGATCAAGACCCAGACGGTGTTCATGGGCGACTTCCCGCTGATGACCCCGAAGGGCACCTTCGTCATCAACGGCACCGAGCGCGTCGTCGTGTCGCAGCTCGTCCGCTCGCCCGGCGTCTACTTCGAGCGCACCCCCGACAAGACGAGCGACAAGGACATCTACTCCGCGCGCGTCATCCCGAGCCGCGGTGCGTGGCTCGAGTTCGAGATCGACAAGCGCGACCAGGTCGGCGTGCGCATCGACCGCAAGCGCAAGCAGTCGGTCACGGTGTTCCTGAAGGCCCTCGGCCTCACCTCGGAGGAGATCCTCGAGGAGTTCGCCGGCTACGAGTCGATCGCCCTCACCCTCGAGAAGGACAACATCCTCACGAAGGAAGAGGCGCTGAAGGACATCTACCGCAAGCTCCGTCCGGGCGAGCAGGTGGCGACCGAGGCGGCGCGCGCGCTCCTCGACAACTTCTACTTCAACCCGAAGCGCTACGACCTCGCGAAGGTCGGCCGGTACAAGATCAACCAGAAGCTCGGCCTCGAGGCCCCGCTGACGGACTCGGTGCTCACGGTGCAGGACATCGTCGCCACGATCAAGTACCTCACCGCGCTGCACGAGGGCAAGGCGACCCTGCCGGGCCGTCGCAACGGCAAGGACGTCGAGATCCGCCTCGACGTCGACGACATCGACAACTTCGGCAACCGTCGCATCCGCGCGGTGGGCGAGCTGATCCAGAACCAGGTCCGCACCGGTCTCTCGCGCATGGAGCGCGTGGTCCGCGAGCGCATGACCACGCAGGACATCGAGGCGATCACGCCGCAGACCCTGATCAACGTGCGACCCGTCGTCGCGGCGATCAAGGAGTTCTTCGGCACCTCGCAGCTGTCGCAGTTCATGGACCAGAACAACCCGCTGGCCGGCCTCACCCACAAGCGCCGCCTGTCGGCGCTGGGCCCCGGTGGTCTGTCCCGCGACCGCGCGGGCGTCGAGGTCCGCGACGTCCACCCGTCGCACTACGGCCGCATGTGCCCGATCGAGACCCCGGAAGGCCCGAACATCGGCCTCATCGGCTCGCTCGCGTCGTTCGCGCGCATCAACTCGTTCGGCTTCATCGAGACGCCGTACCGTCGCGTGGTGAACGGCAAGGTCACCGACCAGATCGACTACCTCACGGCCGCTGAAGAGGACGACTTCATCGTCGCCCAGGCCAACGCGCCGCTGAAGGCCGACGGCCACTTCCAGGAAGACCGCGTGCTCGCCCGCAAGAAGGGCGGCGAGGTCGACCTGTTCCCGGCCGACGAGATCGGCTACATGGATGTCTCGCCGCGCCAGATGGTCTCGGTCGCGACGAGCCTCATCCCGTTCCTCGAGCACGACGACGCGAACCGCGCCCTCATGGGTGCGAACATGCAGCGTCAGGCGGTGCCGCTGCTGCGCAGCGACTCGCCGGTCGTCGGCACGGGTATGGAGGGTTACGCCGCGATCGACGCCGGCGATGTGATCACTGCCGACAAGGCCGGTGTGGTCACCGAGGTCTCGGCCGACGCCGTCACCATCCAGCTCGACGAGGGCGGCACGCAGACCTACTACCTGCGCAAGTTCGACCGCTCGAACCAGGGCACGTCGTACAACAACCGCGTCGTGGTCAACGCCGGTGAGCGCATCGAGGTCGGCGAGGTCATCGCCGACGGTCCCGCCACCGACAACGGCGAGCTCGCGCTCGGCAAGAACCTGCTCGTCGCGTTCATGCCGTGGGAGGGTCACAACTTCGAGGACGCGATCATCCTCAGCCAGAACCTCGTGAAGGACGACGTGCTCTCGTCGATCCACATCGAGGAGTACGAGGTCGACGCCCGCGACACGAAGCTCGGCAAGGAGGAGATCACCCGTGATCTTCCCAACGTCAGCCCCGACCTGCTGGCCGACCTCGACGAGCGCGGCATCATCCGCATCGGCGCCGAGGTCCGCCCCGGCGACATCCTCGTCGGCAAGGTCACGCCGAAGGGCGAGACCGAGCTGAGCGCCGAAGAGCGACTGCTCCGCGCGATCTTCAACGAGAAGAGCCGCGAGGTGCGCGACACGTCGCTGAAGGTGCCGCACGGTGAGCAGGGCACGATCATCGGCGTCAAGGTGTTCGACGCGCAGGACGGCGACGACGAGCTCGGCTCGGGTGTCAACCAGCGCGTGGTCGTCTACATCGCCCAGAAGCGCAAGATCACCGAGGGCGACAAGCTCGCCGGCCGCCACGGCAACAAGGGCGTCATCTCGAAGATCCTGCCGGTCGAGGACATGCCGTTCCTCGCGGACGGCACCCCGGTCGACGTGGTGCTCAACCCGCTCGGCATCCCCGGTCGAATGAACTTCGGCCAGGTGCTCGAGACCCACCTCGGGTGGGTCGCCAAGCAGGGCTGGAAGGTCGAGGGCAACCCGGCCTGGGCCAAGCGCCTGCCGAAGGCGGCGCACGAGGCCGCCCCGAACACCAAGGTCGCGACCCCGGTGTTCGACGGCGCGCTCGAGGCCGAGATCGCGGGTCTGCTCGATTCGACGCTGCCCAACCGCGACGGCGAGCGGCTCATCGACTCGTCGGGCAAGACGCAGCTGTTCGACGGCCGCTCGGGCGAGCCGTTCCCGTACCCCGTCTCGGTCGGCTACATGTACATCCTGAAGCTGCACCACCTCGTCGACGACAAGATCCACGCGCGTTCGACCGGCCCGTACTCGATGATCACCCAGCAGCCGCTCGGTGGGAAGGCGCAGTTCGGCGGTCAGCGCTTCGGTGAGATGGAGGTGTGGGCGCTCGAGGCCTACGGCGCGGCGTACGCGCTGCAGGAGCTGCTCACGATCAAGTCCGACGACATCCTCGGCCGCGTCAAGGTGTACGAGGCGATCGTCAAGGGCGAGAACATCCAGGAGCCCGGCATCCCCGAGTCGTTCAAGGTGCTCATGAAGGAGATGCAGTCGCTCTGCCTGAACGTCGAGGTGCTCTCGGCCGACGGCACGGCGGTCTCGCTCCGCGATACCGATGACGAGGCCTTCCGGGCTGCGGAAGAGCTCGGCATCAACATCTCCGCGCGCTTCGAGTCGTCGAACATCGACGAGATCTGATCCGCCAGGTACGAAACGACTTCAGGAATCTAGGAGAGAAATTGCTCGACGCAACGACGTTCGATGAGCTTCGTATCGGCCTGGCCACCGCCGAGGACATCCGCAAGTGGTCCTACGGCGAGGTCAAGAAGCCCGAGACGATCAACTACCGCACGCTGAAGCCCGAAAAGGACGGGCTCTTCGGCGAGCAGATCTTCGGCCCCTCCCGCGACTGGGAGTGCGCCTGCGGCAAGTACAAGCGGGTGCGCTTCAAGGGCATCGTCTGCGAGCGCTGCGGGGTCGAGGTCACCAAGTCGTCCGTGCGCCGTGAGCGCATGGGCCACATCGAGCTCGCCGCCCCGGTCACGCACATCTGGTACTTCAAGGGTGTGCCCAGCCGTCTCGGCTACCTGCTCGACATGGCGCCGAAGGACCTCGAGAAGGTCATCTACTTCGCCGCGTACATGGTGATCGACATCGACGAGGACGGCCGCCACGCCGACCTGCCCGGCCTCGAGAACGAGCTCCGGCTCGAGATCGACACCATCGGCAAGCAGCGCGATGCGCGCATCGCCACGCTGATGGAGCGCAAGGAGACCGAGCTCGCCGAGCTCGAGGCCGACGGCGCGAAGGCCGACGTGCGCAAGCGCGCCGAGGCCGCCGCCGACAAGGAGATGGCCGGCGTCCGCAAGTCGGCCGACGAGCAGATCGCGCACCTCGAGCGCGTGTGGGAGGACTTCCGCACCCTCAAGGTCGGCGACCTGAAGCCCGAGGACTCGGTCTTCCAGGAGCTGCAGGACCGCTTCGGCATGTACTTCGACGCCTACATGGGCGCCGAGGCCATCAAGAAGCGCCTCGAGAGCTTCGACCTCGCGGCCGAGGCCGACGACCTGCACCTGCAGATCGCCGAGGGCAAGGGTCAGAAGAAGATCCGTGCGATCAAGCGCCTCAAGGTCGTGAACTCGTTCCTGCAGACCGGCAACTCGCCGGCTGCGATGGTGCTCGACGTGGTGCCGGTGATCCCGCCCGAGCTGCGCCCGATGGTGCAGCTCGACGGTGGCCGCTTCGCCACGAGCGACCTGAACGACCTCTACCGTCGCGTGATCAACCGCAACAACCGCCTTCGTCGACTGCTCGACCTCGGCGCGCCCGAGATCATCGTGAACAACGAGAAGCGCATGCTGCAGGAGGCCGTCGACGCGCTGTTCGACAACGGCCGTCGCGGCCGCCCGGTCACGGGCACCGGCAACCGTGCGCTGAAGTCGCTGAGCGACATGCTGAAGGGCAAGCAGGGCCGGTTCCGTCAGAACCTGCTCGGCAAGCGCGTCGACTACTCGGGTAGGTCGGTCATCGTGGTCGGCCCGCAGCTGAAGCTGCACCAGTGCGGTCTGCCCAAGCAGATGGCGCTCGAGCTGTTCAAGCCGTTCGTCATCAAGCGCCTGATCGATCTGCAGCACGCGCAGAACATCAAGGCCGCCAAGCGCATGGTCGAGCGCAGCCGCCCGCAGGTGTGGGACGTGCTCGAGGAGATCATCCGCGAGCGCCCCGTGCTGCTGAACCGTGCGCCCACCCTGCACCGCCTGGGCATCCAGGCGTTCGAGCCGCAGCTCGTCGAGGGCAAGGCCATCCAGCTCCACCCGCTCGTGTGTGCGGCGTTCAACGCCGACTTCGACGGCGACCAGATGGCGGTGCACCTGCCGCTGTCGGTCGAGGCGCAGGCCGAGGCCCGCATCCTGATGCTGGCGTCGAACAACATCCTGAAGCCGTCGGACGGCCGCCCGGTGACCCTGCCCTCGCAGGACATGATCATCGGTCTGCACCACCTGACCACGCAGAGGGACGGCGCGAACGGCGAAGGCCGTGCGTTCTCGTCGATCGCCGAGGCGATCCTCGCGTTCGACCAGAACCGCCCGGGCGACATCAAGCTCGACCTCGGCGCGAAGGTGAAGATCCGTCTCGACGGGCTGCACTTCGCCGAGGGCGACGAGCCCGAGGGCTTCGAGCAGGGCAAGCCGTTCCTGTTCGAGACCACGCTGGGCCGCGCGATCTTCAACGAGGCGCTGCCGGCCGACTACCCGTTCTTCAACAAGCAGGCCGGCAAGAGCCAGATCTCGCAGATCGTCAACGACCTGGCCGAGCGCTACCCGAAGACCGAGGTCGCCGCGACGCTCGACCGCATCAAGGACGCCGGCTTCCGCTGGGCGACCCGTTCGGGCGTGACCGTCGCGCTCTCCGACATCGTCGAGCTCCCGCAGAAGCAGGAGATCGTGTCGAAGTACGAGAAGCAGGCGGCGAAGGTCCAGTCGCAGTTCGACAAGGGCCTCACGACCGACCTCGAGCGTCGTCAGGAGCTCATCCAGATCTGGACGAAGGCCACCGACGAGGTCGCCAAGGCCATGCAGGAGGAGTTCGCGAACAACCCCGACAACACCATCAACCGCATGGTGACGTCGGGTGCTCGTGGTAACTGGCTGCAGGTGCGCAACATCGCCGGTATGCGAGGCCTGGTGAACAACCCGAAGGGTGAGATCATCCCTCGCCCGATCATCTCGTCGTACCGCGAGGGCCTGAGCGTGGCCGAGTACTTCATCGCCACGCACGGTGCCCGCAAGGGTCTGGCCGACACCGCCCTGCGTACCGCCGACTCGGGGTATCTGACCCGTCGTCTGGTGGACGTCTCGCAGGACGTCATCATCCGTGAGGACGACTGCGGCACCACGAAGGGCCTCGACCTGCCGATCGCGGCGGTCGACGCGGCCACCGGCGAACTGGTTCGCGACCCGAACGTCGAGAACTCGGTGTTCGCCCGGTCGCTGGCCGCGGACGCGGTGAACGCCGCGGGCGAGGTCATCGCCGAGGCCGGCTCCGACGTCGGCGACGTGCTGATCGACAAGCTGGTCGCGGCCGGTGTCGAGTCGATCAAGGTGCGCTCGGTGCTGACCTGCGAGTCGGCGGTCGGCGTCTGCGCCGCCTGCTACGGCCGCTCGCTCGCGACCGGCAAGCTGGTCGACCTCGGCGAGGCGGTCGGCATCATCGCCGCCCAGTCGATCGGCGAGCCCGGTACGCAGCTGACGATGCGTACCTTCCACACCGGTGGTTCGGCCTCGGCCGACGACATCACGCAGGGTCTTCCCCGCGTGCAGGAGCTCTTCGAGGCCCGCACCCCCAAGGGTGCGTCGCCGATCGTCGAGGCCCCGGGTCGCATCACGATCGACGAGACCGAGCGTCAGCGCAAGGTCATCCTCACGCCCGACAACGGCGACGAGCCGATCGCGTACAACGTGCTCAAGCGTTCGACCCTCCTGGTCGAAGACGGCCAGCACGTCGAGCTCGGTCAGCAGATCATCGTCGGCACCGTCGACCCCAAGGAGGTCCTGCGGGTCAAGGGTGTGCGCGAGGTGCAGAAGCACCTGGTCGACGGTGTGCAGGAGGTCTACCGCTCGCAGGGCGTGCCGATCCACGACAAGCACATCGAGGTCATCGTCCGTCAGATGCTGCGCAAGGTGACCGTGGTCGACCACGGCGACACCGACCTGCTGCCGGGTGAACTCGTCGACCGTTCGCGGTACAACGAGATCAACCGCGCCGCGCTCACCGAGGGCAAGCGCACCGCGTCGGCCCGTCAGGAGGTCATGGGTATCACCAAGGCGTCGCTGGCGACCGAGTCGTGGCTGTCGGCCGCCTCCTTCCAGGAGACGACCCGCGTGCTCACCGAAGCGGCGATGCAGGGCAAGAGCGACCCGCTGGTCGGCCTCAAGGAGAACGTGATCATCGGCAAGCTGATCCCGGCCGGCACCGGCCTGGCGAAGTACCGCAACGTCACGGTCGAGGCGACCGAAGAGGCTCGTGCCGAGCGGTACCCCAACCGCATCTTCGCCGACGACGCGACGTTCAGCGAGGGCGACCTCAGCTTCGTCGACTTCGACGCGTTCACGAACGACGACTTCACGCCGGGCAACTACAGCTAGCGTGAGGCGCGTCAGGCGCTGAGCACGAAGGGCTCGCATCCGTACGGATGCGAGCCCTTCGTCGTGCACGACCGAACGGCACCGTGCCCGACGGACACGGCATGCGGGCCGGGCGCTGAGGCAGCCGGCTGAGCATCGGCGCGGATGCCGCGTGGTTCCGCGGCACGCGGCGTCCGCGTTGCTAGCATGATCGGCGACCGACGGCGCCCAGCGCGCCCGGAAGGAGCGCGATGATGAGCGACACCACGAACGGGCCCGACCCCGAACGACGCGATCCCGAGTCCACCGAAGTCGCCGACGAGGCGCTCGGCACCGGGCCGGTCGACGTGGCCTCGGCCGACGTCGAGCCCTCGGAACCCGTGGCCGTCGAAGCCGACGCCCTCGCCGACGAGCCGACGATCTTCGACGAGCCCGCGGCCGACGAGGCATCCGAGCCCGTCGAGCCCGACCCGGTCGTCGAGCCCGAGGCATCCGACGTCATCGTCGCGGAGCCGGTCATCGACGAGGCTGCCGAGCGCGCCGCAGCCGAGGCCGCCCAGCGCGCTGCCCTCGACGAGGCGGTGCAGCGGGCGAGCGCCGTCCCGCTGCCTGAAGACGCCCTGCCCGCACCGGTTCCGGCCGAATCGCTGCGCGAGCCTGAGCCGCTTGCCGAGCCCGTGCGCCGCGAGACCTTCGTGCCGGCCGACGAGTCGACCGGCGTCGCGGGCGCCGCCGCCGCGGGTGCCGCCGCCGCCGGTGCGACCGCGCCCGGTGTCGGAGCCGACGTCCAGGCACCGCAGACCGTCTACGTGCAGGCGCCCGCGCCGCCGCGCAACCGCGGCAACCGCGGGTTCGGCGTGCTCGTCGCCGC
This sequence comes from Agromyces intestinalis, assembly GCF_008365295.1. NCBI lineage: Bacteria > Bacillati > Actinomycetota > Actinomycetes > Micrococcales > Microbacteriaceae > Agromyces > Agromyces intestinalis. The sequence continues at coordinate 2,730,515 of NZ_CP043505.1, forward strand.
GATCGGGGCGGTCGTGTTCGCCGCGCTCTACGCCGGCGTCGCCTACCTGCTGCTGCTCGCGCAGGGCGGCGACGCGGCGAGCGTCTTCGTCACGTTCGTCTCGCGGCCCGTGTACTGGGTGCCGATCATCGCCGCATTCGTCGGGTTCGCGCTGCTCGCGGCGATCGTCAACCGCGGCAGCTATTGGACGTACGCGGTCTTCGGCCTGCTCGTCGCCGTGCTCGTCTACTTCTCGTACATCGGCGCCGCCCTGCTCACCGTGCAGGCGTGGACCCTCACGTTCGACCAGGCGCAGCAGTTCATCGGGCAGCGGTGGCTCGACCCGTTCGCGATCACCGCGGCGGTCATCGCGCGCGAGATCCCGGTCTGGTTCGGCGGATGGATCGCCGCGCGCGGCCGTACGATCACCCAGCGCAACCGCGAGGCGCTCGAGGCGTACGACCGCGAGCTGGCTGCCGGGCCGAAGGTGACCGTCGGGTAGTGGAAGCGGCTGCGGCCCGTCGGCGGCAGCCCGAGCGGTAGCGGTCGCGCGGTAGCAGCCCGAGCGCTTCCTCGTGCCGAGCGGCTGGTCAGCCCGAGCAGGGCAGCTCGGCCAGCGACGCTTCCAGGTCGGGCGACTCGCCCCAGCCCTCGAATGCGAACGAGCCGTCACCGCTGCCGTCGGCGGCGGTGAACGTACGGGGCAGCGGCGCGCCGAACCGCTCGACGACGAGCACCCCGAGCGCCGCATCCTCGGTGCCGACGACCACTTGCAACGTGTCGCCGTCGCCCGCGGGCTCTGCGACACTGAGCGATTGCCCGTCGAGCAGGGCGGCGACCAGGTCGGCGGGGGCGAGCAGGGGTGCGAGTCGCTCGAGCAGCGGGCCGGCCCCGACGGTGCACACCACCGCGTCGGCCGTCTCGGGGGCGCCGGTGGCCGCGGCCCAGTCGGCGTCGCCCCGGATGCGGGCCTCGCCATCGGATGCCACGACGCGCACCTGCTGGTCGCCGGCGCGGACCCGGGCGTCGAACGCGCCGGCGCGACCCCGGTAGTCGATCGAGAGCGTGCGCCCGCGGTATGCGTCCTCGGTCGGCTCGTCGGGCGTGACCAGTTCGGTCATGGCACCGGTGACGTGCACGGGGCCGGCATCTCGCACCGCGCCGAGCAGCTCGGCGCGGATCGCGTCGCTCGAACCCAGCCAGAGTCCGTTGCCGCTCGCGCCGTCGAAGCCCTTGAGGTCGACCCCGGCCGGCGGGATGGGCGCAGGCTGCGCGCCGGAGCATCCGCTCAGCAGGGCCGCCAACGCGACCGCCGCGAGCGCGCCGGGGAAGCGGCCGCGTCGCATCACGCGCCCGCGTCGGCCACGCACGTGCCTGCGCCGCCCTGCGACTGCAGGGTCGCTGCGTCGAGCGTCACCGCGCCCGAGACCTGCGCGGGCCGCACCACGAAGCAGGTCGCGTCGTCGTAGAGCCCGGCGGCCGACGGCACCCACGCCTCGGTGCTGGCCACGACGAGCTGGGTGAGGTCGGTCGCGGTGCCGTCGGCGGCGACCGCGAACAGGGCGTACTCGGCGTCGGGCCCGCTCCAGTCGAGGTGCACGTTGCCGCCCTCGATCGAGATCGAGAGGCCGTCGACCCGAACCGACGTGTCGGTGACCATGGAGACGATCCACCACGCGAGCGCCGCGCCGAGCGCGAGAACGGTGAGGATCATCGACACGATGAAGGCCGGATGCTTCCACCAGCGCCGTTCGCGGGCGGGTGCCTCGGCGAGCTCGGGCAGCACCGCCGCGCCGCCGCCGAGTGAACGCGACCCGGCGCGGGCGCCGAGCGCGGGCTGGCCTGGGCCGTGGCCGATGACACCGCGCTGGGCAGGCGCCGACGGCATGATGCGGTCGACCATCGCTCGTCCTCCGGGGGTGGATGCAGGGATGCAGGGTCGGGCAGCCGACCGCGTACCATGCTATATCGGTGTCCGCGCGGGTCTCGGGCGCCCTCGAGAGGAGCATGGTGGGGCGGCTGATCCGGCATGGCGCGGCGCTGGTCGCGGTGCTGCTCGCGCTCGCCGCGTCGAGCGCGCTCGGCTCGTCGGGCGGCCTCGCCTTCGCGGCCGAGGAGCCGGCGGATGCTCCGGCGCCCGCGGCGCCGACGGCGATCGCCATCCCGTATCGCGGCACCGAGCAGATCACTCCGGCAGCGCCGTGGCGCATCGCCGACTGCAGCGGCGTGGCGAACCCGCTCGTGGTCGGCTGCACCGAGGAGGCGATCGACCTCGCTGCACCCGACTACGACCCCGACGCCGGCGTCACGCGCCTTGCCGTGCCGTTCACCAATGGCGAGTTGAGTATGACGGTCGAGTACCAGGTTTCGCTCGCGGCGCCGGATGCCCCGGTGCTGCGCCCCTCGCAGGCCGCGCAGCCCGTGGCGGCCGGGTCACTGCTGCGGGTGCCCATCAGCGACCTCGGGCTCACCTGCACGGCCTGCGCCGAGGGCGGCGCGATCGAGACGGTGGGCGTCGAGCCGGCCGAGGCGGGCAGCGCCTGGGCGACGCCCACGCACATCGTGTTCCGTGCGGCGGCCGGATTCGCGGGGCCGGTCGAGGTGCACCTGCGCGTCGCCGACGATTACGGCACGTGGTCGGCCGAGGCAGCCGTGTATGCGGGCGTGTACCGGCCGGCGTCGCCGCCCGTCGTCGCGCTCGACGTGTTCGCTCCGCTCGACGGCGGCACCGCGACCGTCGACCTGGGCGAGCTCGTGACCTCGATCGCCGGCGACGACCTCGTGCTCGTGGCGTGCGGCGGCGGCCTGTACGGCCAGGTCGCCTGCGGTGCCGACGGCGTCGCGACGTATTCGGGGTCGGGCGCGATCGACCAGTTCTCGTTCCGGTTCGCCGCCGGCGGCGAACAGGCCGGCGGCTCGGTGACGCTCGTGCCCGCCGGCGCGGGGCTGCCCGAGGCCGGTCCGGTGCCGATGGCACCGGCCGTCATCGGCGGCGATGCGGGCGACGACGCCGACACCGCCCGCATCGCGCTCGCCGTGATCCCGCCCGAGCCCGCCGAACACGACGGCAGCGTCGCCGGCGTGTTCACGCCGTTCGTCGCGACCCTCGACCGGGTGGGCGCCCGATGACCTTCCATGACCACACGCTCCGAGCCGCGACGCTCGGGGCCGCGACGACGTTCCCAGAGAGGCAGCACGCATGAGCCTGAGACTCACCATCGACGACCGAGCCGGCGGCGAGACGGCCGGCACCTGGATGCTGGACGTCGACGAGGCGACCACCGTCGGGGAGGTCGCCGAGTCGCTCGGGGTGCCCGCCCAGGCGCTCACGAACGACCCCCGCCCCGAGGCCAGCCTCGCCGAGGCGGGCGTGCGCTCGGGCGTGACCGTGCCGCCGACGGCCGCACCGGCCGTCGAGCTGGGCGCCGGCACCCTGCGCCTCGAGATCGTGGGCGGCCCGTTCGCCGGCGATGCGCTGCCGGTCGCTCGCGGCGCTTCGGTGCACGTCGGCAGCGGGGCATCCGCATCGCTCGTGATCGCCGATCCCGCCCTGCTCGAGCTGCACGCCGCCATCACGGTCGCCGATGGCGCGCCGGGCGTCGATGGCCGGCCGACGCCGCTGACGGCCGTGATCGTGCCGGCCCCGGGCGCCGACGTCTGGGTCAACGGCGAACACGTCGAGGGGCAGGCCGTTGTGGCGCCCGCTGATCTCGTGCAAGTCGGCTCGAGCGTGCTGCGGCTCGGCGTCGCGCCGGTGTCCGACGCCGACCTGACCGTCGACTCGCTCGGCGACCGCGGATTCAACCGGCCCTCGCGCATTCGCGCCGCCGCGGTGCAGCCCGTGGTGTCGCTGCCGGGCGACAAGCCCGAAGACAACGACTCGTCGCCGATGCCGTGGCTGTCGGCGATCATGCCGATCGTGCTCGGCGTCACGATGGCCGTGCTGTTCAACCGCGCGATCATGCTCATCATGGCGGCGGCCAGCCCGATCATGGTGATCGGCTCGTTCCTCACCCAGCGCCGGCTCGCGAAGAAGAAGGGTCTGAAGACCGAGCAGGACTGGATCGACGATGTGCACAACGCCGGCGACCGCATCGCCGAGCTCGCCCGCCGTCAGCGCATCGAGGCGTGGTACCGGTTGCCCGACCCCGTCGTCGTGGGCGATATCGCCACCCGCCCGCTCGCTCGCCTGTGGGAGCGCCGCCGTACCGACGCCGACGCGCTGGCCATGCGCGTGGGGGTCGGCGAGATCGAGCTCGACGCCCGGTTCGAAGGCGGCGGCAAAGACCGGGCGCAGCCGCGCCGGGTCGGCATCGCCCCTGCCCCGATCGCTCCCGACCTGCGCAAGGGCGTGCTCGGCATCGCCGGGCCGGCCGACGCGGTGCGCAGCGTCGCACGCGCCACGGTCGCCGGGTACGCGACCCTGCGCTCGCCGCGCGACGCCGAGCTCGTGGTGATCTGCCCCGACGACGCCGACTCGGCCTGGTCGTGGGTGCAGTGGCTGCCGCATGCCCAGCCCGGCGGCCCCGCGGGCGGCTCGTTGCTGCCGGCAGCGATCGGCAACACCGACGATTCGCGTCGCGAGCGCCTGCGCGAACTCACCGTCGAGCTCGAACAGCGCATGCGCAGCGCCGGCCAGCGCGGCGGGGAGGTGCCCAACGACATCGTCGTCGTGGTCGACGGCGCTCGCGAGTACCGCATGCTGCCCGGCATGGTGCCCCTGCTCGAGCACGGAACCGCACACGGCATCCACGTCATCGCCCTCGACGCCGACCGGTCGCGCCTGCCCGAAGAGGCGCGCAGCGTGGTCGCGATCGACGCGTTCGACCCCGCCGTCGCCCGCGTCGAGACCGGCGACGACTACCATCCGATGGTGCTCCTCGACGGGTTGAGCGTGCCGCGTTGCGAGCAGATCGCCCGCAGCCTCTGCTCGATCCGGCACAACAGCGGCGTCGGCGACGACGCGATGCTGCCGACGGCGGTGCGCTACGCCGAACTGCTGAAGATCGACCTCGACGACCCCGAGCCCATCGTGCGCCGCTGGCAGTCGCAGGCACGCAACACCTTCGTGGTGGTCGGTGCGACCGGCGAGGGCGAGTTCGCGATCGACATCTCGCGCGACGGTCCGCACGCGCTCGTCGCCGGAACCACCGGTTCGGGCAAGTCGGAGTTCCTGCAGGCGCTCGTGGTGTCGCTCGCGATGGCGAACCGGCCCGACGCGCTGAACTTCGTGCTCGTCGACTACAAGGGTGGGTCGGCGTTCGCCGACTGCGAGCGCCTGCCGCACACGGTCGGCATGGTCACCAACCTCGATGCCCGCGAGACCGAGCGCGCGCTCGCCTCGCTCGACGCCGAGCTGAAGCGCCGCGAGAAGGTGCTGCGCGATCTGAACGCGAAGGACGTCGATGCGGCGTGGGCCAAAGACGCGGATGCCTCGGCACGGCGCGGGCTCGCGAGGCTGATGATCGTCATCGACGAGTTCGCCGAGCTCAAGACCGAGCTGCCCGAGTTCATCGACGGGCTCGTGCGCATCGCGCGCGTCGGCCGCTCGCTCGGAGTGAACCTCGTGCTGGCGACCCAGCGGCCCGCCGGCGTCGTGACCCCCGAGATGCAGTCGAACATCAACCTGCGCGTCGCGCTGCGCGTGACCGACCGCAGCGATTCGAACGACATCCTCGGCTCCGCCGAGGCCGCGTTCATCAGCCCGTCGACCCCCGGCCGCGGGTACGTGCGCACCGGCCCTGGCGCGGCGCCGGTCGCCTTCCAGACCGCGCGCGTGGCGGGTATCCGGCCCGGCATCCAGCGCGCGGTGAAGGTGCTGCCGCGCAAGGCGCGCCTCGCGTGGGAACGCCTCGGCTACCCGGCGCGCTACCCCGCCGCCGCCGCGCAGGCGCAGAACACCGACCACGACGACACCGACCTGCGCGCGCTCGTCAACCTCGTCACGGCGGCCACGCAGCAGCTCGGCATCCCGAAGAACCCGTCGCCGTGGCTCATGCCGCTGCCGACGACGCTGCCGCTCGAGAAGTTCCAGGACCAGCCGATCCCCGACGGGCATGTCGTGCTCGGCCTGGAGGACGTGCCGGGCGAGCAGTCGCAGCGCAGTCTCACGTGGGGCGTCGAGGACGGCTCGCACGTGCTGTTCGCCGGCGGCTCGATGTCGGGCCGCACCACGGCCCTGCGCACCCTGCTCGCGCAGATCGTGCAGCAGTACTCACCCGCCGATCTGCACCTCTACGTCGCCGATTTCGGCAACGGTGCGCTGCTGCCGCTCGTCGACGCCCCGCACACCGGCGCGGTCGTGACCCAGCTCGACGCCGACCGCCTGCCCAGGCTCATGCAGCGCCTGCTCGAAGACCTCGGGCGCCGTCAGGCGGTGCTGTCGGCGGCCGGCGTCGGCCACATCATCGAGCAGCGCCAGAGTGCGACCGAGGCAACTCGCCTGCCCTATGCGATCGTCGTGGTCGACGGCTGGGAGCGGATGCTCTCGACGATGAACCCCGACCAGCTCGTCACCTTCCGCGAGCAGTTCATGCGGCTGCTGCGCGAGGGTCCCGCCGTCGGCGTGCGCGTGCTGCTCACCGGCGACCGGGCGATCTCGGGCGACAAGGTGTCGTCGTTCATCGACGAGCAGTACATCCTGCCGCTGCGCGACATCAACGACTACCGCGCGTTCAGCATCATGGCCCGTGAGATCCCGCTCGACCTGCCGCCCGGCCGCGCGCTGTTCGGCGCCGCCGGAACCGAGGCGCAGCTCGCGGTGCTCGCGCGCGACACCGCAGGCGAGGTGCAGACGGCCGCTTTCCGCCGCATCGTCGAGCAGGTGCGCGACCACTTCGACCAGTTCCCACAGCTCGCCGAACTGCCGCAACCGTTCCGCGTCGACCCGCTGCCCGGCCACTTCGCCCTGACCGCGGCATACGACCTGCCCCTCGGCGACTCGGGTCCCGCCGACGGCCCCGTCGTCGCCGTCGGCGGCGACCTGCTGTCGCGGTTCACCGTCGACTGGCCCGCCGAGGGCGGGCTGCTCGTCACCGGCGGGCGCAAGTCGGGCCGATCGTCGGCGCTCGCGGCGATCACCCACCAGCTGGCGTGGCGCAAGGTGCCGATGCTGGTCGTCGCCACCCGCGAGTCGGTGCTCACCGAGGTTGCGGCCGGTCACGGCATCGCGGTGATCGCCTCGGCGGCGACCACGCCGCCCGAGCTCGAGGCGGCGCTCGACGGCCTCGGCGAGCAGGTGACGATCGTCGTCGACGACGCCGAGGTGTTCAAGAACGCGCCGATCGAGCACGCGCTCACGGGCATCAAGCACCGGGCGACCTTCCTGGTGTCGGCCGACTCGGAGTCGCTGTCCGGCCTGTTCGGCGGCCCCGTCGTCGAGGCCAAGCGGTCGCGGCGTGCGCTCGTGTTGCGCCCCGAGTCGTCGATCATGGGCACGCAGGCGGTCGGCTCGCCGATCCCGAAGTTCATGCTCGGCCGCGGTACGCCGGGCGCGGCGGTGTTCACGACTCCCGCCGGCTGGCTGCCGGTGCGCGTCCCCGACATCCGACAGTGAACCGCACTCCGTAGACTGACCCGGGCGCCCGCCCGAACCGAAGGGAGCATCGTGGCATCTGCCCACTGCGTGTACTGCGACGCGACGTTGCAGCCGAACAGCATGTACTGCGTGCAGTGCGGTCAGCTCATCCCTCAGGCGAACGAGCCCCAGCGTCCGCCGGCCCCGCCGCAGTTCGGCCAGCCGCCCGCGGCCGCCCCGCACGTCGGCCAGCCTGCGCCGACCGCCGCGGCCGCAGCGCCCGCCCGTCCCGCCGTCGAGCCGATCCCTCTGCCGCGCTCCCTGCCGTGGCAGCAGGCCGGCGCCGACCCGGTGGTGCAGGCGGCGCCCGCGCCGGCGCAGCCCGCGCCCGTCGAGCGAGTCGAGCTCGCATTCTCGACCGGGCAGCGCATCGTGGTCACCGGCAGCGCGGTGATCGGCCGGAAGCCCACCGACACGGCGCTCGCGATGGGCGCCCGCGCGGTCGAGGTGCACGACGACACGCGCTCGGTCTCGCGGGTGCACCTGTTCCTCGAGGTCGCCGATGGCGTCGTGCTCGTCGGCGACGCCGGTTCCGCGAACGGCTCGCGTCTCGAGCGCGCCGGTCTCATGACACCCCTCGAAGCGGCCGGCACCCGCGTGCGGGCCCTCGTCGGCGACCGCATCTGGCTGGGCGACCTCAGCTTCGAGCTGCGACCGGCCTGACCGGGTTGTCCACACGGGGAGTACTCCCCATCGGTGTTCCGGGTCGTTTGCGGCTAACGTGAACTCGGCGCCCGGATCGGAGCACGTACTCCGGGTGAGGCGCACAGGTCACGATCCCTTACGGAGGAACCACCATGGCGGACATCCGCGTCACATCCGACTCGCTCGCCGGCGTCGCGGGCCAGCTCTCCAGCGGCTCGCAGTCGATCGAATCCCAGCTTTCCAACCTCAAGTCACTCGTCGAGGGCCTCGTCTCGGGCGACTGGTCGGGCGCGGCGTCGCAGAGCTTCAACGAGCTGTACTCCCAGTGGGACCAGGCCGGTCTCCAGCTCAAGGAGTCGCTGCAGGGCATCAGCGACCTGCTCAACCAGGCGGCGCTCTCGTACGAAGACAACGAGAACGCGATCGCCGGCACCTTCAACGGCTGATCCTTCCGGTTCCACCGGGTTCCACCGGGTGCCGACGGCGTCGAGCCGCCGGCACCCGTCCTGACTGGCATCGAGCGAGAGGGCCGACATGGTCACCTTCAGAGTTCGCGCAGATCGGCTGAGCGAGGTCGCATCGCTGATCGGCACCGTCGTGGCGACGTTCGACTCGAACCTGGCCCAGGTCGACAGCGCGGTCTCCCGCGCCGTCGACGTGACGTGGGTCGGCGAGGACGCCGACAAGTTCGGCGAGAACTGGGCGGCATTCCAGACGCTCGCCGCGCAGGTTCGGCTGGCGTTGACCCAGCTGCAGCACGGGCTCATGGCCGCCGACACCACCTACACGGCGACCGAGTCCGGCATCGGCAAGGGCTTCCAGCAGGGCAGCCAGTCCGTCATGGCGGTGCGGGGCAACACGGGCGGTCTCGGTCGACGTGTCGCGGCGGGCGAAGAGCGCGCCGAAGACATGGCCGAGTTCTTCGGTCGCGACTACGCGGGCGACGACGAGGTCGAGCAGTTCGGCGGCGGCGCGATCGGCTATCGGCCCGGCACGGGCCAGGCGACCGGGGGAGGCAGGGGCGACACCGACGGCGACGGCGACGACGACTCGATCGGCACCGGCCCCTACATCGCCTCGCAGAACCCCGACTCGGGAATTCAGGGCGGTCAGCTGACCGGGTTCGTCGCGGCCGAGCAGTCGGCGCACATCGAGAAGGGCGCGAAGGATGTCTGAGCAGCAGGCCGACACGAACGATCTGCGCCAGCTCGCGCAGACGATGAACGAGCTCGTGAACTACTGCTCGGCGCTGAAAGAGGGCGCCGGCGGGTTCGCGTACATGCTCCCCGCAGAGTGGCAGGGCCCCGCGATGCAGGCCTTCCTCGGCTCTTTCGCCGCGTGGGCGGTCGGTGCGGCGGCGCTCCAGGACGTCGCCGAGAGCCTGCACGACCAGGTGCAGGTCTCCTACGACTCATACTCCAAGACCATCGAAGATCTCGACTCCACGTGGGCCAAGATCGAAGCGAACCTCGGCTAAGGGCTGACTCATGGCGCAGGTGAAACTCGACCCCGCTCGTCTCGTTCAAGACGGCGATCACATCTACGGAATCGCACAGAGCGTCGACAGCGCGATCTCGACGTTGACGTCGCGGCTCTCGGGCCTCGGTGGCATGGCCGGCGACGACGACTCGGCTGAAGAGTTCTGCGAGGGCGGCGACGGCTACGACGCCGTCGCCGGTCCGACGATCGACGCGGTGCGCTCGGTCACGAACGGCCTGCGCCTGCTCGACTCCGCACTGTCGAACACGGCGCGAGCCTACGACGCCGCGCAGAAGCCGGGCGCTGGTCTCGACGCGTCGTCGGCGAAGCCGGCCGAATCGACCCCGACGTTCGACCAGTCGACGACCCGGGTGCCGAGCGCGCTCGGCCCCGGCTGGCCCGGTCCGCTGGGCGAGTTCCAGGAGTTCCTCGAGTGGGGTCTGCACCAGCTCGGCGTCGTCATCCCCACGGGTGACGAGGGCCAGCTGCAGCAGGCGGCTGACGCCTGGGGTGCGTTCGGCAACAGCCTGCACAGTGCGCACACGCGCATCGCCGGCAGCATGACGAACGTCAGCGCGGCGACGCTGCCGCCGGCGCACAAGTCTTCGATGCTGAGCTGCCGTCAAGGGCTGGCCGAGAGCATCGACAAGCTCGCTGACAGCGCTGACGCGATGAAGCAGTGGATCTCCGACTTCCGCACCCAGCTCCGCAAGACGCGTGAAGAGCTGGGCTGGTTCCTCCGGCAGATGGCCATCGAGCTCGCCGCCGACCTGGCCATCGGCGGCGTGCTCAGCGTCCTGACCGCCGGTATCGGCGCTTTGGCCACCGCGGCCAAGGCCGCGTCGACGGTGTTGCGCTGGTGCCAGAACATCGCCCAGCTCATCATGCGGTTGAAGACGTTCCTCGCGGGCCTGCGCGGCATCTCGGGTGTTCTGGTGCGCGGGGCGCTGCGCATGGCGAAGGAGGGCGTCCAGGCCGGCCTCGCGAGCGCGTTCGCGGCGGGCGTCGTCAACAAGGTGCGCGCGAACGAGAAGGACTACACGCCGCAAGACGTCGGCGTCGCCTTCGTGTCGGCGTTCGCCGGCGGCGCCATCGCCGCGCCCATCTCGAGGGTGCTCGGCGGCACCGGCGGCCACGGCAACCCGAACGTGCTTCGCGAGATCTTCGGCGAGAGCGTCGGCGGTGCAGCCGACGGCTTCGCCGGCGCCCTCGCCGAGTCCGGTATGACGGGCCAGGAGTTCAACCCGATCTCCAGCATGGCGTTCGGCGCATTGCTGGGGGGCGGCCTCACCGCAGCCGGTCACGGCGTGAAGGCGGTGCTGCCGAGCCACGGCAACGGCTCGTCGTCCGGTCCCGGCACGCCCGGCGGCACCACGACGGTGAACCCGTCGGTCGAGGCGCCCACTCCTGCGGGCGCTGGCGCAGGTTCGGGCTCGTCGGGTCAGGGCGGCGGCGGTGCGAACGCGCACGCTGATGCATCGAGCATCCCCGCGGCCGTCTCGTCGAGCGGCGGTGCCAGCGCTGCGCAGGGCGGTGGCGGCGTGCACGTCGACATCGACTCGCCCGCGGCCGGTTCGGCCTCGGGCGGCAGCAGCGGCACCCCCGCGGCCGCGAGTGTCGATGTCAGCGTGTCGACCCCCGATGCCGGCTCGGTCTCGAACGGCGGCACGCCCGATGTGGCGTCGCACGGCGCTCCCGAGGTGGCTTCGCATGGGGGTACGCCCGATGTCGCGTCGCATGGCGGTACGCCGGATGTCGCGTCGCATGGCGGGACGCCGGATGTCGCGTCGCACGGTGTCCCTGATGCGGCTTCGAATGGCGGGACGCCCGATGTCGCGTCGCACTCGACGCCTGACGCGTCCCCCGCGGCACATGCGACGTCCGCGGCAGTCGACGCCACGGCGCCCGGCTCACACGCTGATGCTGCGCCTCACGCCGATGCCGCGCCCCACGCCGATCCTGCGGCGCATGGCGATGCTGCTGCGCATGGCGATGCTGCTGCGCACCCGGCTGCGGCTGCGGCGCATGCCGACGTTCCCACGCACGCCGATATCGCGGCGCACGCTGACGTCGCCGCGCACGCCGACGCTTCCGCGCACGCCGATGCCGCGGCGTATGGCGATGCTGCTGCGCACCCGGCTGCGGCTGCGGCGCATGCCGACGTTCCCACGCACGCCGATATCGCGGCGCACGCCGACGTCGCCGCGCACGCCGACGCACCGGCCTCCGAGGCATCCGGCCCCGACGCCGAGGCGACGACCGCGGCGGGCGAGGCGACCTCGAACGGCGACGCGATCGCACCCGAGCACGTCGCCGCCGTCGGCGGCGGCGCAGCGGCGGCCGCGGCCGGCGTGGCCGCACTCGCCAAGCCCGCCGCTGCGGCCTCGCTGTTCGGCGGGGCGACGGCTCACGCCCCGGCCGCGCCGGCTGCTCCCGGCAAGGCGGCGCCGACCGGAAACGGCGGCTCCGGCAACGGTTCCAGCCCCGCATCGCCGGCCTCGCACGGCTCGGCCGGCACGCCCGAGGCCGGATCGCCCGACGCGAACGGCACCCCCTCGCAGGGCGCGGACCCGCACGGTGCCCCCACGCACGGTGCCGACTCGACGGGCGCCGACTCGACGGCCGCCGACTCGAAGTCCGATGCCGCTGGCAACGAGGGATCGCAGCACTCCGCGGTGTCCGAGCGCACGCTCGCCGAGATCGACCAGGCCCTCGGCGAGATCAACCCGCACTACGACCCGTCCGACCCGGTGAACGGGTACGCGACGAACTGCGGCAACACCTCGTCGAACCTGTTCGACTTCCTGAACGGCAACGCGACGTCCGAGGCCTCGACCGGCACGCTCGAGATCCCCGAGATGGAGGCGCGCACGGGCCTGCCGCAGACGTCCCTGACGCCGGCGCAGATCGACGCGTCGCTGCGGGCGCAGGGTGCCGGCGCGCATGCCGTGATCGGCGTCGACCGCTCGGTGGGCGACGGCCACTGGTTCAACGCGTACTTCGACGGCACGACCGTGTGGGCGCTCGACGCGCAGACGGGCACTCGCACGCCGTTCCCGCCGCACGAGCCGACGGCGACGAACTGGGACGCCTCGATCCGCCCCGAGCACGTCACCAACCCCGACGGGTCCAAGCCGTTCGTCAAGCCCGAGGCGGGCTCGAAGCCCGACGGCGCGAACCCCGGGGGTTCGACGCCCGCTGGCACGAGCCCTGACGCGAACGGCGCGCCGAAGACCGCGGCGGCGACCGCCGACGCGCGCGCTGCCTCGTCGACCTGGGCCAGCCAGGCGACGGTCGCCCCCAATCACGCATCCGACGGATCGCAGGGCGGCGGCACCACCTTCAACGGGTATCAGATTCCCGAGCTCACGCCCGAGACGCGTGTGCGCCTCGACACGCTCGCGGCGCAGCCCGACTCGCCGATCGTGCGCAACGAAGACGGTTCGTACTCGCTCAAGGAATCGATCGAGGTCGACGCCTTCGAGATGTCGAACCCGAAGCACGACTGGGCCGAGTTCCAGCGCCAGGTCGACCTGCAGCAGCAGGGGCTGAACCAGCTCACGATGGCCGAACTCCAGCACAACATGGACTTCTACGACCAGCACGGCCGGGTCGCGAAGTCCGAGCAGGCGGCGGCGAACCAGGCGCTCGTCGACGGCGGCGTCCCGATGAACGGCAAGGCCGTGCTGCACGGGCCCGACCAGGTGGCCGGCGGTCGCGCCGACCGGTTCGACGCCGAAGGCGACTTCGGCGTGAACAGTTCGCTCGGCAACCAGTGGCGCTACCGCGTGATGGACCTCCGCGACGGCCTGCGCGATGCCACCTTCGACATCGACGCCGACCTGCGCGCCCACGTCCGGGTGAACGTCGAACTCCGCGCCGAGAACGTGCTTCCCGCGTCGTCGACGACCCCGACGTCTGTCGGATCACCGGCCGGAACGGCCGCCCCCACCGGTTCGCGCGCCGGTCACGCGGTCGGCGCCGGCACCCCGGTCACGAACGCCTGGAACCCCGAACTCGGCGACCCGGTGCTCTCGGGTGCCGACAACGGGCCTGGGTGGCAGCGCACGCCCGACCACCTCGGCCAGAGCCCGGTCGACCCGAACTACGGCGACGTCCGGCCCACCGGCCAGAGCGGTCAGCTCGGCAGCGCATACACGCATCCCGGCGCGGCGAACGTCCGGCCCGAGATCGCGCACCTGCTCACCGACCCGTCCGCCGAGTACGGCTATGACTCCAACGGCAACCAGCTGTCTCGTACAGACTGGGAGTCGCGCTACACCACGTCGAACGGTCGGCCGATCTACCCGGGCAACCATGGCGCGAACCTCGGCACGTTCGTCGAGTACCACGACGTGGACGCGTTCATCGCCGACTACGGCGACGGGCTCGACCGCATGGGTGGCGACGGCGGCGACTTCCTGTCGTTCCCCGACACGCCGTTCGAGGCGCGATCGCTGCCGCCGAGCAACCTGCGGGATGCCTACAGCACCTTCCGGGTCGAGCGGTTGCCCGCCGGGTCGCGGCTCGAGGTCTCCGAGATCGCCCCCGCGTTCGGGCGCGACGGCGGCGGCCTCCAGGTCCGTGTGCTCGACGCCGGTGGAAACGCGGTGCCTGTCAGCGACCTGCTTCGCGACGGCGTCCTCTCGGTCGAGACCCGGAGCCCGGCCGGCATCATCAACAGCTCGTCGGCTCCTTCCACGGCCGCGCCGCGCATGTCTGCGGCCACCGGAGCCGTTGCACATGGCACGTCCGACCTCACGCGGCCCGATTCGACGACGCCTGACTCGACGACACCGCGAACGAGTGGCGCTGCCGCCCCGGACGGATCGCCCGACGCGTCGACGCCCGACGCCTCGACTCCCGACGCGTCGACGCCCGACGCCTCGACTCCCGACGCGTCAACCCCCGACGCCTCGACCCCCGACGCGTCGTCGCCCGACGCCTCCACCACCGCCGAAACAGTGCCCGACACGATGCACCACCCCGAGCTCGACGAGGCCGGGGCGCCCCACATCGACACCCCCGAACTCCGCACGGAATCCATTGAACGCGTGAACGCGGGCTTCGATGTCGAATCGGGAACCTTCGCCGACGGCCGATACAGCAACAACTGCCACTACGTCGTGAACGCGCTCGAACTCCGCTTCCGCGGGTACGACGTCATCGCGAGCCCGACCGTGCAGAGCGTCCAGTACAACCTGGCCACCGGTGACTACGAGATCTCGTTCGAGGGTCGGCACCTGCCGTCGATCGCGTCGGACTGGGTCCAGACCGACGGCACGCGACGCCAGTTCACGCAGCTCGGCAGCCACGGTGCCACGGCGCGAGAAGCCCTCGACAGCGTCACCGCATCGTGGCCCGTCGGCGGGCGCGGATACATCTCGGGTGTGTGGCATCAGGGTGGCGCGCACATCTTCACCGTGGTGAAGGAGGCCGACGGCGTGCGGCTCTACGACGGTCAGGTCGCGCTCACCGACGCGTCCAAGTACCTCGACCTCATGCACTTCAACGACCGCAAGCACGGCGACATCGAGGTGATGCGCGTCGACGATCTCGTTCCGACCGCTGAGCTGCTCAAGACTGCGCGGCCCGACACCGCGCACGAGCGGTCGCTGATCGATCAGTGGCGTCGCAACAACGACATGGCCGACCGGCCCCGCGAGATGATCGACCGCGAGATCGCAGCGAACGCCCGGTGGCGTGCTCGCAACGACGAGTTGATCGGCGAGCTGCTGGCCGTCCTGCACGATCCGCAGACGACCGCCGCACAGGCGCAGGCGGCCGCCAGCTGGGTGCAGATCTTCGAGGATCAGAACTGGCGTCTCGAAGAGGGAGCGCGCAGGTTCGAGGCATCCGTGCCGCCGCCCGTGCCGCCGGTGCGCATCAGCGTCTTGACGCGCATCCTCGAGCTTCGCCCCGAGCTGCACCCCCCGCTCGGAGCGGTGCGAGAATGGCTGAGCAACACGGCCGGCGATCTGGAGGCGTGACGTGGTGACGATCCAAGAGGCGCGGCGGCGGCTCGAGCAGTACTTCGCCGAGCACCCGCCGGCACTCTCGGGCCAGCTGTACATCGGGTCCGAGTGGTGGGAGGACGCCGATGACTACCTGCCGTACTGGGGCGCCCGTGAGTACATCGTCGACGGCAGGCTCGAGTTCAACCGCATGGACAACCTCGCGATCTTCATCGACAAGCGCACCGGCGAGGTGCGTCGCGAGTACTTCACGCCGAACTTCGACAAGATCGCAGGGATGACCCGCGTCGACGCACCCGATGCCTGACGTCGAAGAGCTCGCGGCCGACCCTCGGCTGGTGGCCGCGCTCGCCGCAGCGCGCTGCGTGCGATTCGACGAGCCGGGTGCGTTGTATGCCATCAGCGACATGGAGGTGGCGAACGTGGTTCGGGCGCGAGGCGCGGACTTCGTGCTGGGTGTGCAATCGCGCTCATCGGCGGAGCGAGAAGTGTGTCGCACGGACGACCTGGAGTTGATCTTCGACTATCTCCGGTTCGAGCTTCGCTCGTCCGTTCATCTGGTTCATCGAGGCGACATTCTGCCGCCGGGCTTCGAGATCGAATCCGATCCAGGAACGCTGACGCTCGTCGGCCCCGACAACGGATGGCGGCTCACCGTCCCAGACGGCATCGGAGCCCGCAGAGGGCTCATCGCATTCGCCATCGAGGGCCGCAACCGCTGACGGGGACTCGGCCGAACGACGGTGCCGGCTGAGACCGGCCGCGAGCCCGGGTGCGCGCGGCGAGACAGCCGCGGAACTGGGTCAGTCTGCGAGGCGCTGCAGTGCGCCGGTGACGACGAGGTCGCGGATCCCGCGGAAGTCCTCGGCGAGTCGGAAGCGAAGACCGCCGCCGGGCTGGCCGAACCAGGCTGCGACGAGCTCGGCGCGCACCAGGATGTCGCCCGCCGTCGTGAACCGGTGCAGGCGGGCTCCGCCGCGAAGCGCGGTCGGCGGAAGCGATCGACGCTCGACCGGCGTGCCGGCCGGAAACAGGTAGACCCCGTCGAGCGCGCCGATGCGATCGAGCACGAGCCCCGCCGGCAGCGAGATGAGCAGCGAGCCGCCGCCGAGGCGCCCGGCGAGTTCGTCGTAGTGCGGGCCGGCGGCGGTCGCCAGCTCTTGCAGCTCGGGGGCGGTCGCCGTGCGCGGCGCGGGAAGCTCGCGGTCGACGTACTCGAGCAGCACCCCAACAGCCTCTTCGGCCGTCGCCGCCGTGGCCAGGGGGAACGCCTGCCCGTAGTCGACGGTGACGAGCGCGAACCCGCTCTCGTCGGCGCGGACCTTGAGTGCGCCCTCCATCGGCAGCACGTCGTCGCCGGGAAGCAGGACCTCGTTGGGGGAGAAGCCGCGGGCGTCGAGCTGTCGTCGGGTGTCAGCGAACATGGTCACAGCGTATCGGGCTGTGCTGCGCGGCCGGATGGGGAGCACTGCCCGTTGTGGATGAGCTGCCGCGGCGAACGTCGGCCGTGTGCGTCGAGAGCGTTCGCGGCGCGCGCGGTGCCTGCATGCGAGGATGGCACGGCACGCACACGGACGGGGCCTCAGGCCCGGGAACACGCGAGGGGTCTCACATGGCGGCATCGGTCGAGCTCGACCGCTTCCTCGAATCGGTCTCGGCGTTCACGCCCGAGCAGTTCGCGACGGTGTCCGACGAGGCGCGTCGCGTCGGTGCCAAGGCGCGATCCGCCGCGCGCAAGTCGGCGAAGCTGTCGGCGGCCGACTTCAGCGCGCTCGACCGCCGCGTGCGCACCACCCTCGAGCCGCTGCACGAGGCGCTCTCGGCCGCCGGCCCTGGCGTCCTGTCGTCGGCGGTATCCGACACGCTGTCCGCCGCGCACGGCATCGTGCTCCGCGAGCGGATCCCCCCCGAGGCATACGCCGCTCTCGTCGAGCCGTTCCTGGTCGCCGGGGCCGACGCGCCGCCGCTCGCCTGAGCTCGGCCGCGCCTCGGGCGGAGATTCCACATGGGCAGCCCTCCCCATTCCGGGCGGGTGGGCGATCGGTAGACTTCCCGGGGCGCCTGGCGCCCACTGCGCGCGCGAGCGCGCACCCGTTCCCCGACCCGAGGAAGACGCCGCATGACTTCGTTCCGCAACTTCGACCCGGTCGCGCCGATCTCCGACGAGACGATCGCGCGGTACGCGGGCCAGGTGCCCGCCGAGGTCGCCGAGACGTGGCGCCGCTACGGCGCGGGCGTCGTCGGCGCCGACGGCTTCTTCCGGCTCGTCGACCCGGCGCGCGCGGCCGAGATGCTCGACGGCGTGCTGGGGTTCCCCGAGGGCGCGACAGTGCTGTTCACCACCGCACTCGGCGACCTGATCGCCCACGTCAACGGGCTGTTCCTGGTGGTCAAGGCGCGCTGGGGTGCGATCGACGTCATCGAGGGGCTGAGCTTCGACGAGCTGGTCGCCCGCATCGAAGACCCTGCCCAGCGCCAGTCGGCTTGGGAGTGGGAGCCGTATCCGGCCGCGCGCGATCGCGACGGCGTGCCGGGCTTCGAAGAGTGCTTCGGCTTCGTACCGCTGCTCGCGCTCGGCGGCCCGAACACCGCCGACCATCTGCAGCTCGGCGGCCTCTGGGAGCACCTCGCGCTGATCGTGCGGCTCGCGGGGGTTCCGCAGGTGCGGCGCACGATCGCGTTCGACAGCGACCAGGCGGATGCCTCCGGCGCGGCCGGCCAGGCCGGTGCAGGCGCCTCGGCGGCGAGCACGGCGCCCGTCGATGTCGTCCGGTTGGTGCAGGTCGGCCGCGAGTTGTTCGCGAAGCTGACCCAGAACCCGTCCCTGAACGTGATCGAGCTGCCCGACGGGCTCGGCGTGTGCCTCGTGCACGCGGCCCGCGGTGGCGGCAAGATCTACGTCGCGCCCGATGAGAGCGTGCTGTTCGTGGGCTCCGCGGTCGACTACGAGGCCGGGCTCGGCGCGTTCCGCGACGGTGTGCGCACGCCGCGCGAGAAGTTCGAGCTGAACGGCGGCACCCGATGACCGACACGCTGGCCGAGCGCTGCGCGCGCCTGCAGGCGCCCGTGACGGAGCTCGTCGCGGTCAGCCTCTCGGCCGCGTACCGGCCGCAAGACCTGCCCGAACTCACCCGTGCGATCGGCGCGGTGCGCGGCATCCTCGCCGAAGACCCCAGCGGCCTGCCCGACGGGGCCTTCACGCAGTGGCTGCCGATCGCGCTGCGCAACCTCGACCGCATGCAGGAGGCGGTCGACCGCGGCGACGCGGGCGCGTCCTACGCGATCCTCACCGACAAGACCGACGGCTTCATCCGCCTCACGGTCGGCTGCGCAGGGTTCCCCGGCTGGTCGCCCGACGGCGAGGGCTGAGTGCCGCTCAGTCGCGCAGGAACGGGTCGAGGAATCCCTTGACCGCGGCCGGCGTCGCCGGGTTCTTGAACCCGTCGAGCGGCACCTCGCGCAGGGCGACGAACGCGTTCTCGCGCAGCACCGCGATCGGCAGCGGCTGCCAGTCCTTGCCGACCCTGGCGCTGACCGTGCCGTACGCCACGCCGTCGGCTTTCGCGATCCACAGGCCGCACGCGACCGAGCCCTTGCCGACGGGCAACGGCAGGTACAGACGGGGGTCGCCGCTGCGGAATCGCTCGAGCACCACGGTCGCGTCATGCGGTGCGAGGCGGAGCTGCTGCGCGGTGAGCTTGCGCAGCCGGGTGCCGGTCGCCACGCGCTCCCAGCTGTGCGACGAGGTCACGAGCAGGTATCCGCCGTAGAAGGCGACGAAGGCGCAGAAGAGCACCGCTCCGGGCGCGACGAGCCCGCGACCGGCCGAGCGTCGGCCTTCCCAGGACGCGGCGTCGGCGAGCAGCCAGTCGTAGTTCACGATCGCGAGGACGAGGCCGACCGCACCCGCGGCCAGCAGCAGGGTCGACGCGATCGTCTTCGCCTGCGAGCGCACCCGGCGCAGCTCCTCGGGCATGGAGGCGAAGGGGAGTTCCGAGGGGTCGAGCTTCATTCGGGGCGGTCCATCCAGGTCGGCGGGTCGGGTCGTCAGGTCGTCGGCGTCGGCCACTTGTGGTCGAGCATGGGGTTCTTCCAGTTGAAGTAGTCCATGATCCCGGTGAAGCGGGCGGTCGGGATGCCGCGGCGCGACGCCGCGTCCATGAGCACGTGCGCCGACTGCTGGGCGGTGCCGTCGTCGAGCACCGCGTCGAGCAGCATCGGGATCAGCCCGCGGCGCGTGCCGTCGAACGGGTCCCAGAGGCTGACGCGCTCGGCTCCGGGTGCGGCGCCGAAGGCCTGCTTGAGCGCGGCGCCGTCGCGTACGCCGAGTTCGCAGAGCAGGGTGCCGCCGCCCGCCTTGAGCGCGGCCGAGGCGAGCACGCCCGACAGCGGCAGGCGCGCCATCCGCGCCGACCGTCCGCGGTCGTCGAGCACGCCGACGAAGACGATCTCGCTCCAGGGGATGAGGGGTGCGCCGGCCATGCGAACGCCGGCGTCCGACACGGCGATCGCGAGGTCGCCGTCAGCGGCGACGAGCAGCCGCTGCGCGCGGCCCCGCTGCACTGCGGCGATGACCGACAGCAGCGCCGCGAGCGCGCCGAGTCCGGCGACGATGCCGATCGGCCAGGCGTCATCGACGAACATCACGACGGTGCCGACGACGAGCCCTGCGGTGAACAGCGCGCTGACGAGGAGGATCCCCGTGTTCCAGCGCTTCGCCCGCGCGACCTTGGCGCGGTCGACGTGCGCCTCGTATCCGATGCTCGACATGATCCCCTGCGTTCCGGGCGCCTGCGGCGCCTCGGGCAGCATAACCGGTCGCGTGCGCGGTGACCGATCCGGCCCGGGCCGGCGCCCGGATCGGGCGCGTACCCTCGAAGCATGCCCGCCTCGAGGAACGACGCGTGGGTCGTCGCCGGCTTCGCCGCCGCGCTCGACCTCGCGCTCGTGGTGTGCGCGTTCGGGCTCGTCAGCCTCGCCACGGACGCCGAGGTCGTCGGCGATCCCGCCGTCGGCGTACTCGTCGGGCCGCTTTCCATCGGCGCATCGGTGGCCGCCGTGCTCGTCGTGCTCGGGTTCCGGCTCCGCCGGCCCGAACGGCTCGGCGGAACGGTGCTGTTGGCGGCGCTCGCGGCGTGGGCGGCGCTCGTGGTGGTCGCGATCGCGGGGCACGCGCTGTCGACGACGGGGTCGGTTGCGGCGAGCGTCGTCTTCGGGTTCGCCTTCGGCATCGGATGGTTCGGTGTGCTGGTTCCGGTGATCGCCGCGGTCGCGGCGTCCTTCGCCGTGCTCGTCGCTCGCGGGCGCGCCGCCGGAATGGATCGTCCGCGCTGGCCGTGGGAGCGCGACGGAGCCGAGTAGGGTGAACCGCGTGGAGGGGTCCATCGAGGCGCGCGTGAGCCACGAGGTCGACAGCTGGCTGCGCTGGCTGCCGCGGTGGCGCCCGGGCACGCACCGAGCCCGCGTCCGGCTCTGCCAGAAGTGCTTCGGGTCGCCGATCCTCGCTGCCGCCGGGCTCGACGTCGACGTGCCGCACCCCGTGCAGCACGCCTTCTCGATGCGCATGAAGGGCGTCATCGACGACGCCGTCGACGACTACACCGCCCGCAACCTGCCGATGTTGCACCGCGAGATCCGGCTTGCGGAGGAGCGCAAGGCGCGCCGCCCGTACCGCGCAGGCGAGGGGCTCGATCCCGAGTTCCGTGGCCTCGACCTCGACCCCGAGCCCGCACCCGACCAGCCGTTCCTGTTCACCCTGACGGGGCTCGAGGCCGCGACCGCCGCCGAGGCCGCCGAGCCGGCGCCGCGCCCGTTCACGCCCGAAGAGAAGGAGGCGCTGCGCGAAGAGGTGCGGCTCGCGGATGAGTTCGCCAAGCAACTCGGCCGCCGCATCTGCGTCGAGCTCGGCCAGCACCGCTACCGCATCTCGAACGCGGTCGAGCGGCTCGTCGAGCCGCAGGTCGCCGAGTTGCTCGCCGACCTCGACCGAGAGCTCGACGCGCCGACCTGGCCCGGCGGTGCCCCGCCGAGTTGAGCCCGCCCCCGAGCTGAACCGGCCCCGAGCTGAGTGGACGCTGCGCCCTCGGCGAACATCGGCTGCGAAGCATCCGCCGCCATTTGACCGCCGCGTTACGTCGCATTACCATTGATCGAGTGTGCGCGTTGTCGCGCGCCTGCGTCATGCGCCCGGGAGACCGGGTGCCGGCCGCAGGCTCTCAGAGGCGCACACAGGGCTTCCGGCGCCATCGTCGGAACGGGCCCCCACGGCATACCCACCACCGAAGGCGCTGCGGATCCGCAGCGTCGGTGGGTCGTGATGTGAAACCCATCATCGCTGTCACCGTGCAGCACAACAAGGAGATGCAGTGCCAACTATTCAGCAGTTGGTCCGCAAGGGCCGCACGCCCAAGGTCACCAAGACCAAGGCGCCCGCCCTGAAGGCCAACCCCCAGCAGCGCGGCGTGTGCACGCGTGTGTACACCACCACCCCGAAGAAGCCGAACTCGGCGCTCCGCAAGGTCGCCCGTGTGAAGCTCTCGAACGGCACCGAGGTCACCGCCTACATCCCGGGCGAGGGCCACAACCTGCAGGAGCACTCGATGGTGCTCGTGCGCGGCGGTCGTGTGAAGGACCTTCCCGGTGTCCGGTACAAGATCATCCGCGGTGCGCTCGACACGCAGGCCGTCAAGAACCGCAAGCAGGCTCGTAGCCGCTACGGCGCGAAGATGGAGAAGAAGTAATGCCTCGCAAGGGTCCCGCTCCGAAGCGCCCCGTCGTCGCCGATCCGGTGTACGGCTCGCCGGTCGTCAGCCAGCTCGTCAACAAGATCCTCATCGACGGCAAGAAGGACCTCGCCCAGCGCATCGTCTACGAGGCGCTCGAGAACGTGGCGACCAAGTCCGGCCAGGACGCCGTCGTGGTCCTGAAGAAGGCCCTCGACAACGTGCGCCCCACCCTCGAGGTGCGGTCGCGCCGCGTCGGCGGCTCGACCTACCAGGTCCCCGTCGAGGTCAAGCCGCACCGTGCGAACACCCTGGCGCTGCGCTGGCTCACCAGCTACGCCAAGGCTCGCCGCGAGAAGACCATGACCGAGCGTCTCACCAACGAGATCCTCGACGCGTCGAACGGCCTGGGTGCCGCGGTCAAGCGCCGCGAAGACACGCACAAGATGGCCGAGTCGAACCGCGCCTTCGCCCACTACCGCTGGTAGTCGGGCAGAGCGGATGCCACGAGCCCAGCACGTGGCATCCGCTCACCCCCACCCGCTTTCGTTCCTGAACCATCCCGGAGGAACCCCGTGGCACAAGACGTGCTCACCGACCTGAGCAAGGTCCGCAACATCGGCATCATGGCCCACATCGATGCCGGCAAGACCACCACCACCGAGCGCATCCTGTTCTACACGGGCGTCAACCACAAGCTCGGCGAGACGCACGACGGCGCCTCGACGACCGACTGGATGGAGCAGGAGAAGGAGCGCGGCATCACGATCACGTCTGCCGCCGTGACCTGCTTCTGGAACAAGAACCAGATCAACATCATCGACACGCCCGGCCACGTCGACTTCACCGTCGAGGTGGAGCGTTCGCTGCGCGTGCTCGACGGCGCGGTCGCCGTCTTCGACGGCAAGGAGGGCGTCGAGCCCCAGTCCGAGACCGTGTGGCGTCAGGCCGACAAGTACAACGTGCCCCGCATCTGCTTCGTCAACAAGATGGACAAGCTGGGCGCCGACTTCTACTTCACCGTCGACACCATCGTCAGCCGTCTCGGTGCCAAGCCGCTCGTGCTGCAGCTGCCGATCGGCGCAGAGAACGACTTCATCGGCGTCGTCGACCTGATCGAGATGCGCGCGCTGGTGTGGCCGGGCGATGCCAAGGGCGACGTGACCATGGGCGCCAAGTACGAGGTCCAGGACATCCCCGCCGACCTCGTCGAGAAGGCGCAGGAGTACCGTCAGGTGCTGCTCGAGACCGTCGCCGAGACCGACGACGCGCTGCTCGAGAAGTACTTCGGCGGCGAGGAGCTCACGATCGCCGAGATCAAGGGCGCCATCCGCAAGATGGTCGTCAACTCCGAGATCTACCCGGTGCTGTGCGGTTCCGCGTTCAAGAACCGCGGCGTGCAGCCGATGCTCGACGCGGTCATCGACTACCTGCCGTCGCCGCTCGACGTGCCGGCCATCGAGGGTCGCAACCCGCGCAACGAGGACGAGATCATCGAGCGTCACCCCGACGCCAACGACCCGTTCGCGGCGCTCGCGTTCAAGGTCGCCGTGCACCCGTTCTTCGGTCGCCTCACCTACGTGCGCGTGTACTCGGGCCACCTCGACTCGGGTGCCCAGATCGTCAACTCGACGAAGGGCAAGAAGGAGCGCATCGGGAAGATCTTCCAGATGCACGCCAACAAGGAGAACCCGGTCGACTCGGTGACGGCGGGCAACATCTACGCCGTCATCGGCCTGAAGGACACGACCACGGGCGACACGCTGTGCGACCCCGACAACCAGGTCGTGCTCGAGTCGATGACCTTCCCCGAGCCGGTCATCGAGGTCGCCATCGAGCCGAAGACCAAGGCCGACCAAGAGAAGCTGGGCACCGCGATCCAGAAGCTCGCCGAGGAAGACCCGACGTTCCGCACCGAGCTCAACCCCGAGACCGGCCAGACGGTCATCAAGGGCATGGGCGAACTGCACCTCGACATCCTCGTCGACCGCATGAAGCGGGAGTTCAAGGTCGAGGCGAACGTCGGCAAGCCCCAGGTCGCGTACCGCGAGACCATCAAGAAGACGGTCGAGCGCCACGACTACACCCACAAGAAGCAGACGGGTGGTTCGGGCCAGTTCGCGAAGATCCAGTTCAAGCTGGAGCCGCTCGAGGTCGAGGGCGACAAGAACTACGAGTTCGTCAACGCCGTCACCGGTGGCCGCGTCCCGCGCGAGTACATCCCGTCGGTCGACGCCGGCTTCCAGGACGCCATGCAGTACGGCATCCTCGCGGGCTACCCGATGGTCGGCGTCAAGGCGACCCTCACGGACGGTGCGGCGCACGACGTCGACTCGTCCGAGATGGCGTTCAAGATCGCCGGCTCGATGGGCTTCAAGGAGGCCGCTCGCAAGGCCGGCCCCGTTCTGCTCGAACCGCTGATGAGCGTCGAGGTCCGTACTCCCGAGGAGTACATGGGCGACGTCATCGGCGACCTGAACTCGCGCCGCGGCCAGATCCAGTCCATGGAGGACGCCGCCGGTGTGAAGGTCGTGCGTGCGCACGTCCCGCTCTCGGAGATGTTCGGATACATCGGCGACCTGCGGTCGAAGACCTCGGGCCGCGCCGTGTACTCGATGGAGTTCGAGAGCTATGCGGAGGTCCCGAAGGCTGTGGCCGACGAGATCGTCCAGAAGAACAAGGGCGAGTGAGTTCCTTCAGGGAATTCTGCCTGGGAGCGCAGCCCGACCGGGTCGCGTAACATATAACACACACCCCGTAGCCCACCGAGCGCAATCCGGCGCCCGGCGAGGTTGCATGTAGTCCTGAGGAGGACCCACAGTGGCTAAGGCCAAGTTCGAGCGGACCAAGCCGCACGTCAACATCGGAACGATCGGTCACGTCGACCACGGCAAGACCACGCTCACCGCGGCGATCTCCAAGGTCCTGGCCGACAAGTACCCGTCGGCGACCAACGTGCAGCGCGACTTCGCGTCGATCGACTCGGCTCCCGAGGAGCGCCAGCGCGGCATCACGATCAACATCTCGCACGTCGAGTACGAGACGCCGAAGCGCCACTACGCGCACGTCGACGCCCCGGGTCACGCCGACTACATCAAGAACATGATCACCGGTGCGGCTCAGATGGACGGCGCGATCCTCGTGGTCGCGGCGACCGACGGCCCGATGGCCCAGACGCGTGAGCACGTGCTGCTCGCCAAGCAGGTCGGCGTGCCCTACCTGCTGGTCGCGCTGAACAAGGCCGACATGGTCGACGACGAGGAGATCCTCGAGCTCGTCGAGCTCGAGGTCCGCGAGCTGCTCTCGTCGCAGGGCTTCCCCGGCGACGACGCTCCGGTCGTTCGCGTTTCGGGCCTCAAGGCGCTCGAGGGTGACGAGAAGTGGACCCAGTCGGTCCTCGACCTCATGGAGGCCGTCGACGAGTCCATCCCCGACCCGGTGCGCGACAAGGACAAGCCGTTCCTCATGCCCATCGAGGACGTCTTCACCATCACCGGTCGTGGCACGGTCGTCACGGGTCGCGCCGAGCGCGGCACGCTGAAGATCAACTCCGAGGTCGAGATCGTCGGCATCCGCCCGACGCAGAAGACCACGGTCACGGGTATCGAGATGTTCCACAAGCAGCTCGACGAGGCGTGGGCCGGCGAGAACTGCGGCCTCCTCCTGCGCGGCACCAAGCGTGAGGACGTCGAGCGCGGCCAGGTCGTCGTGGCCCCGGGCTCGATCACCCCGCACACCGTGTTCGAGGGCACCGCGTACATCCTCTCGAAGGACGAGGGCGGCCGCCACAACCCGTTCTACGCGAACTACCGTCCGCAGTTCTACTTCCGCACCACGGACGTCACCGGCGTCATCACGCTGCCCGAGGGCACCGAGATGGTCATGCCCGGCGACACCACCGACATGACGGTCGAGCTGATCCAGCCGATCGCTATGGAGGAGGGCCTCGGCTACGCCATCCGTGAGGGTGGTCGCACGGTCGGTGCCGGTACGGTCACCAAGATCGTCAAGTAGGTTCGCCTACACCGATCCTGAGAGGGGTCGGGCCTTCGGGCCCGGCCCCTCTCGTCGTACCCGGATCAGGTGGCGAGCCTCCGTTCCGTGACATTGCCGCACGGGATCGGTAAAGTCGAACGCGACGTCGAACTGGGGGGTATCGATGCTTGCACGACAGCGGACGTGCTCGGATGACTCGAAGCAACGCTCGCCGGGAGGCTCGACGTCGACCCGCGTGACGGCCGTCGGAGTCCTCGCGCTCGCGCTCCTGGTCGCGCCGACCACCGCGGCCAGCGCGGCCGACGGCACCGATCACGACGGTGCGCCGGCTGCGACGCAGGCGCTGGCGGAGCCGGGAGGTGCCGCCGATCCGGCAGAAGAGCCGGCACCCGAGGCATCTGAAGAGCCCGCGCCCGAGGTATCCGATGCACCGGTGCCCGAGGCATCCGACGATCCCGTGCCCGAGGAATCCGATGATCCCGTGCCCGAGGAATCCGATGATCCGGTGCCCGAGGCATCCGCACCTCCTGTCGCGTTCCAACCGCCGATCGCGGCGGAGACGGCCGAGCCGGTCGCACCTGCCGAGCCCATCGCCGCGTCGGCGGCTCCCGCTGCGGTTGTTGCGGCGGCGATCGCCCCGGAGGCGCTCGTCGGCTTCGACGACGCCGTGCTGGCCGATTCGCTCGCGATCGCATGGTACGGCGAGACCGACCCGGGGACGCGCGTCACGTTCCTGACCGCGCTCGCACAGGCGCCCGCCGGTTCCACCATCCACATCGACAACACGCCGGGCACCGCGTTCCGCTTCACGACGGCGGCGTTCGCCCGCTCCCAGCCGGTGACGATCGATGCCGCGCAGCAGACGCAGCTCTTCTTCGCGCGGTTGAACTTCACCGGTGACGCGCTGACGTTCACGCCGAACATCGTCCTCACCCCGACCGCCAACAGCCAGATCACGGTGAACGTGACATCGACCAGCCCGCCGACGATCACCGGGCTGCAGGTCGCCAACGACCCGGTGACGCCGCGCACGGGCGGAACCGCCGTGAACCTCAACGCGACCGTCGGTGCGACGGTCGCCGGGCTCACGACGCTCGGGATCGCCACGGGCGCGAACCTCGCAACCTCGAGCGGCGCGAACGTCACCGGCGCATCGATCACGGGCGCGACGAACGGCATCATCACCACGGCGGCGAACGCGAGCCCCGGGGCGCAGGTCGCCGGTGCCGTGATCGAGGCAGCGACGCTCGGGATCTCGCTCGGTGCGACGACTGGGGCGTCGATCATCGGCACGACGATCACCGGTGCGGTGAACGGCATCACTCTGCTGAACTCGAGCGGAGCGACGATCGCCGACACCACGCTCACCGGGGTCACGAACGGTGTCGTCACGACGGCGACGAACGCCGGTCAGGGTGCGCAGGTGAGCGGGGTCGTGATCGAGGCGGCGACGCTCGGCATCTCGCTCGGCGCGACGACGGGGGCGTCGATCTCCGACGTGGAGATCACCCGCCTCGGCGACCCGACGACCAACGCCGGGATCCTCGGCATCAACGTGGCCAATGCGAGCGCCGTCACCATCGTGGGCGCGACCGTGCAGGGCTTCCGCAGCGCGGTGCTGGTCGCGGCAGCGAACAACGCCGCACCCCTCGTGATCACCGGCAGCGAGTTCGACGGATTCGTCACCGGGATCAGCATCGGATCGACCGTGGACGCGGTCGTCACCGACGTCACCGTGCGGGGTCGGACGAATGCCGCCGGGGCGATCACGACGATCGCCGTCGAGATCTCGACCAACGCATCGCCGACGGGGTCGGCGACCGTGACCGGGCTCCGGGCCGAAGGGGTGCGCAGCGGTGTGGTCGTTCCCGTCGCCAACACGTCGGCCGGCATTCGTGTTGAGGACAGCGAGGTCACGATCGCGCCCGGCACCTCGGGGTTCGGGGTCAACCTCGGCGGTGCGTCCCAACCGGTCGTGCAGGACGTGACCGTCACCGGCCCGGGAACGGCGCCCACGAACACCGGCATCACGACGGCGCGCTCGAACGGTGCGACCATCGACCGCGTCGTCGTCGACGCGCTCACCAACGGCATCTTCTCGACGCGGGTCGCAGGGTTCCCCGCGGACCGACTGGCCGGCCCCACGATCACGAATGCGACGATCACCGACGTCGTGGTCGGCGTGTACTTCGGCCAGACCGACGGCGCGGTGCTCCGCGACAGCGTCATCACGGGGAGCGGCGACGGGGTGTTCGGCCACGAGAACGAGAACGTCACCGTCGAGCGGGTCTCCTATACGAGCACGGGCGGCTCCCAGACGGTCTGCCCCTCGGGCCAGAACAGCGTCGTGCGGTTCTATTACACGAACGGGCTGGCGGTGAGCGAGGTGGCCGGTGCAGGCGCGAGTCAGGGGCTCTACCTCGACATGACCACCCGCGTCGTGGCCGAACACCTCGAGTTCTCGGGGATGACCTGCTGGGCGCTCGCCTACGCGGAGGGCGCGACCGGGGTCGTGATCCGCGACGCGTTCGTGCACGACAATCTGGGCGGCATCGCGAACTTCACGATGAACCCCACGGCGACGCCTCCCGACCAGCGGATCGTGAGCAGCGACATCCTGATCGAGGACAGCACGTTCGCCACCACTCCGGTGGGGATCCACCTGCCGCTCGGCGCGTTCGACGTCACGTTCCGGAACAACTCCGTGAGCGGCGCAACGAGTCACGTCATCACCGCGCAGCCGGCGCACGACGTGACCGTCGAGGGCAATCGCATCGACTTCACGGCGCCCGGCGCCGACCCTGCCGTCCCGCCGGCAACGCCGCAGGCGGCGATCTTCGTGACGACGACCTGGTTCAACCTCGACACGCAGTCGGCGTCGAGCTCGGGCATCAGCGTGGTCGACAACGTGTTCACGGGGGACGGGCCGTTCGTCGGTGTCGGGTCGGTGAGCACCGTCGATCTCGGCACCCCGCTGGCGCCGCCGAATCCGAGCGCCGAGCGCACGCTGCGCGACACCGTCGAGGTCTCGGGCAACGCCTTCCCGACCGACTCCACCGCGATCGTGACGGTCGCCAACGCCGAGCAGGGCGAAGACGCCGACGCGACGAACGAGCTGATCGACGGCGTCGTGGCTGTCGATGCCCGGGATGCCAACGACTGGGGTTCCGAGTGCGGGCCGCGCGAGACGCTGACCGGGTACGACGGCGGCGGGGCGTACATCCACCCGGTGGCTGCGACGCAGGTGCTGTACCCCCAGCTGTGCGACGGGGAGCCCGCCATCGAGGTGAGCGGCATCCCGCACTGCACGCCGACCGGCGGATACTTCGACTACCGCATCCTGTTGACCGGCTACATCCAGGCGCCCGCCGGGCCGATCGCCCTGATCTGGTGGAGCGACGAGACCTACCTCGCGCGCGACACCACGATCGACCCGGCCGACACCGAGGCGCTGCTGGCCGACGGTGCGTTCGGTGTCGATGACGTGGCGGTGCCGTCCGACTGGGCGCCGGGACAGGAGATCACCGGCACCGTCGGCATCCCGATGTACTTCCACGACCACCTCGACGTGCTGCCGACGGTCGAGGCGCGCATCAATCCATCCGATGCGTTCCGGTTCCCGCAGCCCGACCTCGCCTCCGAGCCCTGCGCGGCGCCGACCAACGGCGGGACGGTCCCGGGCGGCACAGGCGTCCCGGGCGGCGCAGGCGTCGCAGGCAGCACAGGCGTCGCCGCCACCGGGGTGGAGACGGGTGGTGCGACTTGGCTCGCTCTGGCGGTGCTTGGAGCCGGAACCCTGCTCCTCAGCGGGCATCGACGGACGAGTCGGCGGCGGACCCGTCCAATCTCGAGGCCTTGATGTGCTGACAGATCCTCAAGTGGCGGGCTAGTCTTCGGAAGATGGTGTCGTTCGGGGGGAGCGGCGAGTGACAGGAACGCAGATCCGGAGGGCACGGGTCGGCCTGCGCTCGCGCGGCCGCGCCCGATCACTGGTCCTGGTGACCGTTCTCGCGCTGATCGGCGGGTTCGCGGTCGTCGGGTCGGTCGCGGGCGATCCGGCGGCACCGCCTGCCGCCGCGGACCCGCCTGACCCGGTGAGCGACCCGCCGGTGCTCGATCCTCCGGTCCTCTTCGGACCGAACGACGCGACCCTGCGCGTCTTCGTAGGCTCCGACCGGCTCGCGAACGGCACCGGTGAATCGCCGCTGGCCGGGGTCACCCTGGCGCTCTCGAACACCCAGGGCGGGCCGCTGATCGCTCAGCCATGGGCGACGTGCGAATCGAATAGCGCGGGTGTGTGCACCTTCACGGTGCCGATCGGTCCCGGCGGTGTCGCCGAGTACACCTCCCTGTGGGTGCGGCAGACGGGATCACCGGCCGGCTACTTCGCGAACCCCTCGTTCGGCACCGGCACCACCGGCGCGACGCAGACCGACTACACGTTCCCGACGCCGAGGCTGCGCGCTGGGGCGACGTACGACAGCGGCAGCGCCTACACCGGCCGGACGCCCGGCGGTGATCAGCCGGATGCCGCCTTCATGACCCTGACGACCGAGGCCACGTCCTCGATCGCGCGCTCCTCGGGCGGAGTCTGGCAGGTGTCGCGCACGAACCCAGCGCCCCTGGCCAAATGCGGTGTGAACATCGCCGTGGTCATCGACCTCTCGGCATCGGTCAATCCGTCGCTTCCCGAGCTGAAGAGCGCCGCGACCCAGACCGTGCAGGCGCTGGTCGGCACGCCCTCATCCGTGGCGTTGTTCACCTTCGGGACCAACGCGCCCCGCCAGGCGGGCGAGAACATGCCGCTGACGCCCGTGTCCACCCAGGCGGGCGCGAACACGGTGATCGCGAAGATCAACGGGTACCCCGCCCTCACCAACCAGGCGACGAACTGGGACCGCGGGCTCGCCCAGGTCGGCAACGGATTCGACATCGTCATCGTGCTCACCGACGGGAACCCGACCAGATCCGAACCCGGTGCGGTCGGCCCCGGCAGCACGACGCGCTTCAAGGAGATCGAGAACGGCATCTTCTCGGCCAACCGCATCAAGGCGGGCACGAACTCGACCGGCACGGTGGGTCAGCGCATCATCGCCGTCGGTGTCGGCGATGCGCTCGCCTCCGCGAACGCCCGGCGCAACCTGGCCTCGATCTCGGGCCCGACGCCGTATCCGACGACCGGATTCGACTACATCGCCACGCCCGACTACGGCACGGCGGGTCAGATCATGCGCGCGCTCGCGCGCGCGGAATGCCCGGGATCGGTGAGCATCATCAAGCGGGTCGTGAGGCCGGGCGGTACGATCGCGGACGCGCCGACCGCGGGCGGATGGACCTTCGACGCCTCGGCCGTCGGCGGCACGCTCAACCAGCCGAGCGCGATCACCGATGGCGAGACGGGCGGCGTGAACTTCGCGATCGACTACGCCGAGGGCGTCGACGTCGCACGGTTCACCGCGGCCGAGCGGATCGGCGACAAACCCGGTTACTCGCTCATCCCGGTGGGCGGGCGGAACGCGACGTGCACGACGCTGGACGGCGCCCCGGTGACCGTGACGAACGCCGCGACGGGAACCGGGTTCTCGCTCGACGTGAACAAGCTCGACCAGATCACCTGCACGGTCTACAACCAGGCGCCCGAGACCTCGGCCGCGCTGATCGTCAACAAGTTCTGGACCATCAACGGCGGTGCGCGCATCGCCGAGACGAATCAGCCGAGCGGCCTCAGTGCCGCGCTCGCCGTGAACGGCGCGCCCACCGCGTGGGGCGCCGTGACCAGCGGCTTGGCCACCACGCAGAACCCCATCGTCGCGGAGACCCGTGACACCACACTGCCGAGGTGCGAGTTCACCGGCGCGACGCTCGGCAGACAGGGCGGCCCGACGGCGCCCTTCGACGGGTCGGAACCCGTGCCGCTCGTGGTCGGCAGCAACGTCTACGAGATCGTGAACAACTACGAGTGCACGTCACGGCTGACGCTGCACAAGGGCATCCGCAACGGCCCGGGTGATCCGGCCGGCTGGACCCTGCACGCGGTACTCGGACCCGAGGACCCTGAGAACCCGCTACCACCGAACCCGATCCCAGGGTTCAGCGGCTCGACCGGCGTCAGCGGTGAGGTGACCCCCGGGGTGGAGTACCTGCTGTCCGAATCGGGCGGGGACCCGAGGTACATCCCGAACGGCTATCAGAGCCAGGATGTCACCCCCGGAGCGATCGGGTCGTGGGACTGCGAGTTCGTCCACGCCGACGGGTCCACGACGCCCACGACCGACGGCTCCGATGGGGACGTCAGTATCGGCATCGGCCTGGACCTGGACTGCTCGCTCGACAATCTGACTGCGGCGTTGACGCTCAGCAAGATCGTGAACAATGACAACTTCGGCACGGTCGGTCCCGATGCCTTCACCCTGCGGGCGGTGCCGGTCGGACCCCTTCCGCTCCCGCCGGGTGTCGTTCCGATCGAGGTGACGGGCAGCGAGGCGGGCGCGCTCTCCTGGGTGCGGCCGGAGATCGAGTACGAGCTGCAGGAGACCGACGTCGCGGGCTACGAGAGCACCGCGATCGAATGCACCGACAACACGGGCCAGTTCGTTCCGCTCGTGCGCTTCGTCCCGGCGCGCCTGGCCAACATCCAGTGCCGGTTCACGAACGACGACCTCCCGGCGAACATCATCATCACGAAGGAGGCGGTCGGGTTTCCGGATGCTACGCCGCGGCCGTACACGTTCTCGGGCAACTGGTCAGGCGGCGGGAGCTTCACGATCCAGGCGCCGGGCGACGGCACCCTGACCGACGAGGTCTTCGAGAACGTCGCACCCGGCAACTATTCGGTCGAGGAGGTGACGGCTCCCGATTCGGTGCTCACGGCGCTGTCCTGCAACATCCAGGGCGAGGACGTGCTGTTCGACACCACCGACCGCACCGCGACGTTCCCCCTCGTCGCGGGCGACACCGTGCAGTGCTTCTTCACGAACGCGGCGGTCGGGACGATCCAGATCATCAAGCTCACCGATCCGTTCAACTTCGGGGGTGTCGACTTTCCGTTCACCTTCGACGACGGGGAGGCGGATCCGATCGCGTTCGTCCTCCGAGGCGCGCCGTCGCAGGACACCTCGCGCAGTTTCTCGGAGTTGCTGCCGGGAACGTACGTGATCGACGAGAACCTGCCGCCGGGTTGGAGTCTGGACGACGGCGACATCGACTGCGGTGCGGGCGAGAACGAGATCTGGACGCCGAACGTCGCCGAGGGCAGCGTCACGATCGAACTGCCTCCGGCCGGTGCCGTGACGTGCTTCTACACCGACCGCGCCCTGCCGCCGGCCGGCACGATCGTGAAGAACGTCGCCGGACCCGATCGCAGCTTCAACTTCACGCTCCAGCCGCTGCCGAGCGGCAATCCGACGCTCGTGAGCGTGACCACGTCCGGCGGGTCCGGCTCGCAGCCGTTGCCCGTCGCCCTCGGCCAGCGCTACTCGCTCACCGAGACGGTGCCCGGTGGCTGGACGCTGACCGACTTCACGTGCGAGCTCACCGCGGCGGACGGCACGGTGACGACGGTGAACCGGCTCGACTTCATGGTCGGCCCCGGCGGCAGTCTGGTGTGCACCGCGAACGATGCCGCGAATCCGGCCACCGGGACCATCACGAAGACCGCGCTCGGCCGCGACGGCACCTTCACCTTCCTGCTCGACACCGTGCCGCCGACCCAGGCGTTCGAGCCGATCACTATCGCGACGACCGGTCAGGTCGGTGCCGCAGCGCTGCCGCCGCTCACAGCCGGGCAGACCTACAGCCTCGTCGAGCAGCCGGTCGAGGGCTGGGTCTCCAGCCCCCTGCGCTGCACGCAGCGGCCTCCCAGCGGCACCGCGGCCGCCATCGATCCGGCCGGCTTCGTCGCCATCCCCGGCGGCGTGATCGCCTGCGCGGTCGACAACACCGCGCTGCCGCTGGTGGCCAAGACCGTCGCCTCCGCGGTCCCTGAGAGCGGGGACACCTGGGTCGTCACGTACTCGCTGACGGTGACGAACCCGACCGTGCAGAACCTCACGTACGATCTCGTGGACGTGCTCGACCTCCCGGCCGGCATGGAGGTCCTCTCGGCGAGCGCGACGAACGACGCCGGCGTCGACACCTCGGCGTGGGACGGCACGGCGGGCACCGAACTCGCGACGGGGGTGCCGATCGTGGGCGCGCCGACGAGCTCGGAGACCGTGCACACCTACACGATCACGGTTCGCGTGAGGATCGACGGCTCGAACTTCCCCCTCGACGAGCGCACCTGCCGCCCCGACGGGGGAGGGCTCTTCAACGGCGCGTCGATGACCCATAACGGCGTCGAGTATCCGGTCGCCGCGTGCGCCGACATCGCGGTCTCGCAGCTGACGCTGCGCAAGATCGTCGAGAACGGCGACACCGGCAAGACCGGAACGCCCGCGGATTGGGAGCTGGTCGCGACTCCGCAGGGGATCCCGGCCCAGGGCACCGTCCGCGGCAACGGCGATGACGGTGTCGAGCAGGTCGCGGTGCTGCCCGGCTCCTACGTGCTGAGCGAGGAGTCGGAACAGACCGGGTACCTCCCGGGGGCGTGGAGTTGCGTGGGCGGCCAGCTCGAGGGCGACACGCTCGTCCTCGAGGACGGCGCCGCCGCGTCCTGCGAGATCGTGAACACCGCGGTCGCGCTCGCGGTCGACAAGACCCACGATGAGCTTCCGGATGGCGCGGTCGAGTCGGGCTCGGGCGAGCCGGTCACGTACCGCGTGACCGTGTCGAACACCGGGGCGGCGGTGCCCGACGTCGTCGTCACCGACGATCTTCCGACGGGGCTCGCGCTCGATCCGGCGAGCATCGTCGCTCCCGACGGCTGGGATGTCTCGGGCTCGACGCCGACCCGATTCACCGCGACCTACACGCTCGGCGCGCTGCCGCCGGGGGAGTACGAGTTCAGTTACGTCGCGAGCGTCGGCGAGATCGCGCAGCCGGACTCATCCGTGCCGATCGACCCGCTCGTGAACACGGCGTGCGTCGGCACGCCCGATCCGCTCGCGTGCGATGACGACGAGGTGCCCGTCGCGAGCGTGGCGCAGACCCTGTCGGCGTTCTGTCGTGCCGACGCCGCCTACGCCGCCTGGACGGTCACGCCGTCGGAGGTGGGCGAATCCCCGACGGTCGTGCTCATCTGGTGGCCGGCCGCCGCCTACGAGAACCGCGACCCGTCCATCCCGGCTTCGGATCCGGATGCGATCCTCGCGGACGGCGCGGTGCGGGTCGACCAGGTCGCGGTGCCCGCGGGCTGGACGAGCGGCACCCCGATCACCGGCGAGTCTCTCTGGCCCGGCACGACGCTCGACGCGAGCGGCACCGGGATCGGATGGCCGGGTTGGCGAAAGCAGGCGGACGGCACCTGGGTGAAGGACGCTTCCGCACCGTTCTTCTCGGTGGCCGACGGAGCGGTCGTCGAAGTCCGGGTGAATCCGTCGGTCTCGGCCACCCTGCCCTACCCCGCAATGGAGACCGTCGAATGCGCGACGCGGCCGCGCACGCAGGTTCCGCCGCCGCGCCCGCAGGTTCCGGTCACCGGCGCGGACATCGCCGGATGGCTCGCGCTTGCAACCCTGCTCGTGGCGGCCGGGATAGGGGTTCGCCTGGTCGGCGGGCGACGCCGTCACACGGCGTGAGCCCGAGGCATCCTGCGATCTGTCTGTGAGACACGCCGGCGCGACACGCCCGGGTTGCAGCAATGACGGGCCTATGGCAAACTTGATGAGTTCAACATTCCGTTGCGCGTGCCGTGTTGCGTGCGCGACGGATCACTGCCAGGCAGTGCATAACCACCTCGCGGCGGATTCGCCGAGCCGAGGGTCAGGTTAGGCCGCAGGCAGCAGAACCGACAACCGACTCTTGGAATGCACGGGGAAACTCGTGCGTTCGGCGCGGGCGACACGCCCGGGCGCGGGGGTCGGGGCTCGAAGGTCGAGCGTGTCGAGGCCATCGCGGCTGTGCTCATGCAGAGCAGCGGGGTGCCTTCGACAGGCTCGATCAACGGCCGTTGACATGAGAACAGTGGTGCTCCACCAGAAGTGCGCTGCATTTGTATTTGGGACACCCGGCGTCCGATGCCCTCGGAAGGGGTAAGACGCCTTGACAGAGAGAGAGTCCGAGATGGCGGGACAGAAGATCCGCATTCGACTGAAGTCGTATGACCACGAGGTCATCGACACCTCGGCGCGCAAGATCGTCGACACGGTGACCCGCGCGGGCGCCACGGTCGTCGGCCCCGTGCCGCTTCCGACCGAGAAGAACGTGGTGTGCGTTATCCGTTCGCCCCACAAGTACAAGGACAGCCGCGAGCACTTCGAGATGCGCACCCACAAGCGCCTCATCGACATCGTGGACCCGACGCCGAAGGCCGTCGACTCGCTGATGCGCCTCGACCTCCCGGCCGACGTCAACATCGAGATCAAGCTCTGAGGTACCTGATGTCCACCGCTACCAAGAACGTGAAGGGTCTGCTCGGCACCAAGCTCGGCATGACCCAGGTCTGGGACGAGAACAACAAGCTCGTTCCCGTCACCGTCATCGAGATCGCTCCCAACGTGGTCACCCAGATCCGCACCCCCGAGAAGGACGGCTACACCGCCGTCCAGATCGCCGCCGGTGCGATCGACCCGCGCAAGGTCACCCAGCCGCTGCAGGGCCACTTCCGCGAGGCGGGCGTCACCCCGCGCCGTCACCTCGCCGAGGTCCGCACCGCTGACGCCGCGAACTACGAGCGCGGCCAGGAGCTCACCGTCGAAGGCACCTTCGAGGCCGGCCAGCTGGTCGACGTCGTCGGCACCTCGAAGGGCAAGGGCTTCGCCGGTGTCATGAAGCGCCACAACTTCAAGGGCGTCTCCGCTTCGCACGGTTCGCACCGCAACCACCGCAAGCCCGGCTCGATCGGTGCGTCGTCGACGCCCAGCCGCGTGTTCAAGGGCATGCGCATGGCCGGCCGCATGGGTGGCGAGCGCGTCACCGTCCTCAACCTCCGCGTGCACGCGGTCGACGCCGAGAAGGGCCTGCTGCTCGTCAAGGGCGCCGTCCCCGGTGCGCGCGGCCGTCTCGTGTTCGTCCGCAACGCTGTGAAGGGGGCGTAGTCCATGGCTACCGCCAACACCATCGACGTCCTCGACGCGACCGGCAAGAAGTCCGGCACGATCGAGCTGCCCGCCGAGATCTTCGACGTGCAGACCAACGTCCCGCTGATCCACCAGGTCGTCACCGCCCAGCTCGCCGCGGCGCGCCAGGGCACCCACAAGACGAAGAACCGCGGCGAGGTCTCGGGCGCGGGCCGCAAGCCCTTCAAGCAGAAGGGCACCGGCCGTTCGCGCCAGGGCTCGATCCGCGCTCCTGAGCACACCGGCGGTGGCATCGTCCACGGCCCGCAGCCGCGCGACTACTCGCAGCGGACCCCCAAGAAGATGATCGCCGCGGCACTGCTCGGCACGCTGAGCGACCGCGCCCGCGCCGGCCGCATCCACGCGGTCGAGGCGTTCTTCCAGGGTGAGACCCCGAAGACCAAGGACGCCGTCGCCCTGCTCGCGCAGGTCGCCCCGGCCAAGCGCTACCTCGTGGTGCTGTCGCGCGACGAGGAGCTCTCGCACCGCGCCGTCCGCAACATCCAGGCTGCGCACGTCCTGCTGGTCGACCAGCTCAACGCCTACGACGTGGTCGTGTCCGACGACATCGTCTTCAGCAAGGCGGCCCTCGAGGTGTTCATCGCCGCGAAGGCCCCGAAGTCCACTGGCGCAGTGAAGGAAGAGGTCTCCGCATGAGCACCGCCGCGCACAACAAGGACCCGCGCGACATCATCATCGCGCCCGTCGTCTCCGAGAAGAGCTACGGCCTGATCGACGAGGGCAAGTACACGTTCGTCGTGGACCCCCGTTCGAACAAGACCGAGATCAAGCTCGCCATCGAGAAGATCTTCAAGGTCGAGGTCGCCTCGGTCAACACCCTGAACCGTCAGGGCAAGACCCGCCGCACCCGCTTCGGGACCGGCAAGCGCAAGGACACCAAGCGCGCGATCGTCACCCTCAAGTCCGGTTCCATCGACATCTTCACTGCTGTCGGCTGAGGAGCATAGAGAAACATGGCTATTCGCAAGTACAAGCCCACGACCCCGGGTCGTCGCGGTTCCTCGGTTGCCGACTTCGCTGAGATCACCCGATCGACCCCCGAGAAGTCGCTGCTGAAGCCCCTGTCGAAGACCGGTGGCCGCAACAACCAGGGTCGCATCACCACCCGTCACATCGGTGGTGGCCACAAGCGCCAGTACCGCGTCATCGACTTCCGTCGCAACGACAAGGACGGCGTGCCCGCCAAGGTCGCGCACATCGAGTACGACCCGAACCGCACCGCGCGCATCGCGCTGCTGCACTTCGTGGACGGCACCAAGCGCTACATCCTGGCGCCGAACAAGCTGTCGCAGGGCGACCTGGTCGAGTCGGGCCCCAACGCCGACATCAAGCCGGGCAACAACCTGCCGCTGCGCAACATCCCGACCGGTACCGTCATCCACGCCATCGAGCTCCGCCCCGGCGGCGGCGCGAAGATGGCCCGCTCGGCCGGCGCCTCGGTGCGCCTCGTCGCGAAGGACGGCCCCTACGCGCAGCTCCGCCTGCCGTCGGGCGAGATCCGCAACGTCGACGCGCGCTGCCGCGCGACCGTCGGCGAGGTCGGCAACGCCGAGCAGTCGAACATCAACTGGGGCAAGGCCGGCCGCAAGCGCTGGAAGGGCGTTCGCCCGACCGTGCGCGGTGTCGCGATGAACCCGATCGACCACCCGCACGGTGGTGGTGAGGGCAAGACCTCCGGTGGTCGTCACCCGGTCAGCCCGTGGGGTCAGCCCGAGGGTCGCACGCGTCGCCCCAACAAGGAAAGCGACAAGCTCATCGTCCGTCGTCGCACCGTCGGCAAGAAGCGCAAGTAGGAGTAAGAGAAGATGCCTCGCAGTCTCAAGAAGGGCCCCTTCGTCGACGAGCACCTGCTTCGCAAGGTCGTCGGTCAGAACGAAGCCGGTACGAAGAACGTCATCAAGACCTGGTCGCGTCGCTCGATGATCATCCCGGCCATGCTGGGTCACACGATCGCCGTGCACGACGGCCGCAAGCACATCCCGGTGTTCGTCACCGAGACCATGGTGGGTCACAAGCTCGGCGAGTTCGCGCCCACCCGCACCTTCCGTGGTCACGTGAAGGACGACAAGAAGGGCCGCCGCCGCTGACCGCGGTGGTGTGAAGGAGGAAGAAATGGTGGAGTCGATCGCCCGCGTGCGACACATCCGCGTCACCCCCATGAAGGCTCGCCGCGTCGTCGACCTGATCCGCGGCAAGCAGGCTCAGGAGGCCCTGGCCATCCTGAAGTTCGCACCCCAGGGTGCGAGCGAGCCGGTGTACAAGCTCGTCGCCTCGGCCATCGCGAACGCTCGCGTCAAGGCCGATGCCTCGAACACCTACCTGGACGAGCAGGACCTCTACATCAAGCGCGCATTCGTCGATGAGGGCACCACCCTCAAGCGATTCCAGCCGCGTGCGCAGGGTCGTGCATTCCGCATCAACAAGCGCACGAGCCACATCACCGTGGTCCTCGCCACGCCCGAGGAGGGTACGAAGTAATGGGTCAGAAGGTCAACCCGTACGGCTTCCGTCTCGGCATCACCACCGACCACGTGTCGCGGTGGTTCTCAGACTCGACGAAGCCCGGTCAGCGCTACGCCGACTACCTGGCCGAGGACGTGCGCATCCGCAAGATGCTGCAGACGTCGCTCGACCGCGCCGGTGTCAGCCGCATCGAGATCGAGCGCACCCGCGACCGCGTCCGCGTGGACATCCACACGGCGCGTCCCGGCATCGTGATCGGCCGCCGCGGCGCCGAGGCCGAGCGCATCCGCGCCGACCTCGAGAAGCTCACCAGCAAGCAGATCCAGCTCAACATCCTCGAGGTGAAGAACCCCGAGGCCGACGCCCAGCTCGTCGCGCAGGGCATCGCCGAGCAGCTCTCGGCTCGTGTGGCGTTCCGCCGCGCGATGCGCAAGGGCCTGCAGGGTGCGCAGCGCGCCGGCGCCAAGGGCGTCCGGATCCAGGTGTCGGGCCGTCTCGGCGGCGCCGAGATGAGCCGGTCGGAGTTCTACCGCGAGGGTCGTGTGCCGCTGCACACGCTGCGCGCGAACATCGACTACGGCTTCTACGAGGCCAAGACCACCTTCGGCCGCATCGGCGTGAAGGTCTGGATCTACAAGGGCGACATCACGAACAAGGAGCTCGCGCGCGAGCAGGCGGCTCAGAAGCCGTCGCGCGACCGCAGCGACCGTCCCCGCCGCGACCGCGCCCCCAAGGCCGAGCCGGCGACCGCAGGAGTTGAGGCGTAACCATGTTGATTCCCCGTCGAGTCAAGTACCGCAAGCAGCACCACCCCGGCCGGAGCGGCCAGGCCACCGGCGGCACGAAGGTCTCCTTCGGCGAGTTCGGTATCCAGGCCCTCACGCCCGCGTACGTGACGAACCGTCAGATCGAGTCCGCTCGTATCGCGATGACCCGTCACATCAAGCGTGGCGGCAAGGTGTGGATCAACATCTACCCTGACCGTCCGCTCACGAAGAAGCCCGCCGAGACCCGCATGGGTTCCGGTAAGGGTTCGCCCGAGTGGTGGGTCGCCAACGTCAAGCCGGGTCGAGTCCTCTTCGAGGTCTCCGGCGTCTCCGAGGAACTCGCTCGTGAGGCCATGACCCGTGCCATCCACAAGCTGCCCCTCAAGGCACGCATCATCAAGCGCGAGGAGGGCGACGCATAATGGCCGTCGGAACCAAGGGGCTCGAGTCGATCGAGCTCGACACCTTCGAGGACGAGCGTCTCGTCGACGAGCTGAAGAAGGCCAAGGAAGAGCTGTTCAACCTGCGCTTCCAGGCCGCCACCGGTCAGCTCGAGAGCCACGGGCGCCTCCGCGCCGTGAAGAAGGACATCGCTCGCATCTACACGGTCATCCGTGAGCGCGAGCTCGGCATCCGCGCCACCCCGGCTCCGGTCGAGGTGCCCGCGAAGGCCGAGAAGAAGACGAAGAAGGCTGCCAAGACCGAGGCTGACGCCCCGGCCGAGGCCGCAGAGACGAAGGAGGCCTGAACATGGCTGAGACCAAGAAGGCTGCTGCAGCCGAGGTCGCCGTCGAGGCCCCCGAGGCTCGTGGCTACCGCAAGGTGCGCCGCGGCTACGTCGTCAGCGACAAGATGGAGAAGACCATCGTCGTCGAGGTCGAGGACCGCGTGAAGCACCCCCTGTACGGCAAGGTCATCCGCCGCACCTCCAAGGTGAAGGCGCACGACGAGCTCAACACCGCCGGCATCGGCGACCTGGTCGTCATCTCGGAGACCCGTCCGCTCAGCGCCACCAAGCGCTGGCGCCTGGTCGAGATCCTCGAGAAGGCGAAGTAGGCCTCGGCCTGCTTCTGAGAAGGAGACTGAAGTGCTTCAGCAGGAATCACGAGTCAAGGTCGCCGACAACACCGGTGCGAAGGAACTCCTGACCATCCGCGTGCTCGGTGGCTCGAGCCGCCGCTACGCCGGCCTGGGCGACGTCATCGTCGCGACCGTCAAGGACGCGATCCCGGGCGGCAACGTGAAGAAGGGCGATGTGGTCAAGGCCGTCATCGTCCGCACCGTGAAGGAGACCCGTCGTCCCGACGGCTCCTACATCAAGTTCGACGAGAACGCCGCGGTGATCCTCAAGAACGACGGTGACCCCCGCGGCACCCGCATCTTCGGGCCGGTCGGCCGGGAGCTTCGCGACAAGAAGTTCATGAAGATCATCTCGCTGGCGCCGGAGGTGCTGTAACCATGGCGAACATCAAGAAGGGCGACCTGGTCCAGGTCATCTCGGGTAAGAGCCAGGCCCGCGGCGGAGACCGCGGCAAGCAGGGCAAGGTCATCGAGGTGCTGGTCGACCAGGAGCGCGTGGTCGTGCAGGGCGTGAACTACGTCACCAAGCACGTGCGCGTCGGTCAGACCCAGCGCGGCTCGAAGACGGGCGGCATCGAGACCCACGAGGCCCCGATCCACGTCTCGAACGTCGCGATCGTCGACCCCGAGACCAAGAAGCCGACCCGCGTCGGCTTCCGCAACGAAACCGTGACGAAGGACGGCGTCGAGAAGACGGTCCGCGTTCGTTACGCCAAGAAGTCAGGTAAGGACCTCTGATGACCGACACTGCCGTGGAGGCTGGCAAAATCCAGCCCCGCCTGAAGCAGAAGTACCGTGGCGAGATCGTCGCGAACCTCACCGAGCAGTTCGGGTTCTCGAACGTGCACCAGGTGCCGGGTCTGGTGAAGATCGTCGTGAACATGGGCGTCGGCGAGGCCGCGCGCGATGGCAAGGTCATCGACGGCGCGATCGCCGACCTCACCCAGATCACCGGCCAGAAGCCGCAGGTCACCAAGGCTCGCAAGTCGATCGCCCAGTTCAAGCTGCGCGAGGGCCAGCCGATCGGCGCCCACGTGACGCTGCGCGGCGACCGGATGTGGGAGTTCCTCGACCGCCTCCTGTCGCTCGCGCTGCCGCGCATCCGCGACTTCCGCGGCCTCTCGGACCAGCAGTTCGACGGCAACGGCAACTACACCTTCGGTCTCACGGAGCAGAGCGTGTTCCACGAGATCAACCAGGACAAGATCGACCGCGTCCGCGGCATGGACATCACCGTGGTGACCACCGCCAAGACCGACGACGAGGGTCGTGCGCTGCTGAAGGCGCTCGGCTTCCCGTTCAAGTCGAGCGAGTCCGCCAACTGAACCCGGATGCCGCGGGCGAGAGTCCGCGGCATCCACCCGGTTCCCGGCACCCGCCGGCAACCACCACCACAGGTCAGTCCCCGTGCAACGGGTCCTGAAACCTGGTGAACGTTAAGGAAACGAACGTCATGACGATGACCGATCCGGTCGCTGACATGCTGACCCGTCTGCGCAACGCCAATTCCGCGCACCACGACACCGTGTCGATGCCGCACTCGAAGCTCAAGGGGCGCATCGCCGAGATCCTGAAGGCCGAGGGCTACATCGCCGACTTCGAGATCACCGATGCGCGCGTCGGCAAGACGCTGACGCTGAACCTCAAGTTCGGCCCGAACCGCGAGCGTTCGATCGCGGGCATCAAGCGCGTCTCGAAGCCCGGTCTCCGGGTGTACGCGAAGTCGACCGAGCTGCCCAAGGTGCTCGGCGGCCTCGGCGTCGCGATCCTGTCCACTTCCAGCGGTCTGCTCACCGACCGCCAGGCCGAGAAGAAGGGCGTGGGTGGGGAAGTCCTCGCCTACGTGTGGTAGTTCCATGTCACGAATCGGACGACTCCCCATCGACATCCCCGCCGGTGTCGACGTCAAGGTCGACGGCTCCGCCGTCACCGTGAAGGGCCCGAAGGGCGAACTCTCGCTCAACGTCGCCAGCCCCATCGAGGTCAAGCTCGAGGACAACCAGGTCATCGTCACCCGTCCCGACGACGAGCGCGCCTCGCGTTCGCTGCACGGCCTCACCCGCACGCTCATCGCGAACGACATCATCGGTGTCACGCAGGGCTACTCGAAGGGCCTCGAGATCGTGGGCACGGGCTACCGTGTCGCGCAGAAGGGCTCATCGGTCGAGTTCGCACTCGGCTTCTCGCACCCCGTGACCGTCGAGCCCCCGGCCGGCATCACGCTGACCGTCGAGGGCAACAACAAGATCACGGTCTCGGGCATCTCGAAGCAGGCCGTCGGCGAGACCGCTGCGAACATCCGCAAGATCAAGAAGCCCGAGCCCTACAAGGGCAAGGGCATCCGTTACGCCGGCGAGGTCGTGCGTCGCAAGGCCGGAAAGTCAGGTAAGTAATCATGGCTGTGAAGAGCAAGACGGCTGCGCGCTCGCGCCGCCACACTCGACTTCGCAAGAAGATCGTCGGCACCGAGGTGCGCCCGCGTCTCGTCGTGACCCGCTCGGCCCGCCACGTCTTCGTGCAGGTCGTCGACGACAGCAAGGGCCACACCGTGGCATCCGCTTCGACCATGGAGGCAGACCTCCGCGTGTTCGAGGGCGACAAGACCGCTAAGGCCAAGAAGGTCGGTGAGCTGGTCGCCGAGCGCGCCAAGCAGGCCGGCGTCGACGCGGTCGTGTTCGACCGCGGCGGAAACAAGTACGCCGGCCGG
This sequence comes from Agromyces intestinalis, assembly GCF_008365295.1. Lineage (NCBI taxonomy): Bacteria > Bacillati > Actinomycetota > Actinomycetes > Micrococcales > Microbacteriaceae > Agromyces > Agromyces intestinalis. The sequence goes on from NZ_CP043505.1 coordinate 2,775,081, forward strand.
GTCGCTGCGATCGCCGAAGGTGCGCGAGAGGCAGGGCTGGAGCTGTGAGCGAGAACACGAAGGAGACCGAGGTGACCACCTCAGAGGCACCCGTCGAGACGGCCGCATCCAGCGAGCCGCAGCGCAACGAGCGCGAGGGTCGTCGTGGCGGCCGCGACCGCGGCCAGGGCCGCGACCGCGGTGCCCGTGACGCCGACAAGAGCCAGTTCCTCGAGCGCGTGGTGACCATCAACCGCGTGTCGAAGGTCGTCAAGGGCGGTCGCCGCTTCAGCTTCACGGCGCTGGTCGTCGTGGGCGACGGCAACGGCATGGTCGGCGTCGGCTACGGCAAGGCCCGCGAGGTGCCGACCGCGATCTCGAAGGGCGTCGAGGAGGCGAAGAAGAACTTCTTCCGCGTCCCGCGCGTCGGTTCGACCGTCCCCCACCCCGTCCAGGGTGAGGCGGCCGCCGGTGTCGTGCTCCTGCGCCCGGCCGCGCCCGGTACCGGTGTCATCGCCGGTGGTCCGGTGCGTGCCGTGCTCGAGTGCGCCGGCATCCACGATGTGCTGAGCAAGTCGCTCGGTTCGTCGAACACCATCAACATCGTGCACGCCACCGTCGAGGCGCTGAAGCAGCTCGAGGAGCCGCGTGCCGTCGCCGCCCGTCGTGGTCTCGACTACGACGCGGTCGCGCCGGCCCGCATCCTGCGTGCCGAGGCCCAGGCGGCCGAGGCGGCCGCAGCAGCGAAGGCAGGTGCCTGATGGCCAAGCAGCTCAAGGTGACCCAGATCAAGTCGAAGGTCAGCGAGAAGCAGTACCAGCGCGACACGCTGCGCAGCCTCGGTCTGAAGAAGATCGGCCAGAGCGTCGTTCGCGAGGACACCCCCCAGGTGCGCGGTTACGTCCGTACCGTCGCGCACCTCGTGAAGGTTGAGGAGATCGACTGATGGCTGACGAGAAGAACGTCGCCGAGGAGACCCCGAAGAAGGCTCCGGCTAAGAAGGCGCCGGCCAAGGCCGCCGCCGACAAGGCCCCGGCCGAGAAGGCTCCTGCGAAGAAGGCGCCGGCGAAGGCCGCTGCGGCCAAGGCCGACGAGGCCGCGGCTGAGAAGGCTCCGGCGAAGAAGGCTCCGGCGAAGAAGTCTCCGGCCAAGGCCGCGGATGTCGCTGAGAAGCGCGAGCCCGTGCTGAAGGTGCACCACCTGCGTCCGGCCCCGGGTGCCAAGAAGGACAAGACCCGCGTCGGTCGCGGTGAGGGTTCGAAGGGCAAGACCGCCGGTCGCGGCACCAAGGGCACGAAGGCCCGCAACACGGTGCGCCCCGGCTTCGAGGGCGGCCAGCTTCCGTACCACATGCGTGCGCCGAAGCTGCGCGGCTTCAAGAACCCGTTCCGCGTCGAGTACCAGGTCGTGAACCTCGACAAGCTCGCGGAGCTCTACCCGAAGGGCGGCGACGTCACCATCGCCGACCTGGTGGCCAAGGGTGCTGTCCGCAAGAATGAGCGCGTCAAGGTGCTCGGCAACGGAGACATCCAGGTCAAGCTCAACGTGACCGTGGACAAGGTCTCCGGCTCGGCCGAGCAGAAGATCGTCGCCGCCGGCGGCACGGTCCAGTAAGACCAGAAGCACCATCGAGTTCGAGCCTGTCGGGACCTCGCGTATGATTCACGGGGGTCTCGACAGGCTCGAGCCGCATCAAGACTGACTCCACGACGGAGCTACAGGAGGACGAGTGTTCAACGCCATCGGGCGCATCTTCCGCACCCCCGATCTTCGACGCAAGATCGGCTTCACGCTGGGCATCGTCGCCCTGTTCCGGCTCGGCTCGTTCATTCCCGCTCCATTCGTGGACTTCACGAACGTCCAGGCGTGTCTCGCGTCGACGCAGGGAGCCTCAGGACTCTACGAGCTCGTGAACGTGTTCTCGGGTGGCGCGCTGCTGCAGCTGTCCGTCTTCGCGCTCGGCATCATGCCGTACATCACGGCGTCGATCATCGTGCAGCTGCTGCGCGTGGTCATCCCCCACTTCGAGACGCTGTACAAGGAGGGCCAGGCCGGTCAGGCGCGGCTCACGCAGTACACGCGCTACCTCACCATCGCGCTCGGCGTGCTGCAGTCGACGACGCTCATCACGGTCGCCCGCTCGGGCGCGCTGTTCAGCGGCGCTTCGGCTCCCGAGTGCTCGCAGCTCATCACGAATGACGCGTGGTACGCGATCCTCCTGATGGTCATCACGATGACCGCGGGCACCGGCCTCATCATGTGGATGGGTGAGCTCATCACCGAGCGCGGCATCGGCAACGGCATGTCGCTGCTCATCTTCACCTCGATCGCCGCGACCTTCCCCGGCTCGCTCTGGGGAATCGGCCAGTCGCGCGGCTGGGACGTCTTCGCCCTCGTGTTGGTGATCGGCCTCGCGGTCGTCGTCGCGGTCGTCTTCGTCGAGCAGTCGCAGCGTCGCATTCCGGTGCAGTACGCCAAGCGCATGGTCGGCAGGCGCACCTACGGCGGCAACAACACCTACATCCCGATCAAGGTCAACATGGCAGGCGTGGTGCCCGTCATCTTCGCCTCGTCGCTGCTGTACCTGCCGGCGCTCATCGCGCAGTTCAACCAGCCGACGGCGGGCCAGGAGCCTCAGCCCTGGGTGATCTGGATCCAGAACTACCTGACCAAGGGCGACCACCCGCTCTACATGCTGCTGTACTTCCTGCTCATCGTCGGGTTCACGTACTTCTACGTCGCGATCACGTTCAACCCCGACGAGGTCGCCGAGAACATGAAGAAGTACGGCGGGTTCATCCCGGGCATCCGTGCGGGTCGGCCCACCGCCGAATACCTCGACTACGTGCTCACCCGCATCACGTTCCCGGGCTCGCTCTACCTCGGTCTCATCGCCCTGTTGCCGCTCATCGCATTCGCGGCCTTCGGAGCGAACCAGAACTTCCCCTTCGGCGGCGCGTCGATCCTCATCATCGTGGGTGTCGGCCTCGAGACGGTGAAGCAGATCGACGCCCAGCTCCAGCAGCGACACTACGAAGGACTTCTGCGATGACCCCATCCACGCGTTCGGCTCGGTTCCTGATCGTCGGGCCCCAGGGCTCCGGCAAGGGCACGCAGGGCGTACTCGTGGCGCGGGCGTTCGGCGTTCCGCAGGTGTCGACCGGCGACATCTTCCGGGCGAACATCTCAGGCGGCACCGAGCTCGGCAAGCGGGTGCAGTCGATCATCGAGGCCGGCGATCTGGTGCCCGACGAGCTCACCAGCGAACTCGTCCGCGACCGGCTGTCGCAGGCCGATGCGGCCGAGGGGTTCCTGCTCGACGGGTACCCCCGCAACCAGGGCCAGGTCGCCGACCTCGATGCGTTCCTCACAGGTCGCGGCGAGGGGCTCGACGCGGTCATCGAACTGGATGTCCCGCGCGACGAGTCGATCGCCCGCATCAGCCAGCGCGCGATCGAGCAGGGCCGCACCGACGACACCGAAGAGGTGATCGCGAACCGGCTCGCGATCTACGAGCGCGAGACCGCGCCGATCCTCGACGTGTACCGCCAGCGCGGCATCGTCGATCGCATCGACGGCGTCGGCACGCTCGACGAGGTGACCGACCGGATCTTCGCAGCGCTGGCCGTGCGCGGCCTCGTCGCGACGCACCCGGGCGACGCGGTCGCGAGCGCCTGATCGGCGTGTTCCGCAAGTCCATCTACAAATCCCCGGCGCAGCTGCGTGCCATGCAGCCGGCGGGCCGTGCGACGGCGGCCGCCCTGGCCGCGGCGCGCGACGGTCTGCGCACCGGAGCGACACCGCTCGAGCTGGACGCGGCAGCCGAGCGGGCGATCGTCGCGCTCGGCGGCCAGTCGAACTTCAAGCTCGTCCCCGGCTACCGGCACACGCTGTGCGTGTCGGTCGACGACGCGGTGGTGCACGGTATCCCCGGTGAGCGGCCGTTCCGGCCGGGCGACATCGTCTCGATCGACGGCGGCGCCGAGGTCGACGGATGGAACGGCGACGCCGCATTCACGGTCGTGCTCGACGACCCCGACCGGCCCGACGTGGTCGCGGCGCGACGTGAGCTCGCCCGGGTCACCGAGCAGTCGCTGTGGGTCGGCATCGCCGAGCTCGCACGGGCGAAGCACCTCAACCAGGTCGGCGCGGCGATCGAGGAGTACGTGCGCGCAGAGGGCGAGTACGGCATCCTCACCGACTACGTCGGCCACGGCGTCGGGCGTCAGATGCACGAGGAACCGCCGGTCTTCAACTACCGGGTCGAACGGCGCGGCCCGGCGGTGCAGCCCGGACTCGTCGTCGCCATCGAGCCGATGATCGTCGCGGGCGGTATCGACACGTTCGTGCACGACGACGACTGGACGGTTGCGACCGCCGACGGCGCCGACGCGGCGCATGTCGAGCACACCGTCGCGGTGCACGCCGACGGCGTGTGGGTGCTCACCGCCGAGGACGGCGGAGCGGCAGGTCTCGCGCCGTTCGGCATCGTGCCGGTGCCGATCCCGTAGCCCTCGCGCCACCCGCCGCGGTGCGGCTCGCCCGCCTCGACCCCTCCCACGGGAACACATTCGAGGATTCGGAGGACGTTCCAGCAGGAACGTGTTCCGAATCCTCGAATGTGTTCCCGAGAGGGGGTGCAGGGGTGCAGGGGTGCAGGGGTGCAGGGGTGCAGGGGTCAAGGGGGTGCAGGGGTCAAGGGGGTGCAGCAGGGGGCAGGGGGTACAAGGGCAGGGCCGGCGCAGGGAATGTGGGGGAGCCGCTACCGGGGCAGCGCGTCCATGAGTCGGGTGAGCTCGGCGACGAGGCCCGGATAGTCGGTGGCCCCCTTCACGAGCCGCAGCACGTTCTGCCGCTCCGAGAACGTCTCGACGAACTGGTCGAACACCTCCTGGAACTCGGCGCGCCCACTGTCGCTGAACGCGATGAGGGCCACGACATGCACCGGTGACCCGGCCCAGTCGACCGGTACGTCATCGACGGCGATGGCGATGCCCGTGCGCGTGGCGGTCATCGTCATCGCGTGCGGGACGGCGAGGTGGTCGGCGAACGCGGTCGACGACATGCGCTCGCGCTCGACGGCGCCGTCGACGTACGCACGGTCGACCACTCCGGCGTCGATGAGCCGATCGCCGAGCAGCCGGATCACGTCTTCGCGGTCGAGCCCGCGCATACCGCGCACGAAGAAGCCGGGCTCGATCGTCTCGGAGAGCCGGGCCGCGAGCCGCGCCGTGCGGCGCGCACGGCGCATCCGCACGATCTCGGCGCGCACGCGTTCGAGGTCGTCCTCGGTCGGCAGAGGGCCGACGAGCACGACGCGCTCCGAGGCATCCACCGGCGGCACGACCGCGACCACCAGGTCGGCGGGCGAGCCATCCGTCAGCAGCACTCCCTCGCCGGCCGCGGCCCGAACCCGCTTCGCGAGCGTCTCGCGCAGGTCGTGGTAGGCGGGCGCGTCGATGCGCACGCGCACCTCGTCGCGTTCGGCGCGGCGACGGTCGAGACGCGCGCCGAGGTGCATGGCGAGGTAGGCGATCTCGTCGTCGTTCACGCGGATGCCCTCGGTGCGCCGCAGTTCGGATGCCACGTACACGCCGAGCTCGTAGATGAGCGGGTAGGCGGTCTTGATCTGGGCCGTGAGCGGGTTGCGCGAGAACGACTCCTCGGCCGAGCGTTCGGCGAGGTGGTCGATGTGCAGGGCGAGGCGTTCGATGAAGTCGTCGCCTTCGAGTTCGACGAGGTATTCGGAAGCCGCGCGTGCGACGATGCCGCGCACGAGGGCGGAGCGCGGCGAGGCGGGCCGCTCGTCGGACGCCGGGGCACCGTCGACGCGTCGGGTGGCCGCCCGGGTACGCAGCAGCCGGGCGAGGTGCGCGCGGTCGGATGCCGGGAGCCGCACGCCGAGGCGGTCGTCGACGAGACGGCCGAGCAGCTCCTCGACCGGATCGGGTGCGGGATCACGGGCGCCGTCGGCGGCCGAGGGCGCCGCCGACACCGGCTCGACCGGTTCTGCTTCGAGGGTGCGGTCGCGCGTGATGCGGTCGACCGCGATCACGACGTGCAGGAGCACGTCGTCGAGGGCGTACTCGTTGGGCGCGTACCCGGCCCGGTCGAGCTCGGCTACCAGCGCCTCACGGAATCCGGGCAGCTCGGGGAAGCGGCGGCGAAGGGCCGCGATACCGGCGCGGCCGCGAGCGGACTCCTCACGCAGCAGCGCCCCGAGCAGTCGACGGCTCGCCGACTCGGGGCCGGTGAGGCGTACGGTCGAACCCCGGCGCTCGAGCGAGAGCCCGGTGCCGCGCACCCTGGCACGCACCCGCGAGAGGTCGGACTCGAGGGTGGAGTCGCTGACGTGCATGGCCGCGGCGATCTCGTACACGTCGAGGCTGTGGTCGGCGTCGACGAGCCGGCGCACCAGCTGCGCGACGCGCCCTTCGGGGCGGTCGGCCGGGCGCTCGTCGGCACGCTCAGCCTCGGCTGCGGCGCGCTCGGCGAGCGCGGCATGGTCGAGCCGGTAGCCGTCGGGGCCCGAGCGCACCACCCGCGGGCCTGCCCCATTCGCCTGCGCCGCCCACGATCGGATGCTGCGCGAGGTCACGTCGAGCCGTGCCGCGAGCTCCGCTGCCGTCGTCCAGTCGTCGGAGCGCGCGAGCTCATCGACGAGTCGCCGCCATCCCTCGGGCACCACGCCAGTCTTCCATCGTGCGCGGCGGAGCGCGGCGGATCCGGCGGGATTTCCGGGGGGCCGGAAGCGGATCGGGATGGCGCGGGGCCGCGCGCAGGCGCAGGATCGGAATCGGAGCGGCACCCGCCGCCCCGAGGACGACGGCGACCTGCCCGGCGAAGGAGGCGGACGATGCGCATCATCGTGGTCTGCGGCGCCGGTGCGTCGAGCACGTTCGTCGCGCTGCGCGTCCGGCGGCTCGCCGCCGCGCGCGGGCTCGACGTCGATGCCCGGGCCACGAGCGAGGCGCACCTGGCGGAAGTGCTCGCCGACGGCGACGTGCTGCTCGTCGGCGCCCATCTCGCCGAGCGGCTCGACGAGCTGCGCCGGGTCGCCGACGAGGCATCCGTCGCGCTCGCGATCCTGCCTGACGGCGCCGCCGTCGACGACGGCACGATCGCCCTCGACCTCGCCCTCGCCACCACAGCCGGAGCCGGGTCGTGACCCGCGGGTGCGCCACCCTGTGCCGCGGCGCCGCCGACGGATATGGTGAACGAGGGAACGGACACCAGCGACGGGAACCGGAATCATGGCAGAGCGCACAGTTCGGATCGGCTCGACCCACGGCCTGCACGCCAGGCCGGCCAAGCTCTTCACCGAAGCCGTCGTCGCATCGGGGGCGAGTGTCACCATCGCCAAGGCGGGCAAGTCGCCCGTCAACGCGGCGAGCATCCTCTCCGTCATCGCACAGGGCATCGACCACGGCGACGAGGTCACGCTCACGGTCGACGGCGGAGACGAGCAGGCGGTGCTCGACTCGCTCGTCAACCTGCTCAGCACCGACCACGACGGCTGAGCTGCGTCCGCTTCCCGTCGACTCGAGGGGGAGGGCAGCGTGAAGGAGATCGCAGGGACCGGCATCGGCCAGGGGGTCGCGCTCGGCACGGTCGTGAGGATGGCAGAGCGACTGCCCGAGCCCGTCGACCGCCCGAGCCACCTCGACCCGGCCCGGGAGGAGGAGCGCGCCCGCGCCTCGCTGTCGGTCGTCGCAGCCGAGCTGCAGCGTCGCGGCGGGCTGGCCGGCGGCCAGGCGAAGGACGTGCTCGAGGCGCAGGCGCTGATGGCGAACGATCCGGCGCTCGCCGACGAGATCGTCCAGCGGCTCGCCCAGGGCAAGACCGCCGAGCGCGCCGTGTTCGAGGCGTTCGCCTCGTTCCGCGAGCTGCTCGCGGGCATGGGGGGATATCTGGGCGAGCGTGCGGCCGACCTCGACGACGTATCGCAGCGGGTGGTCGCCGACCTGCTGAAGGTGCCCGCGCCCGGCGTGCCGAATCCGGGGCATCCGTTCGTGCTCGTCGCCCGCGACCTCGCGCCCGCCGACACCGCGACGCTCGACCTCGACCAGGTCCTCGGGCTCGTCACGATCGACGGCGGCCCGACCTCGCACACCGCGATCCTCGCGCGCGAGAAGTCGATCGTCGCGGTCGTGGGGGCTGCCGGGGCATCCGAACTCGCCGACGGCGACTCCGTGATCGTCGACGCCGAACGCGACGTCGTCGTCGCCGACCCCACCGCCGTGCAGGCCGCCGAGGCGCGTGAGCGCATCGCCGAGCGCGAGCGCGTCGCCGCCGCGCCCGTCACAGCCGGCGCGCTCGCCGACGGCACCGCGGTGCCACTGCTCGCCAACCTCGGCTCGGCCGACGGCGCCGCCGAGGCGTTGCGCCTCGGCGCGGAGGGGGTCGGGCTGTTCCGCACCGAGTTCCTGTTCCTCGACGCCGACCGGGCGCCGAGCGTCACCGAGCAGCAGGCGCAGTACACCCGGCTGCTCACCGCCTTCGCCGGCAAGAAGGTCGTGGTGCGCGTGCTCGATGCCGGCGCCGACAAGCCGCTGTCGTTCCTGAACACGACCGACGAGGAGAATCCCGCGCTCGGGCTGCGAGGCATCCGAGCCTTGCGCAGTTCCGAGGTCATCCTGCGCGAGCAGCTCACCGCCCTCGCCGCTGCGGATGCCGCGACCGACGCCGAGGTCTGGGTCATGGCGCCGATGATCGCGACCGTCGAGGAGACCCGCTACTTCACCGCCCTCGCACGAGAGCTCGGCATCGCGGTGGCCGGCGTCATGGTCGAGACCCCGTCGGCCGCGCTCATCGCCGACCGGGTGCTCGAAGCCTGCGACTTCGCCTCCATCGGCACCAACGACCTCACCCAGTACACGATGGCGGCCGACCGGCTGCTCGGCACCGTCGCCAACCTGCAGAGCCCGTGGCATCCGGCCGTGCTGAAGCTCATCGCCGAAGTCGGCGCCGCGGGCAGCGCGCTCGGCAAGCCCGTCGGCATCTGCGGCGAAGCCGCCGCCGACCCGCTGCTCGCCGTCGTGCTCGTGGGACTCGGCGCCACCACGCTGTCGATGTCCCCATCGGCACTCGCAGACGTCCGCGCCTCCCTCGCGCGGTACGGCCTCGACGACGCACGCGCGATCGCCGGGGCGGCCCTGGCCGCTGAGGGAGCGGCCGAGGCCAAGCAGGCGGCCGCCGAGGCCGCCGCCGCCATCGTCGGGGTGCGCGAACCCGCACCCTGACCCGTCCCGAACGAGAGGCACCTGCCATGACAACGACGTCCGACACGGCGAAGCGGCCCGGGGGAGCCCGCGTCGCCGTCCAGCGGTTCGGCACCTTCCTCAGCGGCATGATCATGCCGAACATCCCCGCGCTCATCGCGTGGGGCATCATCACGGCGTTCTTCATTCCCGTCGGGTGGACACCCAACGCCGACCTGGCCACGCTCGTCGGCCCGATGATCCACTACCTGCTGCCGATCCTGATCGCGTACACCGGTGGGCACCTGGTCTACCAGGTGCGCGGCGGCGTTGTGGCAGCGATCGCGGTGATGGGCGCCATCGTCGGCTCCGATCACCTCGTCGACCAGTTCAACGCGACGCTGCCCGAGGGCGAGGACCCGCTCGGCTACGTGCACATGTTCATCGGCGCGATGATCATGGCCCCGCTCGCGGCGTACACGATGAAGTGGCTCGACAAGCTGTGGGACGGCAAGATCAGGGCCGGCTTCGAGATGCTCGTGAACATGTTCTCGGCGGGCATCTGGGGCTTCGTCATGGCGATCGTCGGGTTCTACCCCATCGCCTGGCTCGTCAACGGCATCATGACCGTGCTCGGCAACGCGGTGAACTGGCTCATCGAGACGAACCTGCTGCCGCTGACGAGCATCATCATCGAGCCGGCGAAGGTGTTCTTCCTGAACAACGCCATCAACCACGGCGTGCTCACCCCACTCGGCACGCAGGAGGCCGCCGACAGCGGCCAGTCGATCCTGTTCCTGCTCGAGGCGAACCCCGGTCCTGGTGTGGGGCTGCTGCTCGCGTTCACGCTGTTCGGGATCGGCGCGGCGCGTGCCTCGGCCCCCGGCGCGGCGATCATCCAGTTCTTCGGCGGCATCCACGAGGTGTACTTCCCGTACGCGCTGATGAAGCCGGTGCTGATCCTCGCGCTCATCGCCGGCGGCATGACGGGCGTCACCACGAACATGCTGCTCGGCGGCGCGCTTCGAGCGCCGGCCGCGCCAGGCAGCATCATCGCGGTGATCGCGCAGACGGCTGCGGGTTCGTATGTGGCGGTGATCCTGTCGGTGATCCTGTCGGCGGCGGTCACGTTCGTGATCGCCGCGGTGATCCTGAGGGCGTCGCGCAAACGCGACCTCGCGGCGGCCGCCGCGGGCAGCGATACCTTCGGCGCCGCGATCTCGCGCACCGAGGCCGCCAAGGGCAAGGAGTCCGACTACCTCGAGGGCCTGCGCGCCGAGGGCATGGAGGACGTCGAGAACGCGGGCCTCGTCGCCGCGGCCACGCTCGAGGGCAAGCGCATCGAGCACATCGTGTTCGCATGCGACGCGGGCATGGGGTCGTCGGCGATGGGTGCGAGCGTGCTGCGGAACAAGATCTCGAAGGCGGGGATCGAGGGCGTCACGGTCGTCAACAAGGCGATCGCGAATCTGGATGACTCGGCCGACCTGGTGATCACGCAGAACCAGCTCACCGACCGGGCGCGTCAGAAGACCCCCGACGCGCTGCACATGTCGGTCGACAACTTCATGAATTCGCCGAAGTACGACGAGGTCGTCGACCTGCTCAGGTCGGAAGGAGATCACTGACCTGTTCGGCCCGCACCGACCGGATGCCTCGGGCGCAGGGGGAGCGCCCGGGGCATCCCACCACCCGTTCGACCGCACCACCGCTCACGAAAGGACCTGACATGACCGAGGCGATCCTGGCGCCGGGGGACGTGCGCATCGTCGCACGAGCCTCCGACCGTACGGCTGCGATCCGCGAGGCGGGCCGCATCCTCCTCGAGGCGGGCGCGGTGCGCCCCGACTACGTCGACGCGATGCTCGAACGCGAGCAGACCGTCTCGACGTTCATGGGCAACGGCCTGGCCATCCCGCACGGCACGAACGAGGCGAAGGACGCCATCGTGCGCTCGGCGCTGTCGTTCGTGCGCTACGACGAGCCCATCGACTGGGGCGGCGAGCCGGTGCGGTTCGTGGTCGGCATCGCGGGCGTCGGCGACGAGCACCTCGAGATCCTGTCGCGCATCGCGATCATCTTCTCGGACGACGACGAGGTGGCGAAGCTGCTCGACGCCGCCTCGGCCGATGAACTCGTCGCGTTGCTGTCGGAGGTCAACGGCTGATGAAGGCCGTGCACTTCGGCGCCGGCAACATCGGCCGCGGCTTCGTCGGGCTGCTGTTGCACGACGCGGGGTACGAGGTCGTGTTCGCCGACGTCGACGCGGCGCTGATCGGTCGGCTGCAGGCGGCCGACCGATACGTCGTGCACGAGGTCGGGCCGGGCGGCCGCGACCGGGTCGTCGACCGGTTCCGCGCGATCGACAGTGCGACGGATGCCTCGGGCCTGGTCGCCGAGCTCACCACCGCCGACGTGGCGACCACCGCGGTCGGCCCGCGCGTGCTGCGGTTCATCGCGCCGCACCTGCTCGCGGCACTGCGCGCGCGCACCGACCAACTGCCGCCGCTCGTCGTCATGGCGTGCGAGAACGCGATCAACGCGACCGACGTGCTGCGCGACGAGATCGCCGCACTGACCGACCCCGAGGAGTGGCCGACCCTCGCGCACCGCGCGGTGTTCGCGAACACGGCCGTCGACCGCATCGTGCCGGGGCAGCCCGGCGAGACCGGGCTCGACGTGACCGTCGAGCCGTTCTTCGAATGGGCGATCGAGCGGCCGCCGTTCGGCGACGCCCCACCCGTCATCCCCGACGCGCACTTCGTCGACGACCTCGCGCCGTACATCGAGCGCAAGCTCTTCACCGTGAACACCGGGCACGCCGCGACCGCCTACCTCGGCTACCGGCTCGGCTACGAGCGCATCAGCGACGCGCTCGCCGACCCCGCCGTCGCCGCGGGGGTGGAGCGCGCGCTCGCCGAGACGTCGGCGCTCGTGGTCGCCAAGCACGGTCTCGATCCCGAGCAGCAGGCGGGCTACCGTGCGCGCATCCTCGAGCGGTTCGCGAATCCCGAGCTGCCCGACACGGTCGAGCGCGTCGGACGTCAGCCGCTGCGGAAGCTCTCGCGCAAGGAGCGGTTCGTCGGTCCGGCGACCGATCTCGCCGAGCGCGGCATGCCGGTCGACGGGCTGCTCGCGGCGATCGGCGCGGCGCTTCGCTTCGACGTCGCCGCCGACCCCGAGGCGGTCGACCTGCAGGCTGCGCTGCGCGCGGAGGCCGCGCCCGCCGTCGTGCGCGACGTGATGGGCGTCGAATCGGGGCACCCGCTCTTCGACTCGCTCGTCGCGGTCGTCGGTGAGGCGCAGGCCGATCTCGGTCGATGACACGCCGAGCCGGAGGCGAGCGAGCAGGGCCGGCGGGCTGGGTGCGGGCCTGGTGCGGGGCGGCGCAGCCTGCCTCGGCTGGCGCTTCGCAGCCGGATCGCATATAGTAGACCCTTGGTGTGTTGCACGCCAGCTTCGGCATGCCTCTCGAGGCCGCCGGAAGTGCATCCATCATCGCACGACCGACAACCTGTTCCCATCAAGCGATAGTGAGGCTATGGCAAAGAAAGACGGTGTCATCGAGATCGAGGGTTCGGTCATCGAGGCGCTCCCGAACGCCATGTTCCGCGTCGAGCTGACCAACGGCCACAAGGTCCTGGCCCACATCTCCGGCAAGATGCGGCAGCACTACATCCGCATCCTCCCCGAAGACCGTGTGGTCGTCGAGCTCAGCCCGTACGACCTCACCCGGGGTCGCATCATCTACCGCTACCGGTAACAGGCCTGTCGGAAAGTAACGGCCCGCGGCGTCCCGCGGGTACGAGGACAGCGAAGTAAGGAACCACGACTGTGAAGGTCAACCCCAGCGTCAAGCGCATCTGCGACAAGTGCAAGGTCATCCGCCGCCACGGCCGCGTGATGGTCATCTGCGAGAACCCGCGCCACAAGCAGCGCCAGGGCTAGTCGCCGAGCGGATGCCTCGATGAGGCATCCGCGTTCGCGCACGCTCCACAATTGAACACCCACTCGGCAATGCCAGAATCCGCCGGCCGCCTCGCGGCCGCGGAGGACACCTCGGGAGGAGGCCCGGGCACCGGCATTGCTCCACACCTCCACTCACTCACAGGAGAACGCCGATATGGCACGTCTGGCAGGAGTCGACATTCCGCGCGACAAGCGCGTGGAGATCGCACTGACCTACATCTACGGCGTGGGTCGCACCCGCGCACTCGAGACCCTCAAGGCCACCGGCATCAGCGGTGACATCCGGGTCAAGGACCTCACCGACGACCAGCTGGTCGCGCTGCGCGACCACATCGAGGGCACCTACAAGGTCGAGGGCGACCTCCGCCGCGAAGTGGCCGCCGACATCCGCCGCAAGGTCGAGATCGGCTCGTACGAGGGCATCCGCCACCGTCGTGGCCTCCCGGTCCGCGGTCAGCGCACCAAGACCAACGCTCGCACCCGCAAGGGTCCGAAGCGCACCGTCGCCGGCAAGAAGAAGCCCGGCCGCAAGTAACCGCTCGTCGCCAGATCTAGGAGATTTCGAACATGGCAGCACCCAAGGCGGCTACTCGCAAGCCGCGCAAGAAGGAAAAGAAGAACATCGCCGTGGGCCAGGCCCACATCAAGTCGACGTTCAACAACACCATCGTGTCCATCACCGACACGAACGGTGCCGTGATCAGCTGGGCCTCGTCGGGTGGCGTGGGCTTCAAGGGTTCGCGCAAGTCGACGCCGTTCGCCGCGCAGCTGGCCGCCGAGTCGGCCGCCCGCCAGGCGCAGGAGCACGGCATGAAGAAGGTCGACGTCTTCGTCAAGGGTCCGGGCTCGGGCCGCGAGACCGCGATCCGCTCGCTCCAGGCCGCGGGCCTCGAGGTCGGCAGCATCAACGACGTGACGCCGCAGGCGCACAACGGCTGCCGCCCGCCGAAGCGCCGCCGCGTCTGACGCTCCGTCGTCCCCGCGCGGCCGACGCCGCGGTGTCGGCCGCGCGCGGGACATCCGTTCTCTCATAACTCAAGATCCCCGTACTCGCAGGTGTCATATAGCGGACACCCTGCCGAAAGGAATCCAAACGTGCTGATCGCACAGCGCCCGACGCTCACCGAAGAGAACATCTCGGAGTTCCGTTCGCGGTTCGTGATCGAGCCTCTCGAGCCCGGCTTCGGCTACACGCTCGGCAACTCGCTCCGCCGCACCCTGCTGTCGTCCATCCCCGGCGCCGCCGTGACGAGCATCCGCATCGACGGCGTGCTCCACGAGTTCACCACCGTGCCGGGTGTGAAAGAGGATGTCACTGAGATCATCCTCAACATCAAGAACCTGGTCGTCTCCAGCGAGCACGACGAGCCCATCACCGCCTACCTGCGCAAGCAGGGTGCCGGTGAGGTCACCGCGGCCGACATCTCGGCCCCGGCCGGTGTCGAGGTGCACAACCCCGAGCTGGTCATCGCCACGCTCAACGACTCGGCGAAGCTCGAGCTCGAGCTGACCATCGAGCGCGGCCGCGGCTACGTGTCCGCCTCGCAGAACCGCAACGAGTACAGCGAGGCCGGTCAGATCCCGGTCGACTCGATCTACTCGCCGGTGCTGAAGGTCACCTACCGTGTCGAGGCCACCCGTGCGGGCGAGCGTACCGACTTCGACCGCCTCGTGGTCGATGTCGAGACCAAGCCCGCGATCTCGCCGCGCGACGCGATCGCGTCGGCGGGTCGCACCCTCGTCGAGCTGTTCGGCCTCGCCCGCGAGCTGAACACCGCGGCCGAGGGTATCGAGATCGGCCCGGCTCCGGTCGACGCCGTGCTCTCGAGCGAGCTCTCGATCCCGATCGAAGACCTCGACCTGTCGGTGCGCTCGTACAACTGCCTGAAGCGCGAGGGCATCAACACGGTGTCCGAGCTGGTCGCGCTGAGCGAGTCGCAGCTCATGAACATCCGCAACTTCGGCCAGAAGTCGGTCGATGAGGTCAAGGACAAGCTCACTGAGATGGGCCTGTCGCTGAAGGACTCGGTTCCCGGGTTCGACGGCGCCCACTTCTACACGGGCTACGACGACGAGAACTAGGCCCGAGCGCCGCACCAACCCCCACTACTGGAGATAACGAACCATGCCGAAGCCCACGAAGGGCCCCCGCCTCGGAGGCGGACCCGCGCACGAGCGCCTGCTCCTCGCGAACCTCGCCGCGGCCCTGTTCACGCACAAGAGCATCACGACCACCGAGACCAAGGCCAAGCGCCTGCGTCCGCTGGCCGAGCGCCTGATCACGTTCGCCAAGCGCGGCGACCTGCACGCGCGCCGTCGCGTGCTCGCCGTCATCGGCGACAAGACGGTCGTGCACGAGCTGTTCACCGTGATCGCGCCGCAGGTGGCCGACCGCGAGGGCGGCTACACGCGCGTCATCAAGACCGGATACCGCAAGGGCGACAACGCGCCCATGGCGGTCATCGAGCTCGTGCTCGAGCCGGTCGTGAAGAAGCAGCGCGCCGCCAAGTCGGCCGCAGCCGAGGCGCCCGCCGCTCCCGCCGAGGAGGCGCCGGTCGAGGAGACCGCCGCTGACGAGGTCGTGACCGAGGCTGAGGCCGCGGTCGACGAGGCCGCCGGCGCCGAGGCGTCGGAGGAGTCGACCGAGGCTCCCGCCGAGGAGGCCGAGCCTGCCGAGGCCAAGTAAGCCTCGCCGCACTCACGCGAAGGGCCCCGATGCACTGCATCGGGGCCCTTCGCCATGCCCGGGTCAGCGCCGATCCGAGGCATCCACCCGTTTCACGCGGTCGCCCGGTTCACGGGATCAGGAAGTGTGGCGGCGCCGTCGGCGTGTCGCCGACTCGCGCGCGGCGCGTCGCGCCGGAATTCCTGATCCGCGTTGGGAGAGGAGGGGAGAACGAGGGGAGGGGGAGAACGGGGCGGGATCTAGGCTGGACGGGTGGAGGGAACGACGGGCGGTGAACCTGGCGCGGATGCCGCGGACGAGGTCGTCCGGCTGCGTCTGGCCATCGCGTACGACGGCACCGACTTCGCGGGGTGGAGCCGCCAGCCCGGGCTGCGGACCGTGCAGGGCACCCTCGAGGACGCGTTGGGCACACTGTTCCGACGCGCGGGCGTCGCGCCCCGGCTGACGGTGGCGGGCCGCACCGACGCGGGCGTGCACGCGACCGGCCAGGTCGCCCACGTCGACGCGCCGCGGGCGGCGCTGGTCGAGGTCACCCGGCCGAAGCGCAGCGCCGGGCCCGGGTCGGAGGTCGGGGGAGCGGCAGCCGAAGTCGGCGCGGTGCTCGCGAAGCGGATCAACGGCATCCTGGGCTCACGCGACGCCGACGTCGTGCTCGCCGCGGCCGACGTCGCGCCCGAGGGCTTCGACGCGAGGTTCTCCGCGACGTGGCGCCGCTACGAGTACCGCATCGCGGACGCGGGCGCGCTGCACGACCCGCTGCAGCGGCGACGCACGGTCTGGCACCCACGCGCGCTCGACGTCGAGGCGATGCACGCGGCGGCGCAGTCGCTGCTCGGCCTGCACGACTTCGCGGCATACTGCAAGCCGCGCGAGGGCGCCACCACCATCCGCACCCTGCAGGCGTTCGGCTGGGCGAGGGGCGACGACGGGGTGCTCACGGCCACGCTGCGGGCCGACGCGTTCTGCCACTCCATGGTGCGCGCACTGGTCGGGGCGAGCGTCGCCGTCGGTGAAGGCCGGCTCGCGGCATCCGGCCCTGAAGCCCTGCTGCACGCTGCAGAGCGCTCGAGCGCGTTCGTGGTGATGCCCGCGAAGGGGCTTGTGCTCACCGAGGTGGGCTATCCGCCCGATGCCGAACTCGCGGCGCGGGCCGCGCAGACCCGCGCACGACGCGAATTGCGGGTTGACGGGGTCGTCGGCTAAGCTATCTCTTTGGTGCCGTCACTGCGCGGCATCCGAAGTTGAGCCCTCCACCGTGGCGTTCGCCTCGCATCGCGACCGAACACCCACCGGAGTGGGATTCACGAACCCCTCACTCGATCAGAAAGCAGCACTACTGTGACGCGCACCTACAGCCCCAAGGCGAGCGAGATCCAGCACGACTGGGTCGTCATCGACGCCACCGACATCGTGCTCGGCCGCCTCGCCAGCCACTCCGCAGCCCTGCTGCGCGGCAAGCACAAGCCGACCTTCGCGAACCACATGGACACCGGTGACTTCGTCATCATCGTCAACGCCGAGAAGGTGGCCCTCACCGGCCAGAAGCTCGAGCAGAAGAAGGCCTACCGCCACTCGGGCTACCCGGGCGGCCTCAAGGCGGTCGGCTACGCCGAACTGCTCGAGAAGAACCCCGTCCGCGCCGTCGAGAAGGCGATCCGCGGCATGCTCCCGAAGAACTCGCTCGGTCGTGCCCAGCTCAAGAAGCTGAAGGTCTACGCCGGCCCGGAGCACCCGCACGCGGCTCAGCAGCCGAAGCCGTACACCCTCACCCAGGTCGCCCAGTAAGCACCTCGCAGCGCGAAAAGGATTCAGACACCACCATGGCGAAGATCGCAGACCAGATCGAAGCGGCTCCCGAGAGCTACACGACCGAGAGCGCCCCGGCGGCGGCTCCGGCCACCCCGCGTCCCGTGCTGAACGTCTCGGGTGCGGCCGTCGGCCGCCGCAAGCAGGCCATCGCGCGCGTGCGCGTCGTGCCGGGCTCGGGCAGCATCACGGTCAACGGCCGTGAGTTCGCGGACTACTTCCCGAACAAGCTGCACCAGCAGCTCATCACCGACCCGTTCACCGTGCTCGAGCTCGCGGGCTCCTACGACGTGATCGCCCGCATCACCGGCGGCGGCCCTTCGGGCCAGGCCGGTGCGCTGCGCCTCGCGATCGCTCGCGCGCTCAACGAGATCGACCGTGAGAACAACCGCCCGACCCTGAAGAAGGCCGGCTTCCTCACCCGTGACGCCCGCGTCATCGAGCGCAAGAAGGCCGGTCTCAAGAAGGCCCGCAAGGCTCCCCAGTTCTCGAAGCGCTAAGCGCGAGAGATCAGGATGCCTCGGCTCTTCGGAACCGACGGGGTCCGGGGCCTGGCCAACCGTGAACTCACGGCTGACCTGGCCCTGGGCCTCGCCCAGGCGGCCGCCGCCGTCCTCACCCAGGGGCGACACGCCGACGAGCTTCGTGCCGCCGGCCGACGCCCGACGGCCGTCGTCGCGCGCGATCCGCGTGTGTCTGGCGAGTTCCTCACCGCCGCCGTGGCGGCGGGTCTGGCCGCATCGGGCGTCGACGTGCTCGACGCCGGCGTCATTCCGACGCCCGCAACCGCCTTCCTCATCGACGACGTCAACGCCGACTTCGGCGTGATGATCTCGGCGTCGCACAATCCCGCGCCCGACAACGGCATCAAGTTCTTCGCGTTCGGCGGCACGAAGTTGCCCGACGTCGTCGAGGACCGCATCGAGGCGTTCCTCGGCAAGCCCAAGCTCGCGCCCATCGGCGACGGAGTCGGCCGCATCCGCCGGTTCGCCGACGCGGAAGATCGCTACGTCGTGCACCTGCTCGCCAGCCTGCCGAACCGGCTCGACGGCCTGAAGGTCGTCATCGACTGCGCCCACGGCGCGGCCGCGGGCGTCTCGCCCGAGACGTTCAAGGACGCCGGGGCCGAGGTCATCGTGATCGGCGCCGACCCCGACGGCATCAACATCAACGACGGAGTCGGGTCGACGCATCTCGAGCAACTGCAGGCCGCGGTCGTCGAGCACGGCGCCGACCTCGGCATCGCCCACGACGGCGACGCCGACCGCTGCCTCGCTGTCGACGCCGAAGGCAATGTGGTCGACGGAGACCGCATCATGGCGATCCTGGCGCTCTCGATGAAGGAGCGCGGCCGGCTCACCGATGACACCCTCGTGGTGACGGTGATGTCGAACCTGGGGTTGAAGAAGGCGATGGCCGAGCACGGGGTGCGCGTCATCGAGACGAAGGTCGGCGACCGGTACGTGCTCGAGGCCCTGAACGAGCACTCGCTCGCGCTCGGCGGCGAGCAGTCGGGCCACGTGATCATGACCGAGTTCGCGACCACGGGCGACGGCGTGCTCACCGGCCTGCACCTGGCAGCCGAGGTGGCGCGCACGGGCAAGACGCTCGCCGAGCTCGCGTCGGCCATGACGGTGTACCCGCAGGTGCTCGTGAACGTGCGCGGCGTGAACCATCACGCGCTCGACGGCGACGCCGAGATCGCGGCGGCCGTCGCGGCGGTCGAGGCCGAACTGGGCGACACCGGCCGGGTGCTGTTGCGGCCGTCGGGCACCGAGCCGATGGTGCGTGTGATGGTCGAGGCATCCGACCAGCAGACCGCCGACCGCCACGCCGACCGTCTCGCCGAGGTCGTCCGCGCCCGCCTCGCCCTCTGACGCGCTTTTCAGGAGTTCTTCGGGCGCCTCCGGCCTTTTTCAGGAGTTTCCGGCGCATCCGGCCGGGTTCTGCGCAATTCCTCCTGAGAAACGCACCGGGTTCGAACCGCGTTCCCGAGAAGTGTGGGTCAGAGCTTGCGGAGCAGGACGCTCTTCACCGCGTGGTCGGCACCCTTGCGCAGCACGAGCGACGCACGCGAGCGCGTCGGCCGGATGTTCTGCAGCAGGTTGGGCTCGTTGATCGAGCGCCAGATCTCGCTCGCCCGCGCCCGCGCCTCGCCCTCGGACAGCGACGCGTACCGGTGGAAGTACGAGTTCGGGTTCGCGAACGCGCCGCGCTGGAGCTTCAGGAACCGCTCTTCGTACCAGTGCGCGATGTCGCTCGTGCGCGCGTCGACGTAGATGGTGAAGTCGAACAGGTCGCTGACCGCGAGGCGGTGCCCGGGCCCCGGCGGCTGCAGCACGTTGAGGCCTTCGACGATGAGCACGTCGGGGCGGCGCACCGTGATCTGCGCGTCGGGCACGATGTCGTAGGCCAGGTGCGAGTAGAACGGCGCGACGACCTCGGCCGCGCCCGCCTTGATCTCGCTGACGAACCGAAGCAGCGCGCGACGGTCGTACGACTCGGGGAAGCCCTTGCGGGCCATGAGGCCGCGCCGCTCGAGCTCGGCGTTGGGGAACAGGAACCCGTCGGTCGTGATGAGCTCGACCCGCGGCGTGTGCTCCCAGCGGGCGAGCAGCTCGCGAAGGAGCCGGGCGATCGTGGACTTGCCGACCGCGACCGAGCCGGCGACGCCGATCACGAACGGTGTCGACTCGCTGCGCTCGCGCAAGAACTCGCTGGTGACCCGGTGCAGCGCCTTGGTGCCGCCGACGTAGAGGTTGAGCAGGCGTGAGAGCGGCAGGTACACCTCGGCGACCTCGTCGAGGTCGAGGGGTTCGCCGAGCCCACGCAGCTGCACGAGTTCGGTCTCGGTGAGCGGGGCGGGCACCGACGGGGCGAGTGCCGACCAGTCCGACCGGTCGAGTTCGATGAACGGTGAGAGCTGCGGGGCCGACGGACTGTGGCGATCCAGCACCCGGCCAGTCTACGACGGTCGGATGCCGCGACTCGCGCCGACCGGGCGCTCAGCCGGGGCACCCTAGAATCGAGCGCATGTGTGGAATCGTCGGATACGTGGGCGCGCGAGAAAGCGTCGATGTGCTCATGGGTGGCCTGCGCCGCCTCGAATACCGTGGCTACGACTCGGCGGGGGTCGCCGTCATCGACGGCGACGGGCGGATCGAGACGGCCAAGCGCGCTGGCAAGCTCCAGGTGCTGGCCGACGAACTCGAGCATCATCCGCTCGCTCCGGGCACCACCGGCATCGGCCACACGCGCTGGGCGACCCATGGCGGCCCCACCGATCGCAACGCGCACCCGCATCTGGGCGACGACGGCAAGCTCGCGCTCATCCACAACGGCATCATCGAGAACTTCGCCGAGCTGAAGCAGGAACTCCTCGACGAGGGCTTCGCGTTCGAGAGCGAGACCGACACCGAGGTCGCCGCCGTGCTGCTCGGTCGCGAGGTGCGTGAGACGCACGACCTGCGCGAGGCGTTCCGCCGCACCGTCAACCGGCTCGAGGGCGCGTTCACGCTGCTCGCGGTGCACCGCGACGAGCCGGGCCTCGTGGTCGGCGCGCGTCGCAACTCGCCGCTGGTCATCGGCCTCGGCGAGGGCGAGAACTTCCTGGGGTCGGATGTCGCGGCCTTCGTCGAGTACACCAAGCGCGCGTTGGCGATCGGCCAGGACCAGATCGTGGCGATCACCGCCGACGGCGTCGAGGTCAGCGACTTCGCGGGTGACCCGGTCGAGGTGCAGCCGTTCGAGGTCGAATGGGACGCGTCGGCCGCCGAGAAGGGCGGCTGGTCGTCGTTCATGCGCAAGGAGATCTCGGAGCAGCCCGACGCGGTCGCCAACACGATCCTCGGGCGCGTCGTCGACGGCCAGGTCGTCATCCCCGAGCTCGACGCCTTCGGGGACGACCTGCTCCGCGACATCCGCCGCATCACCGTGATCGCGTGCGGCACCGCCGCCTACGCCGGCATGGTCGCGAAGTACGCCATCGAGCAGTGGGCGCGCGTGCCGGTCGAGGTCGAGCTCAGCCACGAATTCCGCTACCGCGACCCGGTGCTCGACGAGCACACCCTGGTCGTCTCGATCAGCCAGTCGGGCGAGACCATGGACACGCTCATGGCCGTGAAGTACGCGCGCGAGCACGGCGCCAAGACGATCTCGGTCTGCAACACGCAGGGCGCGACGATTCCGCGCGAGTCCGACGGCGTCGTCTACACGCACGCGGGGCCCGAGGTCGCGGTCGCGTCGACCAAGGCGTTCGTCGCGCAGGTCACGGCGCTGTACCTGTTCGGCCTGCACCTCGCGCGGGTGCGCGGCACACTCGACGACGCGGCGCTGGCCGGGTACGTCGAGGAGCTGCAGCAGGTTCCCGGGCAGCTCGGCGAGGTGCTCGAGGCGGAGTCCGAGCGCGTGGCCCAGCTCGCGCACTGGATGGCCGATACCCGCTCGGTGCTGTTCCTCGGCCGCCACGTCGGCTACCCCATCGCGCTCGAGGGCGCGCTGAAGCTGAAGGAGCTGGCGTACATCCACGCCGAGGGCTTCGCGGCGGGCGAGCTGAAGCACGGCCCGATCGCGCTGATCGAGCCCGGGCAACCGGTGTTCGTGATCGTGCCGAGCCCGCGCGGGTCGCAGAGCCTGCACCCGAAGGTGGTGTCGAACATCCAGGAGATCCGCGCGCGCGGCGCCCGGGTGATCGCGATCGCCGAGGCGGGCGACGTGGCGGTGCTGCCGTTCGCCGACGAGGTCATCCGCATCCCGCTGGCCGGCCCGCTGTTCGAGCCGCTGCTCGCGGTGGTGCCGCTGCAGCTGTTCGCGATGGAGCTGTCGGAGGCCAAGGGCCTCGACGTCGACCAGCCGCGCAACCTGGCGAAGTCGGTCACGGTCGAATAGGCACGTCCGCGCAGGCGGCCGGATGCTCCGGGCGGATGTCGCGGAGCATGATGGGGGTGCAGGTCGAAGGGAACCGGGTGATCAGGGGCATCGGCATCGACGTCGTCGACATCGCGCGGTTCGAGCGCAAGCTCGAGCGCACGCCGGCCTTGGTCGAACGACTGTTCGCCGAGAGCGAACGCGGTCGGCCGGTGCGGTCGCTCGCCGCCCGGTTCGCCGCGAAGGAGTCGCTCATCAAGGCGCTCGGCGGCCGCGTCGACGTGCGCTGGCACGATATGCGCGTCGTGCAGGACGAACTGGGCAACCCCGACTTCGACCTGACCGGTGCGCTCGGCGTGTGCCTCGCCGCGCTCGGCATCGACCGCGTGCACCTCTCGATGAGCCACGACGCCGGGATCGCGAGCGCCTTCGTGGTGCTCGAGGCATCCGAACCGAACGGAACGCCCGCATGAGCGCGACGCGACCGCTGCGCGAGGCGATCGTCGACCTCGACGCCATCGCCAGCAACGTGAGCACCATCGCGGCCCGGGTGGCGCCCGCCGGGGTGATCGCCGTCGTGAAGGCGAACGCCTACGGCCACGGCGCCGTACCGGTGGCCCGGGCCGCACTCGCCGGCGGGGCGTCGCGGCTGGGGGTCGCCGATCTCGACGAAGCGCATGAACTGCGCGACGCCGGCATCGACGCGCCGATCCTCGCGTGGCTGCACGACCCCGTCGCCGACTTCGCACCCGCGATCGCGCGCGGCATCGAGATCGGCGTCTCGAGCCTCGACCAGCTCGAACGCGTGGCGCAGGCGAGCGACGCGGCGACCGATGCGGCCGCGCCTGCCGCACCGGCGCGCGTGCACCTGAAGATCGACACCGGGCTGAGCCGCAACGGCGTCGCCCCCGAGGAATGGCCGGCCGTCGTCGCGCGGGCCGCCGACCTCGAGGCTGAGGGCCGGCTCGTCGTCGTGGGCGTATTCAGCCACTTCGCGAACACCTCGCGCGAGGTCGACGCCGCTCAGCTCGCCGCGTTCGAGCGCGCGCTCGCCGCAGCCGACGCGGCGGGGCTGCGCCCCGCACTGCGGCACCTCGCGTCATCCGAGCAGGCGCTGCGCGACCCGTCGTCGCGCTACGACGCCGTGCGCATCGGCATCGGCATGTACGGGCTCACCCCGTTCGGCGACGGTACGACGAGCGCCGACCTGGGGCTCACGCCGGCCATGACGCTCCGCGCCCGCGTCGTGGCGGTGCGGCGGGTGCCGGGCGACACCGGCGTTTCGTACGGGCACCTCTGGCGCACCGATCGGCCGACGACGCTCGTGCTCGTGCCGATCGGCTATGCCGACGGCATGCCGCGGCACGCGACCGGCAGCGGCGCCGAGGTGCTGGTCGGCGGGCAGCGCCGTCCGATCGTGGGTCGGGTCGCGATGGACCAGGTGGTCGTCGATGTCGGCGATCAGGCCGTCGAGATCGGCGACGAGGTGGTCGTCTTCGGTGACCCGGCGACGGGCGCGCCGAGTGCCGATGAGCTCGCCGAGGCGGCGGGCACGATCGGCTACGAGATCGTGACCCGCGTGGGCGCCCGCGTCGCGCGAACGCACGTCGGCGAGGCGGGCGGTGCCGTCGCGCCCAGTGGCGACGTCGCGCCCGGCGGAGTCGACGCATGAGCGTGCGCATCGACGTGCCCGACACCGCCGCGATGGAGCACCTCGGACGCGAGCTCGGCGAGCGGTTGCGCGCCGGCGACCTGGTCGTGCTGACCGGTCCGCTGGGGGCGGGCAAGACGACGCTCACGCGTGGCATCGGCGACGGGCTCGGCGTGCGGGGGCCGGTGCAGTCGCCGACGTTCGTGCTCGCGCGCACCCACCCCAGCCTGGTCGGCGGCGCGCCGCTCGTGCACGTCGACGCCTACCGGCTCGGCACGGCGACCGAGCTGTGGGATCTCGACCTCGACTTCGATCGGTCGGTCGTGGTCGCCGAGTGGGGTGCCGGGCTCATCGAAGACGCGGCCGACAGCCGGCTCGAGGTGGTTATCGCTCGTCGCATCGGGGGCGAGGCGGATGACTCGGGGCCCGCGTCATCCGATCGCGACGCCGACCGCGCCGACCTCGACGCCGATCTCGACGCGGACGAGCCTCGCACCGTGACGATCACGGGGTTCGGCCCGCGCTGGGCGGGCACGCCGTACGCGCCGGGCGCGTGAACGACACCGCCTAGGCTGGAATCATGCTGCTCGCGATCGACACGTCGACCGGCACGAGCGTCGCCGTCGTCGACCACGACCGCGGCGTGCTCGCCGAGGCGTCCAGCGACGACCCGATGCGTCACGCCGAAGTCGTCGGCTTGCTCATCCGCGAGGCGCTCGACGCCGCGGGCGTCTCCCCGTCCGAGCTGTCGGGCGTGGCGGCGGGCATGGGCCCCGGCCCCTTCACGGGGCTCCGCGTCGGCATCGCGGCCGCGCACGCGTTCGCGATCGGCATCGCGCGCCCCGTCGTGCCCGTGGTGAGCCACGACGCGGTCGCGTGGGCGTGGTACCGCGACGGCGGGCACGGGCCGGTGCAGGTCGTCACCGACGCGCGCCGCCGCGAGGCCGCGGTCGCCGACTACGACGGGCTCGACGACGACGGTCTGCCCGTGCGCGTCGAGGGGCCGCGACTCACGCCGCGCGACGACGTACCGGCCGCGGCCGGCACGCGAGTCGAGGCATCCGTCGTGCCCGCCGCCGGTGTCGGCATGATCGCCGAGCTCGCCTACGCGGCCGGCCGGCTTCCGCTCACCGACGACGAGCCGCTCTACCTGCGCGCGCCCGATGTCACCCCGTCGGCGGGTAAGAAGGTGCTGCGATGAGCGTGCTGCTGCGCCGCGCGCGGCCCGACGACCTCGACGCCATCATGGTGCTCGAGCGCGCGACGTTCGTCGACGACGCCTGGCCGGTCGACGCGATGGCCCGCGAGCTCGCGAACCCCCACGCCTACTACCTGGTCGCGGTCGACGACGACTCGCCCGACGACGTGTTCGCGTACGCCGGGCTGCTCGCGCCCGAGGGCGGCGATCAGGGCGACATCCAGACCATCGCGGTCGAGGCCGGCCGGCGCGGCGCCGGGCTCGGGCGCGCGCTGATGCAGGCGCTCATCGCCGAGGCGCGCCGGCGCGGGGTCGAGTCGATCTTCCTCGAGGTGCGCGCCGACAATCCCGTCGCGCGCGGGCTGTACGCCTCGCTCGGCTTCGCCGAGATCGGCGTGCGGCGGCGGTACTACCGCGGTGGCATCGACGCCGTGCACATGCGCGCCGACGTGCCGGCGGCGGTGACGCGGCCTGCTGGCGGCGCGGCACTCGGTGCCGCGAGCGAACGCGCGGATGCCCCGGATGCCCCGGATACCCCGGATGACCCGGACGCCCCGGAGGGAACCCGATGAACCGCGCCGCCCCCCTGGTGCTGGGCATCGAGACGTCGTGCGACGAGACCGGCGTCGGCATCGTGCGCGGCACCGACCTGCTCGCCAACACGATCGCCTCGTCCATGGAGGAGCACGCCCGGTACGGCGGCGTCGTGCCCGAGGTCGCCGCGCGCGCGCACCTCGAGGCGCTCGGCCCGGCGATCCGGCAGGCGCTCGACGAGGCATCCGTCTCGCTCGCCGACCTCGACGCCGTGGCCGTGACCAGCGGGCCGGGGCTCGCCGGGGCCCTCATGGTCGGTGTCGGCGCGGCGAAGGCGCTGTCGATCTCGCTCGGCGTGCCGCTCTACGGCGTGAACCACCTCGTCGGGCACGTGGGCGCCGACCTGCTCGACGACCGCGCGCCGCTCGAGACCCCGACCGTCGCGCTGCTGGTGTCTGGCGGGCATACCTCGCTGCTGCTCGTGCGCGACCTGGTCTCCGATGTCGAACTGCTCGGCGAGACCATCGACGACGCGGCGGGCGAGGCGTTCGACAAGGTCGCGCGGCTGCTGGGGCTGCCGTACCCCGGCGGGCCCGAGATCGATCGCGCCGCGATCGGCGGCGACCCCGACTCCATCCGCTTCCCGCGCGGGCTCACCAAGCCCAAGGACCTCGAGCGCCACCGCTACGACTTCAGCTTCTCGGGGCTGAAGACCGCGGTTGCGCGCTGGGTCGAGCGGGCCGAGGCCGCCGGCGACGAGGTGCCGCTGGCGGATGTCGCGGCGAGCTTCCGCGAGGCGGTCGTCGACGTCCTCGTCGGCAAGGCGATCGCCGCGTGCGTCGATCTCGGCGTGCCGAGGCTGCTGCTCGGCGGCGGCGTGGTCGCGAACGCGCGGCTCCGGCAGGTGGCCGAGCAGCGTGCGGATGCCGCGGGCATTTCGCTGCGCATCCCCCCGTTCTCGCTCTGCACCGACAACGGGGCGATGATCGCCGCGCTGGGTGCGAAGCTCATCATGGCGGGTCACGAGGCGTCGGGGCTCGGGTTCGGCGCGGACTCGACGCTGCCGGTCACCGACATCCGCGTCTGAGGGCGGATGCCACGGCATGCGCCGCGCGGTGTCACGCGGGCCTGCTGCCCTCGCGCCGTGCACGACGCGCGCGGTATGGTGAGCGAAAACACACCGGGATGAGGCGCGCCGCCCGGCGCCCCGCTGCGAGTACGCCATCCCGCCTCACGAGGGGACCCATCAGTGACCGATCCCAACACTCCCGACCAGTCCGGCGCCCAGGTGCCTCCGGTCCCGCCAGTGCCGCCGGCCGCCCCCGAGCCCCCGGCGTACGGTGCCCCCCAGCCCGCCGCTCCCGCCTACCAGCCGCCCGCGGCGCCCGCGTACGGCGCTCCGGCCGCCCCCGCCTACGGTGCCCCCGCGTACGGCGCCCCGCCCGCGGCGAAGACGAACGTCCTCGCGATCGTCTCGCTCGTCTCGGCGTTCTTCATCTCGCTCGTCGCGATCATCACCGGGCACATCGCCCTCAACCAGATCAAGAAGACGGGCGAGCAGGGCCGCGGCCTCGCGATCGCCGGCCTCGTGCTCGGCTACATCGGCCTGGTCGTCGGCCTCATCGTGATCGTGGTCTGGATCATCCTCATCGCGGCCGCGGCGTCGTCGGGCTACTACACCACGTACTGATCGGCTCGACCGATCGCATCGGAGGAGGCAGACAATGACCGATCCGAACAACCCCGAAGAGCCGTCGGTGCCCGAGGTGCCGGTCGAGCCGACCGCGCCCTCGCCTGAGGAGCCGACGGTTCCGACGCCCGACGAGCCCACCGTGCCCACCCCGGCCGAGCCGACGGTGCCGTCGCCCGCCGAGCCGGTGGCGCCATCGGCGCCCGAGCCGCCTGCGCCGCCCGCCGCGCCGTCGGCGCCCGAGGTGCCGGTGCCGCCGGCCGCCCCGGAGGCCCCGCCGGCTCCGCCCGCTCCGCCGGCCCCGCCTGCTCCGCCCGCTCCGCCGTCGTACGGCACCGATGCGTCTGCTGCGGGCGCCGGGGTCGCGGCCGGCGGGGTCGCCGCAGGAGGCGCGGCGGCCGGCTCGCCGTACGGCGCGCCGTCGCAGCCCGCATACGGTGCACCCGCGCAGCCTGCGTACGGCACGCAAACGCAGGCCGGGTACGGCGCCCCACCCGCGGCCAAGAGCCCCGTGTTCAGCATCATCTCGCTGATCGCGGGCATCGTCGGGGTGGTCGGGTCGCTCGCCGTCGTGTTCATCCCGATCATCGGCGGCGTGCTGCAGCTGTTCATTCCCGCGGCGGCCGTGGTGCTCGGCTTCATCGGCAAGAAGAAGGAGCCGCAGGCCAAGGCGATGTGGCTGACGGGCATCATCCTGGGATTCGTGGGCATCGTGATCGGCCTGCTGTCGATCCTGCTCTGGGTGATCGCGTTCGCCACGTTCGGCACGTACACCACGTACTGAGGCCGCACGGATGTCCGAACGCGAGGGGGTCCCGCCGGCCGGCGGGACCCCCGACCCGTCGCAAGGCGACCCGTCGCAAGGCGACCCGTCGCAAGCCGACCCGTCGCAATCCGGACCGTCGCAGCCCGAGTCGGGGAAGGCGGAGCCGCCGCCCGTGTCGCCGCTGCCCGTGCCGCCCCGCGAGGTGCCCGGCGAGGACCCCCTCGCGCCGTTCCGCCCCGCCGAGCCCACGTTCCGAGCCGACCCGGCGGTCGTCGAGGAGGCGCCCATCCGCGAGGCTCAGGTGCCGCCCCTCGAGTTCGAGGAGGTCTACGACACCGGGCGCATCCACCAGCTGCCGACGGGTCAGCTCCTCATCGTGCACCGCCCCGACACGGTGCCTGCGATCGCCGCCGACGAGGCCGAAGACGACGCGCAGCGTCGGGTCTACAGCTGGGTGGCGGCGGTGCTGGGCGTGCTGGGGGCCGCGGCGTCGCTGTTCGTCGGTTGGATGCTGCCGCTCGCGCTCGCGGCCATCGTGTTCGGCGTGCTCGGCCTGCGGCGCGAAGAGCACGGCCGTACGCTGGCGTTCGTCGGCATCGGCACCGGCCTCACGGGCCTCGTCTTCTCGGCCGTCTGGATCGGGTACTACGCGATCGTGTTCGGCGCGCTGCCGAGCTGAGCACGCAGCATCCGATCATTCGCGATCGACCAGCAGCGCGACGTGACGCCCCTGCTCGCGGGTGAGTACGAGCGTGCCCGACTCCGATCCCTTGAGCTTCAACCGGGTGCGCAGCGCGGCCGGGTCGATGTCGACGCCGCGCTTCTTGATCTCGAGCACGCCGATGCCGCGCTCGGCGAGGGCCTGACGCAGCCGGCGTTCCTCGGCGGGCAGGCGCTCGACGACGCGGAAGCGGTGCGCGAACGGCGAGTCGAACGCGCGGTCGGCCGTGAGGTAGGCGATGCCGGGCGAGCACATCCACGCACCGTTCGCCCGTGCGAGGTCGCCGATGAGGCGCGCGCGGATGACCGCTCCGTCGGGTTCGTACAGGTACTCGCCGAGCGGGCCGTCGGGCGCGTCCTCGGCGTCGGCGGCGCCGGTGAGCTCGGATGCCTCGTCGCCGCGCACGACGAGCGCGGCGCGGCGGATGCCGGGCCGGGCGAGCGGGCCTGTCCACACACCGAGTTCGACGACGTCGCCGTCGACCGAGACCCACTGCGCCTCGACGTCGGCGGGGATCACCTCGCGGTCGGTACCGGGGCCGAGCTTCACGCCCACGGGCATGCGCGAGGCGAGCCCGAACGCGAAGTCGAGCGGCGGCGAGTAGTCGGCGGGGTCGGCGAACCGCCGCGTGCGCCCCCCGGCCGTGCTGCGCCTCGCAGGGTCGAGCCAGGCGCCGCCGATGCCGCCGAGCGGCACCTCCTCGGCACGCGAGTGCAGTACGCGGGCATGCGGGAACGGGGTGAGGTTGAACGCGGCGATCGCCGCCGTGACTTCGTCGGCGTCGGCCGCGGTGACCTCGAGGCCGAGCGCGGCGAATGCGAGCGCGTCGCCGCCGATGCCGCAGCCGAGGTCGGCGACGTGACCGATGCCGGCGCGGGCGAACCGACCCGCGTGCAGCGCGGCGACCCGCAGTCGAGTGGCCTGCTCGAGGCCGGCCTCGGTGAACAGCATGCGCTCGGCGAACTCACCGAACTTGACGTGTGCGCGGGCGCGCAGCTTCGCCTGGCTCAGCACGGCGGCGACGAGGGCGGGCGAGTGGCCCTGCTTGCGCAGGTTCTCGACGGTGCGCAGCACGTCGGCCTTCGAGTCCCACGGAGGAAGCGCGTCGAGCAGTCGCAGGCCCTCGGGCGAGAGGAGTTCGACGAGTTCGGCGCGGTCCACTCGGGTACGGTAGCAGCCCGCCGGCGAGGCGCGGCCGTTGGCACTCACGTTGCACGAGTGCCAGAACATGCCTACACTCGTGTTGGCACTCTCGCCAAGAGGCTGCCAACCAGTCTTCGTCTGAGAAAGAGGTCAACCGTGTCGGTTTCCATCAAGCCGCTCGAGGATCGCATCGTGATCAAGCAGGTCGAGGCCGAGCAGACCACCGCATCCGGTCTGGTCATCCCCGACACCGCCAAGGAGAAGCCCCAGGAGGGCGAGGTCGTGGCGGTTGGCCCCGGCCGCATCGACGACAACGGCAACCGCGTGCCGCTCGACGTCGCCGTCGGCGACCGCGTGCTGTACTCGAAGTACGGCGGCACCGAGGTGAAGTTCGGCGGCGAGGAGTTCCTCGTGCTGTCGGCCCGCGACGTGCTCGCGGTCGTCGTGCGCTGATCGACGTTCTCGATCGAACGGCCCGGATGCCTCGGCATCCGGGCCGTTCGTCGTCTCGGCGCCGTCCGTGCAGGCGCGGGTGTTCGGTGGCACCGCGATCGGCCGGATCTCGACGGTCCGCGGCAGTCGCGGCATCCGGTCGCGTCGGAGGCGACGCGTAGGCTGATCCGGTGCCGTCGCCCGCTCCTGTCGCCCCTGCCCTCGATTCCAGCGGCCCGAGCCGCAGCGGGCTGCTCTTCGCCATCGGCTCGTACGTGCTGTGGGGGTTCCTTCCCGTCTACTTCATCGCGCTCGCGCCGACCGGCCCGGTCGAGGTCGTGGCGTGGCGCATCCTGCTGTCGGTGGTGTTCTGCGCGCTCATCATGACCGTCGCGCGCACCTGGAAGCCGTTCCTCGCACTGCTGCGCGATCGACGCGTGGTGTTCACGATGGGGCTCGCCGGCGCCCTCATCTTCGTGAACTGGCAGACGTACGTCTACGCCGCGATGACCGATCAGGTCGTCGAGGCCGCGCTCGGGTACTTCATCAACCCGATCGTCACGGTGTTCCTCGGGGTGCTGGTGCTGCGCGAGCGGCTGACGACGACGCAGTGGGTCGCGGTCGGCATCTCCCTGGTCGCGGTGCTCGTGCTCGCCATCGGCTACGGGCAGCTGCCGTGGATCGCGCTGCTGCTCGCGTTCTCGTTCGGCGTCTACGGGCTCATCAAGAAGCGGGTGGGGCCGCGGGTCGACGCGGTGTCGGGCCTCACGCTCGAGACGCTCTGGCTCGCCCCGGTCGCGGGCGTGCAACTGGCCGTGGTCGCGGCCACGACGGGCCTCACGATGGGCACGGCGGGCGGATGGCACACCACGCTGCTGCTCTCGGCGGGGGCGGTCACGGCGATTCCGCTCATCCTGTTCGCGGCCGCGTCGCGGCGCCTGCCGCTCACGCAGATGGGGTTCATCCAGTACTTCGCGCCGTTCATCCAGTTCGTGGTGGGCGTGTTCGTGCTCGGCGAGCCGATGCCGCTCGAACGGTGGATCGGGTTCGCGCTCGTCTGGGTCGCGCTCGTCATCCTCACGTTCGACCTCGTCCGCGGGGCGCGGGCCGCTCGCCGCGCCGTCGTCGAACCCGCGTGACCGGCGCCGCCGAGGCATCCGCGGTATGACGGATCATTGCGTTCGCTGCCGATCCGGAGCGCGGAAATCGCCATCCACCCCCGTTCTGGTGACGATACGGTCACGAAATCGCAGGTGTTACGCGGTTGTGACCGGGTTTGCATTGTCTGCACGGGAACCGCCGCATACTGTCGATCCACAGCCCGTTTCGTCGGGCATTCGATTCATCCTTCAGTCCCAAGGAGCAACATGAGCGTATTCGGCAAGTCCCGGCCCGCTCGCTCGCGCGGCAAGGTCTGGACGGGGGTCGCTCTCACCGCGACGAGCGCCCTTCTCCTGTCCGCGTGCGCGAGCGGCGAGCCCGAGTCGACCGAGGAGGCGCAGGGCCCTCGCGAAGACCTCGCCCTGACCATCGGCACCGCGCTTCCCCAGACCGGCAACCTCGCGTTCCTCGGCCCGCCCGAGGAGGCCGGCGTCGCGTTCGCCGCCCAGCAGGTCAACGACTACGCCGAGACCAGCGGCCTCTCCCTCGAGGTCGTCTTCGGTGACTCGGGCGACACCGACAACAAGGCCTACGAGACCGAGATCCCCCGCCTTCTCGGCGAGAACGTCTCGGCCATCATCGGTGCCGCGTCGTCGGGTACGTCGCTCCAGTTCATCGACCAGGTCGTCGGTGCGGGCGTCATCCAGTTCTCGCCGGCGAACACCTCCGACGCGTTCACCACGTACGACGACAACGGGCTGTACTTCCGCACCGCGCCGTCCGACGTGCTGCAGGGCGAGGTGCTGGGCAACCTGATCGCCGAAGACGGCAACCAGACGCTCGGCCTCATCGTGCTGAACGACTCGTACGGCACCGGCCTGGCGAAGTACGTCACCGAGGCCTTCGAGGCCGCCGGCGGCGAGGTCGTCGCGGCCCCGACGTACAACACCGGTGACACCACGTTCGACTCGCAGATCAGCGAGGTCCTCGCGGCCGACCCCGACGCGATCGCCCTGATCACGTTCGAAGAGGTCAAGACGATCCTGCCGAGCCTGTTCGGTCAGTTCCCCGCCGACAAGCTCTACTTCGTCGACGGCAACCTGTCGAACTTCGGCGACCAGTTCCCGGCGGGCTCGCTCACCGGCGCGAAGGGCACCCTGCCCGGTCTGTCGATCGACTCGATCTCCGACTTCACGGGTGAGCTCGACGCGTTCCTCGCGGAGACCGGCGGCGAGCCGCTGTCCGAGTACAGCTACGCGGCCGAGTCCTTCGACGCGACCGTGCTGCTCTCGCTCGCCGCGCTCGCGGCGAACTCGACCGACTCGGCGGCCATCGCCGAGAAGCTGATCGAGGTCTCGGGCGGCTCGGGCGACGGCACGAAGTGCACCTCGTTCGCGGAGTGCGCCGACATCATCCTCGCCGGTGACGTCGCCGACTACGACGGCGTCTCGGGTCCGATCACCTTCGACGAGGTGGGCGACCCCACCGAGGCGTCGATCGGTATCTACCAGTTCGGCGAGGACAACACCTACGCGGCCTACGAGGGCTGAGCAGGTTCGACCCGAACAACCTCACAGCGGAAGGGCCCCGGCGCGAGCCGGGGCCCTTTCGCGTGCCCGCGTGTGCGTGCTGACGGGTGGGCTTGGTGCCGTTGCGCCACTTCCGCGGGGTCTGCGCCACCTGAGCTGGCGCGGAGGGCGCCGAAGTGGCGCGGAGCGCGTGGGTGGACGGGCGGTGGCGGTCGCCTGGATGACGTCGCGTGTGGCGGCCGGAGGCGACCGGACCGCATGCTCTTCGTCGCCCCGTTGCGCCACTTCCTCGGCGGTGCGCCAGCTCAGGTGGCGCGGGGCGCGGAAGTGGCGCGGGGCCCGTGGGGCGCGAGCCCGGACGCCGCGCGCATGCAGAAGGGGCGGGGCCGGCGTGTGCCGGCCCCGCCCCCTTCGGGCGGCGTTACGCGCCGAGCGAACCGAGGTACAGTTCGGTGACCTTCGGGTCGTTGAGCAGGTCGCGTCCGGAACCGGTGTAGGCGTCGCGGCCCTGGTCGAGCACGTAGCCGCGGTCGCAGATCTGCAGGCAGCGGCGGGCGTTCTGCTCCACCATGATGCAGGTCACGCCGGCCTTGTTGATCTCGGAGACGCGGATGAACGCCTCATCCTGTCGCACGGGCGACAGGCCCGCCGACGGCTCGTCGAGCAGCAGCACCTTCGGGTCCATCATGAGCGCGCGGCTCATGGCGACCATCTGGCGCTCGCCGCCCGACAACGATCCGGCGCGCTGCTTCAGCCGCTTGCCGAGTTCGGCGAAGATGCCGGTCACGAACTCGAGGCGCTCCTTGTAGACGCCGGGGCGCTGGTAGAGCCCCATCTGCAGGTTCTCCTCGATGGTGAGCGACGGGAACACGTTGTTCGTCTGGGGGATGAACCCGACGCCGCGGGCGACCAGCTTGTTCGCCTTCAGCCCGGTGATGTCGTCCCCCTCGAGCGTGATGGTACCGCTGCGGACGTTCACCTGCCCGAAGATCGCCTTCAGCAGGGTCGACTTGCCGGCGCCGTTCGGGCCGATGATGCCGATGAGTTCGCCCTGGTTGGCGACGAGCGAACAGCCGTTCAGGATGTTCACGCCCGGCAGGTAGCCGGCGTGGACCTCGTCGATGACGACGACGGGGGTACCGACGGTGGTCGAGGTGCTCACTTCTCCTCCTCCTCGATCTCGGCGAGGGCCTCGGCGAGGATCTCCTCTTGAGCTGCGGCCGTCTCAGCGGATGCCGCGGCATCCGTCGTGACATCCGCCTCCTCGGGGGCGTACCGCCCGGTGACCACGCCGAGGTCGAGCTCCTGGTGCGCGCCCAGGTAGGCGTCGATCACGGCCGGGTCCTGCATGACCGAGTACGGGTCGCCCTCGGCGACCACGCGGCCCTCGGCCATGACGACGACCCAGTCGGCGATGTGCCGCACCATGTGCATGTCGTGCTCGACGAAGAGCACTGTCATGCCCTGGTCCTTCAGGTCGAGGATGTGATCGAGCAGCGACTCGGTGAGCGCCGGGTTGACGCCCGCCATCGGCTCGTCGAGCATGACGAGCTTCGGTTCGCTCATGAGCGCCCTGGCCATCTCGAGGAGTTTGCGCTGGCCACCCGACAGGCTCGCGGCGAAGTCGCCCGCCTTGGCGTCGAGCTTGAACTTCGCGAGCAGTTCCATCGCGCGGTTCTCGATCGCAGAATCCTGCTTCCGCCACGCGGCGGGGATCATTCCCGCCCAGAACCGCTCGCCGCGCTGCCCGGTGGCTCCCAGCTTCATGTTGTCGAGCACCGTGAGCAGTCCCAGCGCCTTCGTGAGCTGGAACGTGCGCACCTGGCCCATGCGGGCCACCTTGAAGGCGGGCACGCCCGACAGCGAGCGGCCGTCGAAGGTCCAGGTGCCCTCGTTGGGCTTGTCGAAGCCGGTGAGCAGGTTGAACAGCGTCGTCTTGCCGGCGCCGTTCGGGCCGATGAGGGCGGTGATCGCCCCGCGCGGGATCTCGAGGTGCTCGACGTCGACGGCGGTGAGACCGCCGAACTGGCGGCGCACGCCGTCGGCGACGATGATCGGGTCGACCTTCTTCACGCCCGGCGCAGCGTCGCCGACGTGGAGTCCGGTCGTCTTGGGGCGGGCGACGAGGCCGGTGGGGGGCGCCGTCGCGTCGGTGTTCGGCTCGCCCGGAGCCGGGATCTCACTTGACAAAGGTCAGCTCCTTCTTGTTGCCGAGGAGGCCCTGCGGCATGAAGATCACGAGCAGCATGAGCGCGACGCCCACGAGGATGAAGCGCAGCGTGCCGGCCTGGATCTGGGTCATGAACGGGAGCACACCCGCCTGCACGAGTGCGGGCAGGAAGTTGCTGAGGAACGTCTGGATCACCCAGAAGATCAACGAGCCGAGCAGCGGACCGAACACGGTCGCCGCACCGCCGAGCAGCAGCGCCGTCCACACGAAGAACGTGAGCGAGGTGACGTAGACGCCGGGGCTCGCCGCGCGATCGAGCGCGTACACGATGCCGCCGCCGGCGATCAGCACGCCACCGAGCACGAGCGCCTGCATCTTGTAGGCGAACGCGTTCTTGCCGAGCGCGCGCACCGCGTCCTCGTCTTCACGGATGCCCTTGAGCACACGGCCCCACGGGCTGCGCATGAGCATGAAGACGACGATCACGGCGATGAGCAGCGTCACGAGGCCCAGGATGCGGGTCCACCACTCGTTCTCGTTGTAGATCCACGGGCCGAAGCCGTACCGGCCCGGGGGAATCGGGTTCGAGTCGCGGAAGTCGCGCTGGAAGCCCGAGAGCCCGTCGGCGGAGCCGGTGACATCCTCGAACGCGGTCGTGAGGAACAGCAGACGCACGACCTCGGCGGCCGCGATCGTGACGATCGCCAGGTAGTCGCCGCGCAACCGCAGCGTCGGCACGCCCAGGATGAGCGCGAAGACTGCCGCGGCCGCGAGGCCCGCGATGATCGCCAGCCACCAGGGGAACCCGAACGTGAGCGTCGAGATGGCGTACCCGTAGGCGCCGATCGCCATGAAGCCGGCGACACCCATGTTGAGCAGGCCCGCGAAGCCGAAGTGCACCGCGAGGCCGAGCGCGGCCAGCGCGTAACCGATGGTCGCCGGGCTGAGGATCGACGACGCCGTGTTGGAGAGGATCTGAAGCCAGTCCATGATGCCTACCCGATTCTCTCTCGCCGGCCGAGGATGCCCTGTGGCCGGAACAGCAGGATGACGATGAGCACGACCAGGGCGCCCGCGTACCGCAGGTCCTGGGGGATCCACAGACCCGAGACCTCGACGAGCAGGCCCACGATGATCGCGCCGATGAGGGCGCCGAACGCCGTGCCGAGACCGCCCAAGGTCACCGCAGCGAACATGAGCAGCAGGATCTGCGCGCCCATGTCCCATTTGATGCCGGGCCGGAAGTACGCGTACAGGATGCCCGCGAGGCCCGCGAGGGCGCCGCCGACGATCCAGACGATGCGCACCACGTAGTCGACGTCGATGCCCGACGCTGCGGCGAGCGACGGGTTGTCGCTGATCGCGCGAGTCGCCTTGCCGATGCGGGAGTACGTCAGCCAGATCGCGAACGCCACGATCACGACGATCGAGATCGCGAGGCTCGCCATGTCGATGACGCTGAGCTGCACGATGCCGAACAGCGGGATCTTCTCGGACGACGCGTACGGCAGCTGAATGGTGCCGCCGCCGATGAAGAACTGGTAGATGTACCGCAGCGCGAGCGAGAGGCCGATGCTCACGATCATGAGCTGCACGACGCCGACCCGCTTGCGGCGCAACGGCCGCCAGAGGATGACGTCGAGCACGTAGCCGAACACACCGCTCAGCACGATCGCCACGGGGATCACGACCCACAGCGGCAACGCGAGCGTGCCGATGCTGCCCGCGAGGAACGCCGCGGCGACCGCGCCGAACGTCACCATCTCACCGTGCGCGAAGTTCGAGATGCCGGTCGTTCCGAACACGAGCGACAGGCCGACGGCCGCGAGCCCGAGCATGAGGCCGAAGCTGATGCCCTGCACCGTGCGCTGCACGACCTGATCGAGCAGGCTCGTCGTGTTGCGCGTGCCCTCGCCGATGAAGAAGTTGACGGTGACGCGGCCGCCGGGGCCGACCGTCACCTCTTTCTCGTTCGGCGAGTCGTCGTCGGGGTCGACCACCGCGATCCCCTCGGGAAGGGTCTCTTCATCGAGGGTGACGGTGTACTCGGCGTTCTTCTCGGGGACGCTGACTCGCCACTGCCCGTTGGCGTCGGTCTCGACCTCCTGCGTGCCGCCGGGGCCGTCGATGACGAGTACCACCCCCTCGAGCGGTGCGCCGTCGAGCTGCACGTTGCCGCTGATGCGGAACGGGTCGCCGTCGGCGGCGTTGGCCGCCACTGGCGCGATCGACATCAGCGCGAGCGCCGCGGCGACGGCCGCCAGGAACAGGCCGACGAGTCGGGGGATGCGTCGCCCGGGCGGGGACGCGACGACATGGGATGGGGATCTCACAGAACCTCCAGTTGGGACACCACAGCCGTCCGTGGGTCTCGTCGGCTGTGAGGGAGACCCTAGAAGCGTAATGTGTCAACGGCATTTCGGATGCCTCGTCTTCGAAGGTCCTGCGCCATCGCAGCCGAATCGTGAGAATTCGGATGCCTCGAGCCCGCGTTCCACGGGGAATACTCCCAGCCGTGCGCGCCTTAGAATTGGAAGACACCGTGGAGGCGGGCGGCCGCGCGCGGTGCATCCCGATGGCGATCACGTGGAGAAGAGGCGCGCGCACATGGACCAGCACGACCCGTTCGGTTTCACCGGGCTGACCTACGACGACGTGCTCCTGCTGCCGGGGCACACCGACGTGATCCCGAGCGAGGCCGACACCTCGTCGCGTCTCACCCGGCGCATCACGGTCTCGACGCCGCTGCTGTCGGCGGCGATGGACACCGTCACCGAGGCCCGCATGGCGGTCGCGATGGCACGTCAGGGCGGCATCGGCATCCTGCACCGCAACCTCTCGATCGCCGAGCAGGCCGACATGGTCGACCGGGTGAAGCGCAGCGAGTCGGGCATGGTCACCAATCCGGTCACGACCACGCCCGATGCATCCGTCGCCGATGTCGATCGCCTCTGCGGCACCTATCGCGTGAGCGGCCTGCCGGTCGTCGACGACGACGGAGTGCTCGTCGGCATCATCACGAACCGCGACATGCGCTTCGTCTCCGACTTCGAGAAGCCGACGACGAAGGTCGCCGACGTCATGACGAAGATGCCGCTCATCACGGGCCACGTCGGCATGAACCCCGACGAGGCGCTCGCGATCTTCGCCGAGAAGAAGATCGAGAAGCTGCCGCTCGTCGATGACGCCGGCCGGCTCACCGGCCTCATCACCGTCAAGGACTTCGACAAGAGCGAGCAGTACCCGAACGCCACGAAGGACGCCGAGGGGCGCCTGCGCGTGGGCGCCGCGATGGGCTTCTTCGGCGATGCGTGGGAGCGCGCCGAGGCGCTGCGCGACGCGGGTGTCGACGTGCTCGTGGTCGACACCGCCAACGGCGAGTCGGCCGGCGTGCTCGACATCATCCGTCGACTGAAGGCCGATCCGAGCTTCGCCCACATCGACGTCATCGGCGGCAACGTCGCGACGTACGAGGGCGCGAAGGCGCTCGTCGACGCGGGCGCCGACGCCGTGAAGGTGGGCGTCGGCCCGGGCTCGATCTGCACCACGCGGGTCGTCGCGGGCGTCGGCGTTCCCCAGATCACGGCCGTCTACGAGGCATCCAAGGCGACCCTCCCCGCGGGCGTGCCGCTCATCGCCGACGGCG
Organism: Agromyces intestinalis; assembly: GCF_008365295.1. Taxonomy (NCBI): domain Bacteria; kingdom Bacillati; phylum Actinomycetota; class Actinomycetes; order Micrococcales; family Microbacteriaceae; genus Agromyces; species Agromyces intestinalis. The sequence continues at coordinate 2,814,168 of NZ_CP043505.1, forward strand.
GCCTGCAGTTCTCGGGCGACATCGCCAAGGCGCTCGTCGCGGGCGCCGACACGGTCATGCTCGGATCGCTGCTCGCCGGCACCGACGAGAGCCCCGGCGACCTCGTCTACCAGAACGGCAAGCAGTTCAAGGCGTACCGCGGCATGGGGTCGCTCGGCGCCTTGCAGACTCGCGGCACGAAGACCTCGTACTCGCGCGACCGCTACTTCCAGGCCGACGTGCCGAGCGATGAGAAGCTCATCCCCGAGGGCATCGAGGGCCAGGTGCCCTACCGCGGCCCGGTGGGCGCCGTCGCGTATCAGCTCGTCGGGGGCCTGCGCCAGTCGATGTTCTACGTCGGTGCGCGCACGATCGAGGAGCTGAAGACGAAGGGTCGGTTCGTGCGCATCACGCCCGCCGGCCTCAAGGAGTCGCACCCGCACGACGTGCAGTTCGTCGTCGAGGCACCGAACTACACTCGGTGAGCGCCCGTCGGCCCGGGGCCTACTCGACCTCGTACCTGCTGACGGCCGCCGCCATCGCGGCGGCGACCGCGATCCTGCTCATCGGCGGCAACTGGATCTCGTACGCCACCGCGGCCGTGCCGTGGCTGAACGGCGTGACGCTCGGACTCTGGGTGCTGCCGTTCGCGCTCGCCCTCAGGCTGCTGCAGCTGCCCGGCACGACGCTGCTCGTGGCGCTGTTCGCCGGCATCGTGATGGGGCCGTTCCAGCCCGACGGGTTCCGTGCCGTGTACGTCAACCTCTGGTACGCGTTCTTCTTCGAGATCGTCTTCGCGGTGACGCTGTACCGGGTCTGGAAGACCTGGCTGTTCGTCGCGGCCGGTGCGCTGAACGGCGCGATCTGGGGCGTCACGGTGGCGCTCGCGCTCGACACCGCGTCGATGGTGCCGGGCGTCGTCGCAGCGACCATCCTCATCCCGACGGTGAGCGGCGCGCTCGGCGCGTGGCTCGGCGTGGTCGTCGCCGACGCGCTCATCGCACGTGGGGTGGGCACCACGACGCGCAAGCGCATCGCGCAGCGGCGCGCGGCGCGCGCCGCCGGGTAGCCTCGTTCCGCTGGTCGAGGAGCGCCTTCGCGCAGTGACGACGCGTCTCGAGACCTCGCGAACCAGCGTGCGTCACCTGGGCCCCTACGTTGGCTATCGTGCGCGCTATGACTACACCTTGAGCGGAACGGATGGGCTCCCGATCTACCTGAGCGACGGCGTGGCTCTTAGTTCCTTCGGCGCGGCAGGGAACGACCTGGAACTGACGTTCCTTGGTTCGCACAGCCTCGAGGTTGAGGTTACCGGCGTTGACAACGGCACCTTTGAGGTCAGTATGGTGGCGAGAAACACGACCTCGCTGCCGTCGCTCACGCGGATCCCCTTCATCGGGTATGAACCTTGGTATGAGCCGCTCAGTGCCTCGGTCGGGGATGTTTCGTGGGGGACAGGAATCGGTCGTCCTGCAAATCAGACAATCATGTGGACTGAATGGATTGAGCCTTGAAGCGTGCGTGGATGGCGTTGATCGCAGTGGCCTTGATCGCTCTCGTGGGCTGCTCCGCCGTGGAGAACGCAAGGCCCACCCAGGCAGAAGTTGTTGGACGATGGGTTGTAGAAGGCGGGCCAGAAAGCCTCAAGGAGGCGTTCATTGAGTTCAACCGCGATGGGAGTTTTGAATCCAGCCTTCCGCACTTCTCGCTCCGTCCAGGCGAGTCCGCAGATGCCGACGAGGTTGTTTCGATTGAGTCGGCGGAAGGCACTTGGGCAGTTGGCCGAGGTGACTACGGGAAGGGTTGGGCATTATAACTCGTCGTCGACGATCTGCACGTTCGCATTCCAGTTGTGGGTTCTCAAGGGGAACGGCGTCTCCAGATTCAGTACGGGTCGGTAGAGAATCCCCATCTGCACGAACTGACGAGGATCGACGCTCCGACTCAATGAGGTGTTCCGGCTGACAGTCTGGGAGTCACGGGCGCACGCGGGCCAGCGTTGGGTGTTCCGGCAGTACACACTGAAGCGCCCCGGGTTTCGTGGAGGGCCTGATTCCCGAGAGGATGTGCGGATCGGTCTTCGACGTAGCGCGTTGCACGGTAGAGCGCCTCATGCGTGAGCTCGGGCTGCGTGGCGTGCGCCGTGGCAAGCAGGTCGTCACCATCCGCCCTGACGAGGTGTCGACGCGTCCGCCGGACCATGTGCAGCGCGAGTTCTCGTGGACCGGACGAACACGCCTCTGGGTGGTCGATTTCACCGGTGTTCCGACGTGGTCGGGGATGGCGTTCACCGCGTTCGTGACTGACGTGCTCTCACGCCGGATCGTGGGTTGGCGGACAATGAGCCGGATGCCGACCGATCTGCCGTTGGATGCGCTCGAGATGGCGTTGTGGATCCGCGACCGAGCGGGTCAGGACGTCACTGGCGTGATTCAGCATTCCGATGCCGGAGCCTCCTGGGCCTCCTCGACCGGTGCCCCGTGCTTCACGAACTCGACGACACGTTCCGAATTGTTGTGCCGGGCGGTGGCGTCGTCGGCACCAAGGGTCAGGAGTTCATCCGCGTGATCGTGACTGGCGATGGCCGCGTCATCAACGCCTTTCCGGTAAACGTGAGGTGACGGAAGTGGAACTTGTATACGATCGCCTGCGGACTGACGACCTGCGTGGTACGACGCAGGCGGATTATCTGGTCGCCTTCGACGCACACATCCGCCTATTGGAGGGCGACGAGGTTATCTACGACGAGGCAGGTTTCCCGGTTGTCGAACTTGCCCGAAGTCTACGTATCTGGCTAGGAGATCCGGGGGAAAGCGACTTTGAGTTCGACTCAATGTCGTATGAGGAACCGGGTGCGATCGCGATCCGCAACACCCCCGCGGGGTGGGTATTTGGATCCGTCTTCGCACCAAGCGTCTGGACCAATCCAGCCGAATGGCGGGCCGTAGACGAATGCTGCCGGCACTTCATCGCGCGGGTTGAGGCTGATCTGGATGGGTTGGGGCTCGATCCCGGCGACGTACTCAGGTGATGAAAGATGGCGACGGGTCTGCTGCACGGAATGGTGACAGATTCGGCTAGGCATCGAGGGCCAGTTCGGTTGCCACAACGGACTCGAAATCGGTCGGCGTCGCCCGCGCTCCCGGGCTACTTACCCGGCGCACTGCTCCACGACCCAGCGCACCTACCGGCGGTCGACAGCCGGGCAGCTCAGCGCGCCTCCGCGAGCCGCGTGATCGCCTCGGAGAGCACCTCGGGCGAGCAGGCGAAGTTGAGCCTCGCGTGGCCTCGGCCGACGGATGCCCCGAACTGCGGCCCATTGCCGAGGGCGACGCGCGCGTGCTCGAGGGCATACGCGGCGGGGTCGTCGCCCCAGCCGAGCGCCGACAGGTCGAGCCAGGCGAGGTAGGTCGCGTCGGGGACGCGGTAGCGCACGCCCGGGAGTTCGTCGGCGAGCAGGTCGGCGAGGAGTCGCCGGTTCTGGTCGAGGCTCGTGAGCACACCGTCGAGCCACGGGCCGCCCTCGCGGAAGGCGGCGACCGAGGCGATCGAGCCGAACTGGCTCATGCGCCACTCGACCTCGTACGGCATCGCGGCGCGCAGGCGGTCGCCGCGCTCGGAGGCGGTCACGATGAGCGCGGACTTCAGCCCGGCGGTGTTGAAGGCCTTGGATGCCGCGGTGACGGCCACGCCGTGCTCGCGCGCTGCGTCGGAAACGGTGAGGAACGGCGTGTACGGGGTCGCCGGCTGGGCGAGCGGGCCGTGCACCTCGTCGGCGATGATCGTCGCGCCGTGCCGCGCGGCGATCTCGGCGAGGGCGTGCAACGCGTCGGCGTCGGGCACCCAGCCGATCGGGTTGTGCGGGTTGCACAGCAGCATCGCGCGGGCGCCCGCGGCGAATGCGGCGTCGATGCCGTCGAGGTCGAGCGACCAGCCCTCGTCGATACCGCCGGCCATCGGCACCTCGACGACGGTGCCGCCGCCCTCGGTGACGAGGTCGAAGAACGGCGGGTAGATGGGCGCCGTCACGATGACGCCGTCGCCGGGCGCGATCGCCTGGCGCAGCACCTCGACGATGCCCATGCTCACATCACCGGTGGCCGTGACTCGCGCGGGGTCGACCCGCCAGCCGAGGCGGTCTGCGGCGAAGCCGGCGAACGCCTCGGCGATCGGCCGGCTGCCCGGTGCGTACCCGGTATCGGATCGGTCGACCGCCGCGTGCAGCGCCCGGGCGATCGGTTCGGCGAGCGGGAAGTCCATCTCGGCGACGGGCAGCGGCAGCACGTCGGCGGGGTACGCGTGCCACTTCTCGCTCGTGCGGGTGCGGAGCAGGTCGATCGGGTCGGCGGTCACACGAGGCATCCACCCAGTCTGCCAGCGGCCGCGACGCCGCGGGTGCGTGTGCCGCATCGTGCGCTGGGCTAAGCTGGTCGGCTGCCCGACGGGCGGCGCGGCTGCGGCCGCCCACACCGATCGGATGCATCGACCATGGGCTTCATCGACGTCAACGGCGTCTCGTACTCACTTCCCGACGGCCGGCCGCTGCTGGCCGATCTGGCGTTCCGCGTGCCCGAGGGGCGCACCACGGCGCTCGTCGGCGCGAACGGGGCCGGCAAGACCACGCTGCTGCGGATCCTCCGCGGCGACCTGCGCCCCGACCACGGCAGCGTGCAGGTCGACGGCGGCCTCGGCGTGATGGACCAGTTCATCGGCACCGGCGTCACAGCCGCAGGCACCGAGCCGACCGTCGCGGGCCTGCTCGTCTCGGTGGCGCCCGAACGCGTGCGTGCGGCCGCGATCGAGCTCGAGGCATCCGAACTGGCCATCATCGAACGCGACGACACCGCGAGCCAGATGCGCTACGCGAGCGCCCTCGCCGACTACGCCGAGGCCGGTGGGTACGACCAGGAGGTGGTGTGGGATCACTGCACCATGGCGGCTCTCGGCGTGCCGTTCGAGCGCGCCCGCTGGCGCGAACTCGCGACGCTGTCGGGCGGCGAGCAGAAGCGGCTCGCCCTCGAGGCGCTGCTGCGCGGGCCCGAGCAGGTGCTGGTGCTCGACGAGCCCGACAACTCGCTCGATGTGCCGGGCAAGCGCTGGCTCGAGGCCGAGCTGCGCGCGACACCGAAGACCGTGCTGCTCGTGTCGCACGACCGTGAGCTGCTGGCGCGAGCGGCCGACCGCATCGTGACGCTCGAGGCGTCGCCCGCGGGCAGCTCCGCCTGGGTGCACGGCGCTGGCTTCGACGGGTACCACGAGGCCCGCGAGACCCGCTTCGAGCGCCTCGACGAGCTGCGCCGCCGCTGGGACGAGCAGCACGCCGCGCTGAAGACCCTCGTCGCGACGATGAAGCAGAAGGCGACCTACAACGACGGCATGGCCTCGCGGTACCAGGCCGCGCTGACCCGGCTGCGCCGGTTCGAGGAGGCCGGGCCGCCCGACGAGCGACCGCCCGCGCAGGCGGTGTCGATGCGGTTGCGCGGCGCCCGCACCGGCAAGCGCGCGGTCGTCTGCGAGGGGCTCGAGCTCACCGGGCTCATGCGCCCGTTCGACCTCGAGGTCTGGTACGGCGACCGCGTCGCGGTGCTCGGGGCGAACGGGTCGGGCAAGAGCCACTTCCTGCGGCTGCTGGCGGGCGGCGGCAGCGACCCCGACCCGTCGCAGGGGCACCTCACGACCGTCGGGCGAACCCTCGATCGGGTGCCGCATCGCGGTCGCGCCGTGCTCGGTGCGCGCATCGTGCCGGGCTGGTTCGCGCAGAGCCACGGTCAGGCGGGCCTCGACGGGCGCACGCTGCTGGAGATCCTGCACCGCGGCGACGAGCACCGTGACGGCCTGCCTCGCGAGGCCGCGAGCGGTGCGCTCGACCGGTACGGGTTGGCCCTGGCGGCCCAGCAGCCGTACGAATCGCTCTCGGGCGGGCAGCGGGCGCGGTTCCGGATCCTGCTGCTCGAGCTCTCGGGCGTGACGCTGCTGCTGCTCGACGAGCCGACCGACAACCTCGATCTGGTCTCGGCCGAGGCGCTCGAGGACGCGCTCGGCAGGTTCGACGGCACCGTGCTCGCGGTCACCCACGATCGATGGTTCGCCCGGTCGTTCGATCGGTACCTGGTCTTCCGCGAGGACGGCGAGGTCGTCGAAGCGGATGCCCCGGTGTGGGACGAGGGGCGGGTGGTGCGGGCGCGCTGAGTGCGCGCGCCTGTCCGGCGGACCGGGCGTCCAGGATCACCCGATCGCGACCGCGACGCAGGATGCCACGAACACGATCTGTTCGATCGTGCGCGGAACGAGGGGTGACGCCAGGCTGCCGAGGCGGTCGCCGAGCCGAGCTGCGCGCACGTTCGCCGGGAACACCGCGATGAGCAGCAGGGCGAGGCAGGCGGCGGCGATGCGGTGCGTCGCCGGCACGAGCAGGCCGATCGCGCCGGCCGCCTCGAGTACCCCGGTCGCGGCGACGATGAGGTCGGGTCGCGGCAGCGCGGGCGGCACCATCGCGGCGAGTCCGCGGCGCAGCTTCGGGTTGAGACGGCCGGATGCCCCGATCAGGAACATGAGCACGAGGCCGCCCGTGAGTGCGGCCTGCCAGCCGGTGAGCACGGTGGTGCCGAACCCGGCGAGGATCGCGCCGGCGAGTGAGGTGCCGGCGATGCCCCCGACGAACGCGATCGGCACGGGCGAGAGGAAGGTCTGCGCCCAGGGATTGCGCCTCGGTGCCGAGGCGCGGGCGGTGGGTGCCGTGGTGGTCATGGCTGGCTCCTTCGAGACGGATCGACGTCGAGACGCGGCTGAACTTGTCAGTGCCTAGATTGCACCTCGCACCTGAACTTGTCAATGGCTAGATTGCCGAATAGCATCGACGCATGGCCTACCACCACGGTCGACTCCGCGAGACGCTCATCGACGAGGCCGTCGCCGCGATCGAGGCCGACGGCGTCGACCGCCTCAGCCTGCGCGACCTCGCACGCCGCGCCGGGGTGTCGCACGCGGCGCCCGCCCACCACTTCGGCGACCGCACGGGCCTGTTCACCGCCATTGCGATCGACGGATTCGACCGGCTCACCGCGGTGCTCGAGGCATCCGGCGGCGACTTCGCCGAGGCCGGCGTGGCCTACGTGCGGTTCGCGACCGCCGAACGCGGCCGGTTCGAGGTGATGTTCCGCACCGAGCTGCTGCGCGACGACGACCCCGCGCTCGCGGCGGCGCGCGAGCGGGCCGGCGCCGTGCTGCGCGCCGGAGCCGGCGCCGAGGCAGGCGACGCGCGGGCCAACGCGCTCGCCGCGTGGTCGCTCGTGCACGGGTTCGCGACCCTCTGGAACTCGGGCGCGATCGACGCGGACGGGCAGGCGCCCGACGAACTCGCGCGCGTGATCGCCGTGCGCCTGTTCGGCTCGCCCGAGCGGGTCACCCGAGCGAGCCGGGGCGGCGACACCCCGGTTCGATAGGCTGGGCGGGTGAGCCAGGAGATCGAGATCGGACGCGCCAAGCGCGGCCGCCGCGTGTACGCCTTCGACGACGTGGCGATCGTCCCGAGCCGTCGCACCCGCGACCCCGAGGACGTCTCGGTCGCATGGGGCATCGACGCCTATCAATTCGACATCCCGTTCCTCGCCGCCCCGATGGACTCGGTTGTCTCGCCGCAGACCGCGATCATGATGGGCCAGCTCGGCGGCCTCGGCGTGCTCGACCTCGAGGGCGTGTGGACGAGGTACGACGACCCCGAGCCCGTGCTCGCCGAGATCCGCGGGCTCTCGCAGTCGGGGGCAACCCGGCGCATGCAAGAGATCTACTCCGAGCCGATCAAGCCCGAGCTGGTGACCGCCCGGCTCGCCGAGATCCGCGCCGCAGGGGTCACCGTGGCCGGCGCACTCTCGCCGCAGCGCACGCAAGAGCTGTACGAGACCGTCGTCGCCGCCGGCGTCGACCTGTTCGTGATCCGCGGCACCACGGTGTCGGCCGAGCACGTCTCCAAGAATCAGGAGCCGCTCAACCTCAAGAAGTTCATCTACGAACTCGACGTGCCCGTCATCGTCGGCGGCGCGGCCACCTACACCGCGGCGCTGCACCTCATGCGCACGGGCGCGGCGGGCGTGCTCGTCGGCTTCGGCGGCGGAGCGGCGTCCACCACGCGCAAGGCGCTCGGCATCCACGCGCCGATGGCCACGGCGGTCGCGGATGTCGCGGGCGCGCGCCGCGACTATCTCGACGAGTCGGGCGGGCGGTACGTGCACGTGATCGCCGACGGCGGGCTCGGCACGTCGGGCGACATCGTGAAGGCGATCGCATGCGGCGCCGATGCGGTGATGCTCGGTTCCGCGCTGGCTCGCGCGACGGATGCCCCGGGCGGCGGCCAGCACTGGGGCGCGGAGTCGCACCATTCCAAGCTGCCGCGCGGCAACCGCGTCGAGGTGGGCACCGTCGGCTCGTTGGAGGAGATCCTCTACGGCCCGGCGTCGGTCGCCGAGGGCACCGCGAACCTCGTCGGCGCACTGCGGCGCTCGATGGCGACCACCGGGTACTCCGACCTGAAGGAGTTCCAGCGGGTCGAGGTCGTCGTCGCGCCGTATCAGGGCGCGTAGCGCCCTCGACGTCCCGAAGCGGTCGGCGCGCTCCGTGGCATCCGTCGTACCGCTCGGGTAGCGTGGAAGGGGCAGCGCGGCCCGCCGCCGCAAGCTGCGGAACGGGGAGCGACATGGCGCGTCTGAAGTCGGTGGCACGTTCGAACAAGTTGGGGCCCGACGAGCGGGCCGCCGCGATCCAGCGGCTGAAAGACAAAGAACTCGACATCCTCGTGGTGGGCGGCGGCATCGTCGGCACCGGCGCGGCGCTCGACTCCGTGACCAGGGGTCTGTCCACCGGTCTGCTCGAAGCCCGCGACTGGGCGTCGGGCACGTCGAGCCGATCGTCGAAGCTCGTGCACGGCGGCATCCGCTATCTCGAGCAGCTCGACTTCCGGCTCGTGCGCGAGGCGCTCATCGAGCGAGGTCTGCTGCTGCAGCGTCTCGCGCCGCACCTCGTGAAGCCGGTGCGGTTCCTCTACCCGTTGCAGACCCGTGTCATCGAGCGGTTCTACGTGGGCAGCGGCATGATGCTGTACGACATCTTCAGCTGGACGGGCGGTCGCCCGCCCGGCGTGCCGCACCACCGGCACCTCTCGAAGCGGCAGGTGCAGCGGGCCATCCCGTCGCTCGCACCCGACGCGCTGGTGGGCGGGCTCACCTACTACGACGCCCAGGTCGACGACGCGCGCTACGTGGCGGTGCTCGCCCGCACCGCCTCGTTCTACGGCGCCCACATCGCCAGCCGGGTGAAGGTCGAGGGGTTCCTGAAGGTGGGCGAGCGGGTCGGCGGCGTTCGGGCGCACGACCTGCAGACCGGTGAGCACTTCGAGGTGCGCGCGAAGCAGGTCGTGAATGCGACCGGCGTCTGGACCGACGACACCCAGCGCATGGTCGGCGAGCGCGGCACCTTCCACGTGCGCGCGTCCAAGGGCATCCACCTCGTGGTGCCGCGCGATCGCATCCACTCGGCGATGGGCATGATCTTCCGCACCGAGAAGAGCGTGCTGTTCATCATCCCCTGGGGCCGGCACTGGCTCATCGGCACGACCGACACCGACTGGCACCTCGACAAGGCGCATCCCGCGGCGACCGCCGCCGACATCGACTACCTGCTCGAGCACGTGAACCGGGTGCTGCAGGTGCCGCTCACGCGCGAGGACGTCGAGGGCGTGTACGCCGGCCTGCGTCCGCTGCTCGCCGGCGAGAGCGACCAGACGTCGAAGTTGTCGCGCGAGCACATCGTCGCGCACACCGTGCCGGGCCTCGTCGTCGTCGCCGGCGGCAAGTGGACGACGTACCGGGTCATGGCGAAGGACGCGATCGACGCGGCCGCGGACGCGCTCGACGGGCGCGTGCCGGCGTCGACCACCGAGGACATCCCCCTGCTCGGGGCCGAGGGCTACCAGGCGGCGTGGAACAAGCGCGGCAAGATCGCGCGCGCGTTCGGGGTGCACAAGGTGCGGATCGAGCATCTGCTGAACCGCTACGGCACCCTGACCGACGATCTGCTCGACCTCATCCGCAACGACCCGAAGCTCGGCGAACCGCTGCCGGGCGCCGACGACTACCTCGCAGCCGAGGTGGTGTACGCCTGCACGCACGAGGGCGCGCTGCACCTCGACGACGTGCTCGCGCGTCGCACCCGCATCTCGATCGAGGCGTGGGATCGCGGCGTCTCGGCCGCGCCGGTCGCGGCGAAGCTCATGGCGAAGTCGCTCGGCTGGGACGCCGAGCGCGAGCAACTCGAGGTCGAACGGTACCTGCAGCGGGTCGCCGCTGAGCGCGAATCGCAGCTGCAGCCCGACGACGAGTCCGCCGACCGGGTACGGCTCGAGGCGCCCGATATCGTGAAGGTCGACTGACCTCGACTGACCTCGACTGACCTCGACTGACCTCGACTGACTCGGCGGGCGCGACGGCGCGGGCGTTCGTCGCGACTAGACTCGACGCATGGTCGAGGTGCGGCGGGTCGTGCTCCCCGGGGTCGGGATGCTGCACTCGTTCACGACGCTCGACGGCGTCGAGCTCTCGGTGATCGCGCACCGCATGGGCGCGCGCGACCTCATCGCGAAGGTCGCGGGCAACGCGATCGCCAACGTGCGACTCGAAGAGAGCGAGGCGCGCACCGTCGCCGACCTGCTGGGCGGCACCCGCATCGTCGAGTCGATCGCCGAACTCGATGACGTTCCCGGAGTCCCGATCGCGTGGGCGATCATCGACGACGACGACGTGCTCGGCGGCAAGCCGATCGCCTCGCTGCCGACGGTCGACGGAGTGTCGCTCGTCGCCGTAGTCCGGGGCCGCCGGGCCATTCCGGCACCGCCCGTCGACTTCGTCGTCGAGCCCGGCGACATCCTCGTCGCGGTCGGGCCCGACGAGGGCATCCAGCAGGTGTTCCACGCGATCATGCACGGCTCCGGTGAGGACGCCGAAGTCTGATGCTCCGAATGATGCTGCGCCCGCGATGGGTGCTCGCGCTCATCGCCGCGCTCGCCGTGGCCGCCGGGTTCGCGTTGCTCGGGCAGTGGCAGCTCGATCGAGCCGTCGAGCAGGCGACCGTGATCGAGCGCCCCACCGAGGAGGTGCGGCCCTTCGACGGGGTCGCCGAGCCCGACGGGCCGACCCTGCAGGTCGCGACGGGGCAACGCGTCGAGGTGCAGGGCGCCTTCGTGCCCGGCGACACGGTGCTCGTCGACGGCCGGCTCAACGACGGCGTGCTCGGCACGTGGGTGGTCGCACACCTCGAGGTGACGGATGCTCCGCCGGGCGGCCTGCCGATCGCACTCGGGTGGGCGCCCGACATCGTAGCGGCGCAGTCGGCACTGGATCGGTTCGAGGCATCCGTCGACCCTGACGAACCGGTGCGCGTGATCGGGCGGTTCCTGCCCAGCGAACCGCCGACCGACCCCGACCACGACGGCGACCCGCACGCGATGTCGACCGTGTCGGTCGCGGCGCTCATCAACCTGTGGGCCGACTTCGACGACCGGCCGGTCTACTTCGGCTACGTCACCGCGGCCGAGCCAGCGCCAGGGCTCGAGGCGATCTCGTCGCCGCCGCCCGAGGAGCAGGCCGAGCTGAACTGGCTGAACGTCTTCTACGCGGTCGAGTGGGTGGTGTTCGCGGGCTTCGCGATCTTCCTCTGGTATCGGCTCGTGCGCGATGCCGTGCAGCGCGAGCGCGAAGAGGCCGAGCTCGCGGCCGAGGCGGCTACTCCGCCGAGCCGCTGAACGCCGCCGCGAACTCGGGCGAGGGCTCGATCTCGGTGATGACGTCGACGAGCACTCCGCCGGGATCGCGCACGATCACGTGCCGCTGGCCGAACGGCTCGTCGCGCAGCGGCTGCACGACCGGAACCCCGGCCGCGGCGAGCCGTTCGGCCGCGGCGTCCACGTCGTCGAGCTCGAGGTTGACGAGCACGCCCGCGGCCGGTCGGCCGTAGCCCGCGGGGATCGACGGATGCGCCGCGTCGAGGAGCGCGAGCTCGGTCGACGACGCGGGATGCCGCAGGCTGACGTACCAGTCGGCCGCGAACACGGCCTCGAACCCGAAGTGCTCGCGGTAGAAGGCGGCCCTCGCGGCCACGTCGGTCGTGCAGAGCACGGGATAGCTGCTGGTGAGCATGAGTCCTCCTCGGGATGGTCGATGGGCTGAGATGCATTCCGCTTGAGATACATACAGTGTGTATGTATCTTCAGCGTGAATGACATACAGTCTGTATGTCAAGTGCGGATGTCCCGTTCCGCCCCGATGGAGGACGTATGGCGACGAAGGCCGAGCAACGCGACCGCACGCGTGCCGAGATCGTGCGCATCGCCACCAGGAGGTTCGCCGAGTCGGGGTACGCGGGCGTCGCCCTCGAAGACCTCGTGGCCGAGGCGGGCCTCACCCGCGGTGCGCTGTACCACCACTTCGGCAGCAAGCTCGGGCTCTTCCAGGGGGTCGTCGACGCCGCGCAGCGCGGAGTGGCCGAAGCCGTCGAAGCCGCCGCCGACGCGCACGACGACACGCTCGAGGGATTCCTCGCCGGCTGCCGGGCCTTTCTCGAGGCGAGCCTCGCGCCCGCCGTGCGGCGCATCCTGCTCGTCGAGGGCCCGGCGGTGCTCGGCTGGGGCGAGTGGCGGGAGGGCGATCTCGAGACGAGCGTGCGCCTGCTCGACGCGGGCGTCGCCGAGCTCGCCGCCGCGGGCGTCGTCGACGGCGACGGGCTCGACCTCGGCATCGTGACCGCGATGCTGTCGGGCGCCCTGAACGAGGCCGCACTCGTGAGCGCCGAGGCGTCCGACCCCGACGCCGGCACCGATGCCGCGATCGCGACGCTCCGCCGCATGCTGGTCGGACTCGCACCCGCCGCAGCTCAGTGAGCGGGCTTGCGGCCGGCCACGAGCACCACGCCGAGCACGAGCGCGCCGATGCCGAACCCGAGCACGGTGACGGGTGCGCCGGTCGGCGGCAGCATCGCGGGGGCTCGGGCCGTGTCGACTCCGGCGCCGCTCGACCCATCGGGCACTGGCCCGGGGCCCGGCCCAGGCCCGGGGTCGACGGGCTCGTCGGCGAGCGGCGCGACCAGCACGGTGTCTCCGGCGTCGTCGGCCGCTCGTACCGTCACCGCGAACGGAGCGGGCGCGCCCGGGTGGTCGCCGCTCCAGACCAGCCGTTCCCCGGGTTGCAGGGCGATCTGCTCGAATCCGTCGCGGTCGACGGGAGCCGGGCGACCCTCGGCCGGCATCACCGTCACCGGGCCTGCGCTGCCCTGGAAGCCGCGGACGGTGGAGACCAGGGCGCCCGAACGGCCGAGGTACTCGTCGAACGCGCCCGGTCGGCGTGACTCCACCACGACCACCTCGTTGAGGTCGACGCGCACGACGGCGATCGCCGGACCGGCGCGCGCGTCGAGCCGGCGCAGCGCGAGCTCGGTCGACGACGTGGGGTCGAGGCAGCGCACGGCGTCGTCGTCGAGCCATCCGAGCAGCCAGAGATGCCAGCCGAGCAGGTCTCGGTCGAGGCCGACGTTCGCGTCGCTCATCGGATCCCACGACCCGGCGTGGATCGCGTCATATCGGCCGCCGTCGGCGGCGTCGGAGTCGTACAGGTCGGGCAGCCCGAGGGTGTGCAAGGTCTCGTGCACCAGCACGGGGCTCATCAACGCGTCGGCGCCGATGCTCGGAACGCCGACCGCCCGGGTGAGCGTCCCCTCATCGGTCGGGATCGCGAGCGTGTTGTTCGCGGCGGCCCGGCTGATCTCGGGCGCTCCCGACGTGCCGTACACGACCCAGACGACACCGGTCTCGCCGAAGTCGACCGACGGGTCGGCCGCGGCGACCGCGGCTCCGATCAGGTCGTCGAATCCCGCCGCCGACATGGTGCCGTTCGGTTCGGCCGGAAACGTCGTGATCGAGTCGGGCAGGTGCAGCCACTCGGCGTGCGTGCGGATCCGCAGCTCGAAGCGACCCGACGACAGCGCCGCGAAGCGAGCCTGGACCGAGGGCAGCTGGGGCACGAGTCGCTCGATCGCCTCGCCGCCCGAGCTGTCGGGGAAGTCGACGAAGACGATGTCGACCGTGAGGGCACCGGTCGACGGCGCGGCGGTCGGCGGGCGGGGGAACCCCTCGGTGAAGTCGCCGAACGCGCCGATGCGGCAGTCCTCGAGCGTGCGCGCTGCGGTCTCGTCAGGCCCGACCGCGAGCACCGGCAGCGCGGGGGCGAACGCGAGCATCACGCCCACGACGACGCCGACGGCGATGCGCATCGCGAATCGACCCATCATCGGCGTCCCCCCAGACTCCCGCCAGCGTAGAGCCGGGGCCGGCTCGGGCGGCACCCCCAACGCGGGGGACGGCGGGCGATCGGGGGTCTCCCGGCCCGCGCCCGGGCTCGGCAGGCTCTCGGATCGGGCACGTAGGATGGATCCATGCCCCTCGAGCCGAAAACCGCCGATCTGCCGCGCATCCGCGGGGCGCTGAAGCTCTACCAGGTCGCGTCGGTGATCACCGGCGTGCTCCTGCTGCTGCTCTGCGCCGAGATGATCCTGAAGTACGCCTTCCACCTCGAGCTGTTCGCGTTCGGGTCGGGCGGGTTCCTGAGCTTCCAGCCGGTGCTCGAGACGGCGAACGGTCTCGAGTCGACCGGCGACGGGGTCAACCTCTCGACCGGCATCCTCATCGTGCACGGCTGGTTCTACGTCGTGTACCTGTTCAGCGACTTCCGGCTCTGGAGCCTCATGCGCTGGCCGTTCGGCCGGTTCATCCTCATCGCGCTCGGCGGCATCATCCCGTTCCTGTCGTTCATCCTCGAGGCGCGCATCGGCCGCGAGGTGCGCACCTACCTCGAGCGTCGTGAGGCGGATGCCTCGGCGGCGCCCGCGCCGAACGCCGGCGCCGAGGCATCCGATTCCGACCAGCCGTCCGTGGAGGCAGCCCAGTGAGCGAACCCCAGACCGAGCAGGGCACCGGCCCCGAGCAGGGTACCGGCCACCGGCCGGTGCTCGTCGTCGACTTCGGCGCCCAGTACGCGCAGCTCATCGCGCGGCGCGTTCGCGAGGCATCCGTCTATTCCGAGATCGTGCCGCACACGATCACCGCCGAAGAGGTCGCGGCGAAGAACCCGATCGGCATCGTGCTGTCGGGCGGGCCGTCGTCGGTGTACGAGGAGGGGGCGCCGTCGCTCGACGAGGGGATCCTCGAGCTCGGCGTGCCGACCCTCGGCATCTGCTACGGCTTCCAGGTGATGGCGCGCCAGCTCGGCGGCGAGGTCGCGCACACCGGCCTGCGCGAGTACGGGTCGACCGAGACGACCGTGCGCGCCGACGACGGCAATGTGCTGCTCGGCGGGCAGCCCGAGCACCAGGTGACGTGGATGAGCCACGGCGACTCGGTCTCGGTCGCGCCCGAGGGGTTCGAGGTGCTCGCCTCGACGGCGTCGACGCCGGTGGCCGCATTCGCGAACGACGAGAAGAAGTTCTACGGCGTGCAGTGGCACCCCGAGGTGAAGCACTCGCAGTTCGGCCAGAGGGTGCTCGAGAACTTCCTGCACCGCGCCGCCGGCATCGCCGCCGACTGGAACCCGGGCAACGTCATCGCCGAGCAGATCGAGCGGATCCGCGAGCAGGTCGGCTCGGCGCGCGTGATCTCGGCGCTGTCGGGCGGGGTCGACTCGGCCGTCTCGACGGCGCTCGTGCAGCGCGCCGTGGGCGACCAGCTCACCGCGGTCTTCGTCGACCACGGGCTGCTGCGCAAGGGCGAGCGTGAGCAGGTGCAGAACGACTATGTGGCCGCGACCGGCGTGAACCTGGTCACGGTCGACGCCGCCGACACGTTCCTCGACGCGCTCGAGGGCGTCAGCGACCCCGAGCAGAAGCGCAAGATCATCGGCCGCGAGTTCATCCGCGCGTTCGAGCAGGCCGAGCTCGACGTGATCGCGTCGGCGGCTGCGTCGGGCGAGAAGGTGAAGTTCCTCGTGCAGGGCACGCTCTACCCCGACGTCGTCGAGTCGGGCGGCGGCACGGGCACCGCGAACATCAAGAGCCACCACAACGTGGGCGGCCTGCCCGAAGACCTGCAGTTCGAACTCGTCGAGCCGCTGCGCACCCTGTTCAAGGACGAGGTGCGTGCGATCGGCCGCGAGCTCGGGCTGCCCGAGGCGATCGTCGGCCGCCAGCCGTTTCCGGGGCCAGGCCTCGGCATCCGCATCGTGGGCGAGGTCACCCGTGATCGTCTCGCTCTGCTCCGTGAGGCCGATGCGATCGCGCGCGAAGAGCTGAGCGCGGCCGGCCTCGACGGCGAGATCTGGCAGTGCCCGGTCGTGCTGCTCGCCGACGTGCGCTCGGTGGGCGTGCAGGGCGACGGCCGCACCTACGGCCACCCGATCGTGCTGCGGCCCGTGTCATCCGAGGATGCGATGACCGCCGACTGGACCCGCCTGCCGTACGACGTGCTCGCCCGCATCAGCAACCGCATCACGAACGAGGTCGCCGAGGTGAACCGAGTCGTGCTCGACGTCACGTCGAAGCCGCCGGGCACGATCGAGTGGGAGTGAGTCGAAGGGCGCCGGATCGGCGCCCTTCGTCGTTCGGAGCGGCTTTCGGAGCGGCTTTCGCCGCGGCCCTGGCTCGCGGTGCGGGCAGAACGTAGGATGCTTCGCGCGACACGCCGTGACAGCGGTGCGCGCGGTGGCGTGTCGCGCGGCGGATCCGACGTCTCGTCGGGGCGACGTGGCCCGGCGGTGGAGCAGTAGGGTGACCGCATGCGCGCCACGTACATTCGGCCCACCCGCGTCGACGGCGTGGTCAACGGGCTCGTGGCGCTCTCGACGCGAGTCGGCCTGCCGCTCGCCGGCAGCCGGGTGCTGGCGGTGCGCGGTAGCACGAGCGGCGAGTGGCGTACCACGCCCGTGAACCCCTTGCACCTCGGCGGCGACCGGTACCTCGTGGCGCCGCGCGGCACGACGCAGTGGGTGCGCAATCTGCGCGCCGCAGGCGCGGGCCGCCTGCAGCACGGGCGACGGATCGAGGAGTTCACCGCGGTCGAGATCGCCGACGCCGAGAAGCCGCCCGTGCTTCGCGAGTACCTGCGGGTGTGGGCGTGGGAGGTCGGCCGGTTCTTCGAGGACCTCGACCAGCATTCGCCCGACGAACGGCTGCTCGATGCGGCATCCGGCTTTCCCGTCTTTCGCATCACGACCGTCTCCGGAGACTGACCCGCAGCGTTCGCCGACCCGCCACGCCCGCGCATGCGAGAGGATGAGACCGTGACGGAACACAAGGGTTCGAAGGTCGCGGTCATCGGCGCCGGAGCGGTCGGCACGAGCATCGCCTACGCCTCGCTCATCCGCGGGTCGGCGCGCGAGGTCGCGTTGTACGACATCGCGGCCGAGAAGGTCGAGGCGGAGGTGCTCGACCTCGCGCACGGCACGCAGTTCACCGGGGCATCCGTCACGGGCGGAGCCGACCCAGTCGTCCTCGAAGGCAGCGACCTCGTCGTCGTCACGGCGGGCGCGAAGCAGCAACCCGGCCAGACCCGAATGGAGCTCGCCGGCACGAACATCCGCATCCTCGAACAGCTGCTGCCGCAGATCCAGCAGCGGGCGCCCGAGGCCACCATCATGCTCGTCACCAACCCGGTCGACGTGCTCACCGTCGCGGCCCACCAGATCACCGGGCTGCCGAGCGGCCGCGTGTTCGGCTCGGGCACCGTGCTCGACACGTCGCGACTGCGGTGGCTGCTCGGGCGCCGACTCGGGGTCGGCACCGCGAGCGTGCACGCCGACATCGTGGGCGAGCACGGCGACACCGAGTTCGCGCTGTGGTCGACTGCCATGATCGGCCCGGTGCCGCTGCTCGAATGGGAGGGGCCGAACCAGCTCTCGAGCGGCGACCTCGACGAGATCGCCGCCGAGGTGCGCGACGCGGCCTACCGGGTGATCGCCGGCAAAGGCGCGACGAACTACGCGATCGGGCTCGCCGTCGCCCGCATCGTCGAGGCGGTGCTCGACGATGAGCAGGTCGTGATGCCGGTCTCGACGGTGCTCGACGATTACCGCGGCATCTCGGGCGTCGCGCTCAGTGTGCCGTGCCTGGTCGGCGCGCAGGGGCCGACCCCGGTCGTCGGCACGTCGTTCTCGTACGCCGAAGACCAGAAGCTGCGCGCGTCGGCGCACGCGATCCGCGCGACGCTCGCGTCGGTCGGCGCTGGCGCCTGAGGCGGGGTCCGCGCTCGCCCGCCCGACAGCGGCGAGGGGCGCGGAAGAAAACTTCGCGCGCGTGTCGATCTGGGCCCTTCCCGTTCGACGCATCGGGTGAGAGGGTCGAAACGCGACCCGAACACACGAGGAGACGACACCATGTCGAAGTACATGCTCATCATGCGCGCTGACGAGACCGGCGTGCGGGCGTACGAGCAGATCCCGTTCGAGCAGGTCATCGAGGCGATGGGCCGCTACAACGAGCAGATGATGAACGCGGGCGTGCTGATCGCCGGCGAGGGGCTGAGCGACGCGAGCGAGGGCTTCGTCGTCGACTTCTCGGGCGAGGAGCCGCTCGTCACCGACGGACCCTACGGCGAGATCAGGGAGCTGTTCAACGGCTTCTGGATCATCGAGGTCGCCTCGAAGGAGGAGGCGGCCGAGTGGGCGTCGCGCGCTCCGCTCGGGCCCGGCGCCTACCTCGAGGTGCGCCGCGTCAACGGCCCCGAGGACTTCCCCCAGGACAACGAGTGGATCCAGAAGGAAGAGGGCTGGCGCGAGGAGCAGGCCGAGCGGGCGGCCAAGGGCTGAGCGCGGGTCACCGCATCGCATGACGGATGTCACGGGCGCGCGCCGCGCGGATGCCTCATCGTCGGGATCGACCGACGACCAGGCCGCGCGGCGCGCCGTCGCGGCGGTGTGGCGCATCGAGTCGGCGCGCATCGTCGCGACGCTCACCCGGTTGACGCGTGACTTCGGCCTGGCCGAGGACTTGGCGCAGGAGGCGCTCGCCGAGGCGCTCGAGCAATGGCCGTCGACCGGCGTGCCCCGCAACCCCGGTGCCTGGCTGACCGCGGTCGCCAAGCGCCGCGCAATCGACGGCTGGCGCCGTCGCGAGCGCTACGACGAACGGCTCGCCGCGATCGCGCACGACCTCGAGGCCGAACAGCACCAGGCGACGGATGCCCCTCCGTGGGATCCCGATCGCATCGACGACGACGTGCTGCGGCTGGTGTTCACGGCGTGCCATCCGGTGCTGTCGCGCGAGGCGCAGGTCGCGCTCACGCTCCGTGTCGTCGGCGGACTCACGACCGACGAGGTGGCACGGGCGTTCCTGGTGCCCACGTCGACCGTGCAGCAGCGCATCGTGCGCGCGAAGAAGACCCTGGCGGCCGCGGACGTGCCGTTCGAGGTGCCCGAGCGCGACGAGTTCGCGGCCCGGCTCGCGGGCGTGCTCGCCGTGGTGTACCTCGTCTTCACCGAGGGGCACGCCGCGACGAGCGGCGACGAGTGGATGCGCCCCGACCTCGCCCGCGAGGCGATGCGGCTCGGCCGGGTGCTCGCGGCGCTCGTGCCCGACGAGCCCGAGGCGCAGGGTCTCGTCGCGCTGATGGAGCTCACCGCGGCGCGGTTCCCGGCCCGAACGGATGCCTCGGGGCAGCCGATCCCGCTCGACGCCCAGGACCGCGCCCGATGGGACCGCACGCTCATCGCCCACGGCCGCGCGGCGCTCGCCCGCGCGAGCGCCCTCGCCGAGCGACGCGGCACCGGACGGGGCGCGTACGCGCTGCAGGCGACGATCGCCGAGTGCCACGCGGTCGCGCCATCGGTCGACGCGACCGATTGGCCGCGCATCGTCGCGGCGTACGACGGGCTGGCGCGGCTCGCGCCGTCACCGGTCGTCGCGCTGAACCGCGCGGTCGCGGTGTCGATGGCGCCCGAGCCCGAGGGCGGAGCGTCGGCGGCGCTGGCGATCGTCGACGACCTCGCGGGCGATCGCCGGCTCGCGGCATCCCACTTGCTGCCGAGCGTGCGCGGCGAGCTGCTCGCCCGCCTCGGCCGCGACGACGAGGCCCGCGCCGAGTTCGAGCGCGCCGCGCAGCTCGCGCAGAACGCCCGCGAGCGCGCGGTGCTGCTCGCCAAGGCCGCGTCCCGGGGCTCCTGACGCACGCCGCCCGTGCGGTCTCCCCGCGCGTGCCCGACCGCTCGACCGCCCGACCGCCCGACCGCTCGACCGCCCGAGTGTTTCCGTTCGTGCCCCGCGTTTCCGGGCGGGCGGAAACAGTCGGCGCGAACGGAAACACTCGGGCGGGGCGGGGCGGGGAGGGGGGCACGGGCACGGGGCACGAGAACGGGCCGCCGCCCCTGAGGACGACGGCCCGTTCGAACGAGCGGCTGCGGCTAGTCGCGCGCGATCGCGAGCATCCGCAGGATCTCGAGGTAGAGCCAGATGACGGTGACCATGATGCCGAAGGCGCCCGTCCAGCTGTACTTCTTGGGGGCGCGGTTGCGCACGCCCTGCTGGATGAAGTCGAAGTCGAGCACCAGCGAGTACGCGGCCATGATCACCACGAGCACGCCGATGATCAGGCCCAGCGGAATGCCGGCGATGTCGGCGCCGCGCAGGCCCCACGGGTCGTCGGTCGCACCGAAGATGATGAGGCCGATGTTCACGAGCGAGAACACGAGGTACCCGACCATCGCGATGAGGAAGACCTTGGTCGCCTTCTTCGACGCTCGGATCTTGCCCGATGCGAACAGCGCGAGCGTCACGCCGACGACCACCAGCGTGGCGATGACCGCCTGGCCGACGATGCCGCCGCCGAACGCCGCCTCGTACCAGGCCGAGATCGCGCCGAGGAAGATGCCCTGCACACCCGCGTACGCGAGGATCAGCGCGGGCGACGGCTCTTTCTTGAAGATGTTGACGAGCGCCAGCACGAAGCCGACGATGCCGGCGCCGATCCAGAGCCCGGGAAGCGTCGCGGCCGTGAACCAGCCGATCGCCGCGCCGACGAGCAGCAGCCCGAAGGAGAGCGCCGACTTCATCACGGCGTCGTCGTAGGTCATGACCTCGCGGTCGGGAAGCGTGGCGGGCTGGTCGAACAGCTCTTTCAGGTCCTGCGCGGACATGTCCTGCGCGGTGGCCACGGCGCCCTGCCTCGAGAACGCCTCGTTGCGTGAGAAGGCGGGGTTGTCGAGTGCCATCGGATGGTTCCTCTGCTTTCGGCGATCGTCGGTTGGAGGGGAATCCCCGCGGATGGAGCATCCGCAGGCTCCAATCTACCGGGCAGGGTGCCTCGCCCGCCCGTCTCAACCCGTGACAACGCCGAGAATCCCCGCGCTGTTCCCGTCGGCGCGCCTCGCCGCGCGATCGCTACGCTCGGAGGATGGAGCGCGACCATGCGGAGCATCCGCTCGTCATCGGGCATCGCGGCGCGCCGGGGTACCGGCCCGAGCACACGCGTTCGAGCTACGAGCTGGCGTTCGCGCTCGGCGCCGACGCGGTCGAGCCCGACCTGGTCGCCACGCGCGACGGCGTGATCGTGCTTCGGCACGAGAACGAGATCTCGGGCACCACGGATGTCGCGACCCGCGCCGAGTTCCAGAGCCGCCGCACGACGCGCGTGATCGACGGCGTCGAGTTGACGGGCTGGTTCACCGAGGACTTCACGTGGGCCGAGCTCGCGACGCTGCGCGCACGCGAGCGTCTCGGCCCGCTGCGCCAGGCGAGCGCGTCGTTCGACGGGCGATACCCCCTCATGCGGTTGCGCGACCTGTTCGAGGTGATCGAGCGGGCGTCCGAGGAGCAGGGGCGGATGCTCCGCATGGTCGCCGAGTTCAAGCACGTGACCTACTTCGACGGTCTGGGCCTGCCGCTCGACGAGCTGTTCGCGGCCGAGCTCGATGCGGCCGGGTGGGGCCGCGGCGATGAGCGGCTCATCATGGAGGCATTCGAGCCGACCGTGCTCGACCGTCTTCGCGATCTGGGAGTCCGCGGGCAGCGGGTGTTCCTCATCGAGGGCACGGGCGCGCCGGCCGACCTCGTCGCTGCGGCCGCGCCGGGCGCCGAGCCCGCTCTGCCGTACGACATGTTCGCGACCGAGGCCGGGCTGCTCGGCTTGGCCGGCCGGTTCGACGGGGTGAGCGTGGGCAAGGCACGGCTCGTCGGTCCGATGCCGCGACGCAGGTCGGGCGTCGACGGCGTGCTCACCGGTGCTGAACTCGTCGATGCCGCGCACGGCGCCGGGCTCGCGGTGTTCACCTGGACGCTGCGGCCCGAGAACCGGTTCCTCGCGCCGGCGAGCCGTCGCGGTTCGGTGCGTGCGGCGTGGGGCGACTGGGCGGGGGAGTTCGGCGACGTCATCGACACCGGCGTCGACGGGGTGTTCGTCGACCATCCCGACCTCGGCGTCATCGCCCGCGAGGAGTCGCAGGCCTAGCCAGGCAGCGCAGCGGGCGCGTCGCCCGCGAGGTCCCACGATTTCAGTCGTCGCAGCAGGCTGCGCTTCTTCCGGGCGTGGCGCTGCATGCGGGTGAGGATGTCATCGAGGGTCGTGATGGCGTCGACGATGTAGGGGCCCTTGTTGAGCATCACGCACTCGGCGCGCTCGCCCATCGCGGCGTCGGTGACCTCGGCACGCGACGGCACGCCGGTCTTCGCGAGCGTGTCGAGCACCTGCGTCGCCCAGATGACGGGTACGTGCCCGGCCTCGCAGAGCCAGAGGATCTCCTCCTGCAGTTCGCCCATGCGCTCGAACCCGGCCTCGACGGCGAGGTCGCCGCGGGCGATCATGACCCCGACGTCCTCCCACCGCATCGCCTCGAGCAGGATCTGCGGCAGCGCGCGGAACGCGGCCACGGTCTCGATCTTCAGGATGAGGTCGAGGTCGTCGCGGGCCAGGCGGTCGCTGAGGGCGCGCACGTCGTCGGGCGTGCGCACGAACGACAGCGAGACCGCGTCGGCGTGCGCGTCGACGAACGCGAGCGCGGCGAGGTCGTCGTCGGTGAGCGCGCTCACCCGCAGCTCGCTGTCGGGCAGGTTGATGCCCTTCTGCGCGCGCAGCTTGGTTCCATCGGGAGCGGCCCGGTCGATGCGCACGGTGACGGATGCTTCGGATGCCTCGGTCGCGACGCCGCCGATCTTGCCGTCGTCGAACCACACCCGGTGGCCCGGCCGAACGTCGGCGAACACCTCGGGCAGCGTGCACCCGACGAGGTGCTCGGGGCCGGGGCCGACGGGCTGCGGCACATCGTCGGGCACCAGCCGGATGGTGTCGCCGACATGCACGCGCAGCGTCGCCGCGTCCGCCTCGAACTCGCCCGTGCGCAGCTTGGGCCCCGCGAGGTCCATCGTCACGACGACGGGTCGACCGGTCGCCCGCCCGGCCGCGCGCAGGCGGTCGATCATCGCCGACCACGCCTCGGGGCCGTCGTGCGCGCAGTTGATGCGTGCCACGTCCATGCCGCGTTCGGCCATCGTGCGGACGAGGTCGGCATCGGTCGCCGCCTCGCGCGGCATGGTCACCATGATGCGGGTGCGTCGCTTCGGGCGGGGCGGGCCGAAGATGCGCTCGGCGTTGTCGTCGAGTTCGGAGCGCGCGTCGCCGCCGGATGCCTCGCCCGAGGCATCCGGCTCGTAGGCGCCCTCGCCCGCGATGGCCGAGAGCACCCGGATGAGCCGGTCGACCGAGCCGAGCACGTCGGACTCGGCGCGGCCGAGCGAGCTGAGCGCGAGCCGAGCGAGCCCGGTCTGGATGTCGCCGAGGTCGTGGCGGCGCAGCTCGACGTAGTGCACGAGATTTCGCGCACTCGCCCGGTGGCGCTCGCGCACGCGGTCGATGCGCCACGCGGCGCGGAGCTCGGCGTCGAGCATCGAGGCGCGCAGCGCGCGGATCTCGCCGAGCAGTGCGGTGATGGCGTCGTGGTCCATGCAGCCCCCGAGGCCGAGCCTAGCGCCGACGCAGACGCGTCAGCCGCGCGAATAGGATGTGCGGATGACGAAGGCGACCCGGCGCGGCATCCTCGCTGTGGTGGTCGCGGCGACGCTGCTGGCCCTCGGCGCCGGCATCGGTGTCGTCGTGGGCGACGCGCTCGGCATCAGCGTCGAGGGATCCGATCGGATGCATCCGGCCGAGCCGGACGTGTCGCCCGTCGAGGCGGCCGTTCCGCCGCCCGCGATCGCGTCGCTCGATGTGCCCACCACTGCGCGCGTGGGGGTCGCGGTCGACGAGCTGCTCGATGCCGTCGCCGCCGCGCCGACCCGCGAGGGCGAGCTCGCGCTCGCCGTCGAGGTCGAGGCCACCGCGACCCCGACGGGAACCGACGCCGACGACGCCTACCGCCTCGAGGGCGACGCCTCGAGCCTCCGGGTGATCGCCGCGACCGAGTCCGGCGCGACACGGGCGATCTACGACCTCGCCGCGCACGTGCGGGCGGGGCGCTCAGTGGCCGCCGAGCTCGGCGAGCACGACGCATCCGCACTGCCCGTGCGCCTCGTCGATCTCGGCGCCGTCGGCGTCGAGGCCGACCCCACCGAATGGGAGCGGGGCGACGACTACTCGCACGTGTCCGATGCGTTCCGCGACGTGTACCTCGCCGACGCGCCGTATGTCGACGAGGCCGCGCTCGCCGAGGCGTACGACGACTGGGACGCGTTCCTGCGCCGGTCGGTCGCCGAGGGCGCGAACGCGGTCGCGTGGCCGGGATTCATCGAGTACGTCGACTTCGCCGACGCCGAAGACGGACCGGTCTACGCCGACGGCGACCCGCATCCCGCCCGAGCGGCGGCGCTGCGCGAGGCGTTCGGGCCGTTCTGGGATCGCGCCGCCGAGCTCGGTGCGAAGGTCTACCTGCGCACCGACATGCTGGCCCTCAGCCCCGAGCTCGACGCGTACTTCGACCGCCGGTTCGGCGGCGCCGACACCGAGGATCCCGAACTCTGGCAGGTCTACGCCGACGCGCTCGATGCGCTGTACGCCGAGCAGCCGTCGCTGTCGGGCGTGATGATCCGCATCGGCGAGGGCGGCGACATCTACGCGACGCCCGGCTGGGACTTCACATCCGAGCTCGCGGTGCGCTCGGTCGCCGCCGTGCGGGCGATGCTCACCGCGCTCACGACGCAGGCCGAGGCATCCGATCGCGAGGTGATCTTCCGCACCTGGAGCGTCGGCATCGGCGACGTCGGCGACATGCACACCGATCCCGCGTCGTACCAGCGGGTGCTCGACGGCATCTCGTCGCCGGCGCTCATCGTGTCGACCAAGTACATGGCGGGCGACTTCTTCAGCTGGCACCCGCTGAACGAGACACTGAAGATCGGCGACCAGCGACGTATCGTCGAGTTCCAGAGCCGGCGCGAGTTCGAGGGGTTCGGGGCGTTCCCGAACGACCTCGGGCCAGAGTTCCAGTGGGCGCTCGGCGAGCTGCTCGCGGCGAACCCGAACATCGAGGGCGTCTGGACCTGGACACAGGACGGCGGTCCGTGGCGCGCCGGCCCCATGACCCTGCACCTGAAGGCCGGGTTCTGGCAGCTCGCCGACCTGAACACGCGGCTCTCGCTCGCGCTCGCGCGCGACCCCGGCACGCATGTCTCGCAGGTCACGATCGACTGGGCGAAGCAGTTCTCGGATGACCCGGCCACCGTCTCGGCGATCGCCGAGGCCATGGCGATCTCGCGCGAGCCGATCGAGCACGGCCTCTACCTCAGCGCGTTCGCCGAGCAGCACACGACGGCGCTCGGCCTGCAGCCTCCGCCCCAGATGCTGCTCTTCCAGTGGGACATCCTGACGGGCGACACCGCGACGCTCGACGTGATCGCGACCATCGTGGGGGATCGGCGCGAGGAGTCGATCCGCGAGGCCGACGAGGCGGTCGCGGCCGCCGAGCGGATGCGGTCGGCGATCGAAGCGACGGATGCCGCGAGCTGGCGTGATCCCGCTGAGCGCTCGGCGTTCATCGGGGCGATCGGCTACGAGGTCGACACGCTCGGCCTGCTCGGCGCGTACCGTGAGATGTTCCTCGAGCAGGCGCGCTGGCACGACACCGAGTCGGACGAGGCCCACGGCGCGTGGCGCGCCGCTCGCGACGACTACGTCGCCGCTGCCGCGGCGCACCTCGCGGCGTACGAGGGCGACGTCGACCACCCCGCGTGGAACCTCACTGCCGCGCAGCTCGGCGTGGACCGCGGCGACCGCGACCTCGCGATGGCCTGGGCGGCCCGCGTGCTGCTGGTCCTGGCGCTCGTGTGGGTCGTGGTCGGCGCCGCATCGGTGCGCACTCGGCTCGTCCGCAGGCCCGGTGCCGCCGGCGCCCGGGCGTCGTGGCTCGCGGCGACCCGCCCGTGGCGGGCGCGGGAGGCGACCCTGGGCCTGGATTCGCTCGACCTCTGGCTGCTGTTCCTCGTGCCGGTGGCGCTGCTCGTCGCGACTCGAGCGGTGCAGACCTCGTTCCTGTCGTGGACCCATCTCGCGGTGGTGCTCGGCGCGTGGGTGGTGTTCGCGATCGTCGTGCGGCTGTTCGTCTGGCGGCGCTCGCCGTGGCCGGTCATCGCCGCGGTCGGCGGCGTGGTGGTGCTGCGCTGCGTCGTGACGCTCGTCGCACTGTCGTTCACGGGCCCCGGGGGCTACTGGTACGCGTTCTGGACCGACCCCGTGCAGCGGGTGGCGTACATCGCGATCGCCTTCGCGTTGTTCGTGTGGGTGTTCGTCGCGGCAGGGTGGGCGCTGTCGACCCAGATCGGGGTGCGCCGGGCGACCGGGTCGGTGCTGGCCGCGGTCGGCGCGGGTCTCGCGTTGCCGTCGCTGGTGGTCGCGATCGTCGGGCTCGAGCAGGCGCTGACGCTGTGGAACGACGAGATGGGGCTGCTGCCGTGGGGCATGTCACGGATCCTCGGCATCACGACCTTCCTCGAGATCCCCGAGGAGTCGGCCTGGTACGCGGCCGGTTTCGGGGCGCTCGTCGCGCTCGTCGGCGCGCTGCTCGCGGTGCGGTGGCGGCGGCCCCGCGCGATCGCGGACTGAGCATCGCTCAGGATCCCCAGCCCGCTACGAGCTCGAACCCCTCGGCGTGGATCGCGGCGAGGAAGGCGGGATCGCGCAGCAGCCGAAGCTCCCACGAGCGCACGATGCCCGCGTCGCCCGCGACCGCGCCGCCGGGCGCGGGATGCAGGAACAGCTCGCTCGTGCCCTCGGGCAGGTCGGCGAGCATCCGGCGTGCCTCGTCGAACAGGGCGGGATAGCCGCCGAGGTCGCTGGCGTCGCGGCGGTTGGTGATCATTGCGTCGGGGATCGGCACGCCCGAGGCATCCGCCGCTTCGACGGCGCGGGCGTGGGCGTGCGCGACCTCCGCGGAGACCTCGGTGGGGCGCCCGCCGCCTGCGGCGAGGTACGGCGCGAGCGAACGCGGCAGTCGCAACCCGAGCCCCTCGCGCGCGCACAGCGCGAGCGCCTCGGGCAGGAACGAGCGCCCGGTGAGGCCGTACAGGGTGCCCGCGTGCGAGTCGATCGCCGCGGGCCGGGCACCGAGCGCGCGCAGCCGGTCGAGCTGCGCGGCGAGTTCGGCCGCGACCTCGTCGGGCTCGGCGCGCTCGCCCACCCGCCGGGCGTCCTCGGGCAGGGATGCGTCGTCGGCGTCGCCGAGCGAGCGGCCGGAGGTGAGCGGATGCCACGGGGGCACGCCGCGCTCGCTCGACAGGGTGGCGTGCAGGCGCGGTTCGAGGCCCGCGGCGCGCACCGCGTCGACCGCTCCGCGGGCGAACGGCGAGACCACGATCGCGGTCGTGGCGGTGATCGCCCCCTCGGCGGCGAGCTCGGCGATCGCGGCGCTCGTCGGCCCGTCCCGGCCGAGGTCGTCGGCCGTGAGCACGAGGCGACGCGTCACCCGTCGACCTCCTCGGCGGCGCGGGCCGCGGTCTCGGCGAGGTCGGTGCTCGTGTCGGCGCGCCGTTCGTCGAGTCCGTCGGGCACCCGGATGAACCGGGCGAGCACCGCGCCGATCACCGTGAGCACGAACGGGTAGACGCAGAGGAACACGCGGAACGCGAGGTCGGGCGCCGTGCCGGGGTCGTCGCCCGACCAATACCCGAAGAACACGCCGAGCGAGGCGAGGGCGAGGCCGGTGACGATCGCGTTGAGCCGGCCGAAGAACCCGAACGCCGAGAGGAACAGTCCCTCGCGGTGCTCGCCATGGCGGCGCGCGTCGTCGTCGAGCACGCGCGCGACGATGAGGTCGTTCGTCGCGAGCATGCCCGAGTATCCGACGCCCACGAGCGCGCCCGCCAGGATCGCGGTGAGCAGGCTGTTCGCGAAGAACAGCGGCACGAAGCTTGCGGCGAGCAGCACGAACGCGAGCCGCCAGGTGAAGGCTGCGCCCTTGCGGCGCACGACCCGCGTCCAGCCGATGAGTCCGAGCACCGAGACGAGGATCACCGCGGCCTGGAGGAAGAGTGCGTCCGAGACGGGCAGCCCCAGCGAGTACCGTACGTAGAGCTGCAGCCCCGCGAGCACGAGCGCCATGGCCGACCCGTAGCAGGCGCCCGCGACGCCGATGGTCCAGAACCTCGGGTTCGCGAGGATCGCCCCGATCGTGCGGAAGAACCTCGGCCGCTCGGTGGTCGAGTACCGCGGGTTCTCCTTCGCGCTGAAGGCCATGAAGAGGATGACCGCTACCGCGATCGCGCCGTAGATGATCGCGGTGATGGTGAATCCGGTGGTCGTCTCCTCGGTGCCGAACACCTTGGTGGTCAGCAGCGGCGTCACCGCGAGCGAGATGACGAGGGCGGCCAACTGGAACCCCTGCCGCAGCGAGTTGGCGACCGCGCGTCGCCGCTCCTGCGGGAACAGCTCGGGCAGCAGAGCGCCGTAGTTCGCGTTCAGCATGGAGTCGAACGCCTCGCAGAGGATCGCGAACACGGCGAACCAGATCACGAGTCCGAGCCCGTCGAGCGAGGTCGGCGCCGAGAAGAACGCGATCATGGATGCCGCGAGCAACGGCGCCCCGACGACGAGCCACGGCCGGCGGCGACCGAACCGCGTGCGGGTGCGGTCGGAGAGGTACCCGAGCACCGGGTTGTCGATCGCATCGACCACCGCGTAGACGACCATCACCGCGCCGTAGACGCGGACGTCGAGGCCGAGGATGTCGACGTAGAAGAGGATCATCGACCCCTTGATCATGTTGATCGGGATCGAGGTGCCGAACATGCCGATCGCGTACCGCCACGGCGGGGTGGCACGGGCAGCGGGCGGAGCGGACGGGGACGCTGACGGGGCGATGGGATCGGGCATGGTTCCTCGTTCGGGTGGACGACGCTGTCTGATGTGCGCGGAGGAAGGGTCGCACGCGCACGTGGCGGCAAGGCTACCCGCAGGTGACGGCTCGGGTGTCGGATGCCGCGCCTAGACTTGATGGGACATGACGCTGATCCTCGACCCCGACGACCCGGCCGGCTGGCGCGAGGCCGACGCCCCCGCTTCCTCCGGCGCCTCCGGCTCGCATCTGACCGACGGGCTCAACCCGCAGCAGCGCGAAGCCGTCGAGTACCGCGGCCCGGCGCTGCTCATCGTCGCGGGCGCGGGCTCGGGCAAGACCCGGGTGCTCACCCACCGCATCGCGCACCTCATCGAGACGCGCGAGGCGTGGCCGAGCCAGATCCTCGCGATCACGTTCACGAACAAGGCCGCGGCCGAGATGCGCGAGCGCGTGCAGGCGTTGCTCGGCGAGGGCGCGTCGGGCATGTGGATCTCGACGTTCCACTCGGCGTGCGTGCGCATCCTGCGGCGCGAGGCCGAGTCGCTCGGCATGTCGTCGACGTTCACGATCTACGACTCGGCCGACACCCGCACGATGCTCAAGCGCATCATCAAAGAGCTCGACGCCGACACCATGGGGTTCACGCCCGCCGGTGCGCAGGCGAAGATCTCGAAGCTGAAGAACGAGCTGAGCGACGCCGACACCTATGCGCGCAATGCGAACCTCAACGACCCGCAAGAAGCGGTGTTCTGCGAGATCTTCCGGCAGTACTCGCGGCGCCTGCGCGATCAGCACGCGCTCGACTTCGACGACCTGATCGCCGAGACGGTCTACCTGTTCCGGGCGTTCCCGAAGGTCGCGGCGCTCTACCAGCGCCGGTTCCGGCACATCCTCGTCGACGAGTACCAAGACACCAACCACGCCCAGTACGCGCTCATCCGCGAGCTCACCCGCCCGGTCGAGCGCGAGGTCGTCGATGAGCTCGACGCGCACGGCATCCTCGTGCGCGGCCTCACCGACGACCACGGTGAGATCCCCGGGGCGTCGCTCACGGTCGTCGGCGACAGCGACCAGTCGATCTACGCCTTCCGCGGCGCCGACATCCGCAACATCGTCGAGTTCGAGCGCGACTTCCCGGGTGCGAAGGTCGTGCTGCTCGAGCAGAACTACCGGTCGACGCAGAACATCCTCTCGGCGGCGAACGCGGTCATCCAGAACAACTTCGACCGCAAGGACAAGAAGCTGTGGACGGCCGACGGCGACGGCGAGAAGATCGTCGGCTACACCGGGTACACCGCCCACGACGAGGCGCAGTTCATCGCCGACGAGATCGAGGCGCTGCACCGCGCCGGCGTCGCGTACCGCGACATCGCGGTGTTCTACCGCACCAACGCGCAGACCCGTGCGCTGGAAGAGATCTTCGTGCGGTCGGCGCTGCCGTACCGGGTGGTCGGCGGCACCAAGTTCTACGAGCGCGCCGAGATCAAGGACGCGATGGCGTACCTGGCGGCGGTCGCCAATCCGCTCGACGAGCTCGCGCTGCGTCGCATTCTGAACACCCCCAAGCGCGGTATCGGGCCGGCTACCGAGACCGCGATCGCGCAGTTCGCCGAGCAGAACGAGATCTCGTTCCGCCAGGCGATGCGCTCGGCGGCCGAGCTCGGGCTCGGGCCGAAGGTCCGTGGGGCGATCGGCGGGCTCGCCGACGTGCTCGACCAGGCGGCGGCGATGCTGGTGCCGTCGCAGCGCGGGCTCGACGAGGGCACCAACGAGGGCGCCGCCAAGGTCAGCGACGTGCTCGTGTACTTGCTCGAGGCATCCGGGCTGATCGCAGCGCTGCGCAACAGCCGCGACCCGCAAGACGAGACCCGCGCCGAGAACGTGGAGGAGCTCGTGGCGCAGACCCGCGACTTCGACCGCGAGAACCCGGGTGCGACGCTGGTCGACTTCCTCACCCAGGTGTCGCTCGTGGCGGCCGCCGACGAACTCGACGACGCATCCGGAACCGTGTCGCTCATGACCCTGCACACCGCGAAGGGCCTCGAGTACCACGCGGTGTTCCTCACCGGGCTCGAAGAAGGGCTGCTGCCGCACCAGATGTCGGCGACCGAGCCGGGCGGCCCCGCCGAAGAACGTCGACTCTTCTACGTCGGCATCACGCGGGCACGCAAGCGCCTCTACCTCAGCCTCGCGATGAGCCGCGCGCAGTTCGGCGAGGTCGCCGTCGCGATGCCGAGTCGCTACCTCCAAGAGATCCCCGAGCACCTCGTCGACTGGAAGCAGTCGCCGGGGATGGCGACGAGCCGCGGCGGCACCCAGCCGCGCGCCCTGAACGCCCGCCGTCCCGGCAGCGGGCCGGGCGGTGCGTGGGGCACGCGCGACCGCGACCTCGAACGGTTCAGCGTCACGCGGTCGGCCGCGACGAAGACCGAGTGGGCGAACAAGGTCACCGCGAACGTGCGCGACAACGGCGACCTCACCCTCGACTCGGGCGACCGCATCCGGCACGCCGACTTCGGCGAGGGCACCGTGAACCAGGTCACCGGCGAGGGTTCCAAGCGCATCGCGCACGTCGCGTTCGACCGGGTCGGCGCGAAGAAGCTGCTCATCAAGATCGCCCCCATCGAGAAGCTGTAGGCCCGAGTCTCGATGAACTGGCCCGTGCGTGCGAGTCGCACCGTCTACGAGAACCGATGGATCCGCGTCGTCGAAGACGAGGTGGTGAAGCCCGACGGCGCCGCCGGTGTCTACGGCGTCGTCGAGATGGCGAACCCGGCGGTGTTCGTGGTCGCGGTGACCGACGCCGACGAGGTGCTGCTCGTCACCATCGACCGCCACACGGTCGGCGAGACCGTCGAGGTGCCCGCGGGCGGTACCGACGGCGAGGACGCGCTCCTCGCCGCGCGGCGCGAACTCCTCGAGGAGACCGGGTACGAGGCATCCGACTGGCGTGAGATCGGCCGCATGCACGCGCTGAACGGCATCGCCCGCGCACCCGAGACCGTGTTCCTCGCCACCGGGCTGCGGCCCGCCGCCGACGCGGCGCACCACCAAGGCGAGGAGGGCATCAGCGACGTGCGGGCGGTGCCGTGGGCCGAGGTGGTGCGGATGCTCCGGGCCGGTGAGATCACCGACGGCGAGACGGTCGCCGCGCTCATGTACGCGGCGATCGCGCTCGGCCGACTGGCGTGAGCGGCCGACCGGCATGAGCGGCGGGCTGGCCGAACCGGCGGGCGGGACGCCCGGCGGTGAGGGTCGGCCCACGGATGCTCCGGGCGCGCGCCGCGGCTGGTGGCGCGACATCCGGGCGCTCGACATCGAGGTGGCCGCGCGTGCCGCCGTCGCGGCCGCGGTGCCGCTCGCGATCCTCCTCGCGGTCGGGCGCGTGGAGTGGGCGCCATACGCCGCCTTCGGCGGGATGACCGCGATCTTCGGCCGCGGCGAGGCGTACCGCGGCCGGGTGCGCACGCTCACCGTCGCGGCCGTCGGGCTCGTCGCGAGCGTCGGCGCCGGCCTCTGGCTCTCGGTCTCCGGTGCCGGCACCGCGGGCGTCGCGGTCGCACTCGTCGGCGTGCTCGTCGGGGGCCTGCTCACCGTCAACGTCGCACGCCTCGGGCCGCCGACCCCGCTCTTCTTCGTCTTCGCCCTGCTCGTCTGCGCGAGCGTGCCGGCACCCGCCGACGAAGCCTGGACCCGGGTCGGCATCGCCGCCGGGTCGGCGCTGTTCGCGTGGGCGGTGAGCCTGTCGGGGTGGCTGCTGCGGCGCCTGCTCGGGCCGGGGCGGTTCAAACCGCTGCGCGCGCCGACGCCGGTGCGGTGGGCCGCGCTCGCCGACCCGCGCGTGTGGCTCGCGATCGGCCAGCACGTCGTCGGGGCGCTGGCCGCGGGTGCCGCCGCCCTGCTGCTCGGCATCGGGCACCCCTACTGGGCGGTGGTGAGCGTGTCCGCCGTGATTCCGCCAGCCGGTGCGGCGCACTCGTTCGCGCGGGCGTGGCATCGCGTGCTCGGCACGACGGTCGGCGTCGGGGTCACCGCGCTCGTGCTGTGGCCCGAGCCGGCCGCGTGGGTGCTGGTGCTCGTGGTCGCCGTCGCACAGTTCGGCGCCGAGGTGTTCGTCGGCCGGCACTACGGCACTGCGCTCGTGTTCATCACCCCGCTCGCGCTGTGCGTCGCGCACCTCGCGCAGCCGACGGCGGTCGGGCCGTTGCTCATCGACCGGCTCGTCGAGACGGCGCTCGGGTGCGGGGTCGGCATGCTCGCCGTGCTCGCCGGGCGTGCGATCCGGCCGACCCGCGGGTGAGGGTGCGTCTCGCTACGCTGAGTCAGTGAGCGATCCGGCGTTCGAGCACCTGCGCAGCGAGCGGCTGCGGCTCGATCGCCCGGCCGAGGCCGACCTCGTGTCGAGGGGGCCCGGCGCGGGCAATCCCGATGCCGTGCGGCTGGTGTTCGCCGACCAGGCGCTCGGGCCCGAGGTGATCGTGCGCGTGCTCGCGTAGGTGTGCTTCCCCGTCAGCGCGCGTCCCGCGCTCCCGCGTCAGCCTGGCAGGTCGGAGAGGGCGAGATGCACCGACGCGACCGCGCTCGAGCCCTCGCCGACGGCCGCGGCGACGCGCTTCATCGACCCTCGGCGCACATCCCCCGCCGCGAACACCCGTGGCAGGCTCGTCTCGAACGGCAGCGGTGCGCGACGCATCGACCCCCACGCGGGGTCGAGTCGCACGATATCGGTCCCGGTGCGCAGGAATCCGTGGTCGTCGCGGTCGAGCTGACGGATCCAGTCCGTCGCGGGTTCGGCGCCGATGAAGCAGAACAGGCCCCGGCACTCGACGGCCTCGCTCGTCGTGCCCGACAGCGTCACACGCTCGAGCGAGGAGTCGCCGTGCAGCCCGGTCACGCGCGTGCCGGTGTGGATGCGGATGCGCGGGTCCTCGGTGATGCGGTCGACGAGGTAGCTCGACATCGCGGCCGACAGCCCGTCTCCGCGGACGACCAACCGGACGGAGCATCCATTCGCAGCGAGCGCGAGCGCGGCCTGCCCGGCGGAGTTCGCACCCCCGATCACGACGACCGGGTCGCCAGCGACCTGTCGGATCTCGAGCGGGGTGGCGGCATGGTAGATGCCGCCCTGCTCGAACTCGTCCCACCGGTCGATGGGAAGTCGGCGATACTGCGCGCCCGTCGTGACGATGACGGCGCGGGCGTGCACCCGGGTGCCGTCGGCGAGCGCGAGTGCGAGGGGATCGGCCGCCCACTCGAGGGCGGCGGCCTCGCAGGGCGCGAACACTCTGACTCCGAACTTCAACGCCTGCAGCGAGGCCTGGTCGGTGAGGGTGTCACCCGAGACGCCGAACGGGAATCCGAGGTAGTTCTCGATTCGCGAGGTCGCGGCCGACTGGCCGCCGGGTGCGATGGAGTCGAGCAGCACGGTGCGCAGCCCTTCGGACGCGCCGTAGATCGCGGCGGCGAGCCCGGCCGGCCCACCTCCGACGACGGCGAGGTCGGCGGGCGTCTCGTCGTCGTTCGTGTAGGCGAGCCCGAGGGCCGCGGAGACTTCGCCGGGCGTCGCGTTCGAGAGGGGCTCGCCCTGGATGATCGCGACGGGCATGTCGTCGCGTCGGTATCCGTGCGTTGCGAGCAGTTCGGCGTTGCCGGGGTCGTCGGCCTCGACCCAGGTGTAGACGAGGTCGAGCCGTTCGGCGTAGCGACGCAGCGCGAGGCCCGCGGATGCGCTCGATGAGGCCACGATCTTCAGCGAGAGCGCGGCGGGTCCGGCGCGCAGGAACTCGCGCCTGGCCCACAGCGTGTGCAGCAGCAGGTCGCACAGTTCGTCGTCCTCGGCCATGAGTCGCTGAAGCGCCGGACGGTCGATCCGCCGGATGCGGCCCGGGGCGACGACCCGGCCGGTGAGGAAGGGGCGCTGCCCGTTGAGCAGGCCCACCTCGCCGAGGAACCCGCGCGGCCCGATCGTGGCGATCTGCGTCTCGGGCATCCACGGCAGGGCGTCACGCACCACCTCGGTCAGGCCGGTCTCGACGAGGATGAGGTCGGCCCACGCGTCTCCCGCGCGGAACAGCACCTCGCCCTCGGCGGCATCGGAGGGCACGCCGTAGGCGAGCAGTCGCTGCCACTGGGAGTCGGTGAGGTCGGGCTGAACGGTGCGGTCACCCATATCGCTATCCTCCTGCGTTCTGCGGCCGAACGGGAGGCCCCCCTCGATTCCCGTCAGTGCGCGAGCCGGGCGATGAGCGCCATCGCGTCGAACGGCGCCCGCACCTTCGCGTCGTTGTCGAAGTAGAGGTGGGCGTCGCGACCCTCGGCCAGCCGCGCGCGCGTCCACGCCGCCCAGCGGTCGATCGCTCCGTCGTCGTAGCCCGACGTGTACAGCTCCTCGTCGCCGTGCAGCCGCGCGTACGCGAAGTCGGCCGTCGTCGCGTCGATCCGCGGGTAGCGCCCGGCGGTGTCGGCGGTGACCGAGGCCACGCCATGCCGGGCGAGCTGGGCCGTCCACTCGTGGGCGCGCTCCTCGAACGACGGATGACGCACCTCGACGGCATGGCGCAGCGGCGAGGCATCCGTGGCGGGCACCGCGAACCACGTCCGCCCCTCCATGCGCTCGTCGTGGCCGGTCGCGAGCGCAGCGGCCGCGCCGCGCGTGCGCGGAA